>DYOH01000048.1 GCA_020720625.1 Acetofilamentum sp. | reverse complement strand
AAAACGCTGGCAGGGTTATAATCATTTTTTCAATCTTTTTAGACTGAACTCAATATTAGTAAAAAAATAGACATTGATGTAGTAAAAAAATTGCAACAATGTCTATCAGGGCAGAATTTGTCAAAAAGAGAAACCAATTCCCCATTCTTTGAGACGATCGCCATTGAGTTGCTTAATACCGTAGCGAAACGAAAAAGCCTTTATCCGCAATAAAGCACCGTATTCACCGGAGAAAAACAGATTTTTTTGATCCGTATTTTTCATCCAAACGGTATCATAAAAATCGCCAAAGAGATCGTATTCATCAACTTCGTCAAATTGTTGCGAACTCACAAATCCAATACCTGCATAAGCCCAAACAGGATATAATAATTTGAACGTAGTGCCCGATGAAACCCCCCAATTGGATTGCATAGTTTTTCCGGTTCGGGCAATTCCCCAAATACTAGTGGTGTTGCCGGCATCATCAATCTCCCAGATGGCCGAAGAAGCCTTCAATAAATCGGAGTTGATTCCGCCACTCATATAAAAACCTAATCCTTTTGTTTTTAACGAACCTATGCTCATGGCCATATTCAATGCCGAAGAGTTTGTATAAATCCAGTAAACGCTGTTATGTTGCTTAGCCCGTCGATCTTCTCTTCTTTTTTGGGCATTAGAATTAGCACTTCCGGATCCAATACCAAATCCAAGCTGAAAGGCGTGCAAATTTTCACTATTTAATCGCATAATTCCATATCCAAACATCAGGCTGCTGCCGGGTTTAAACATAAGGCCAATTTCAGGATATAACATAAATTGAGCATTGTCGAAAGATGTAGTCCAGTGAGTGGCAATCAATCCACCAAAAGCATCATATTCTTCGGTTTCTGCTATTTTGTGAATATAATTTAATCCAATTCCTGCATATATCCAGAGTGGATAAATAAGTTTAAATGTAGGTCCTAAGCTAAAGCTAAATCTTGTCTCAGCGTAATTTCCGGTATACACATAATTATTTTGGCTCAAAGAATCAATACTAGACAGGGAAAAAAACTTTAACACTTCCGGATTGGCTCTAAAAGTTGTGTAAAATCCAGATTTACCAACGTTCATTCTGCCAAAAGTAATTCCGAAAGGATAAAGAGATTGGTATTGCAATCCAAGAAAAGCTAATCCGCTCTGATTTTGCATACTAAAGCTTTTCTTATTTTTACGTTTCACTTCATCAATTTTATCGCCATAAGGGTATTTTTCAAGGTATTTGGAAAAATACTTTTGAGCCTCGCTCCATTTTTTAGCCTTATAAGCCTCTTCGCCAAGCCTATAATAGCTATTGCGCAGAATATCATTGGCATCAGAAGCAAATTTTCCGGAGGGGTATGTAATTAAGTAATTCTCATAATCGCTGATATAGTTTGTAGATTTAGCCTGCTGAAAAGCATCAAAGTCTTTTCTTTCAACTAATCGGACAGAAATTTCGTTGCGAAAATTGCCATTTGTATAAGTACTTAAATAAGAATTTAAAGCCGTTTGCGTACCTTTCTGAACAGCATTTTGATAAGCTTTTTCATCCATTTCTTTGATGGTAATACCCGCCTCTTCGGCATGTAAGCCAGATGCAAAGCTATTTACATACTTCAGATAAGCCGCGTAAGAGCCTACTTTTAAAGTTTCCTGCCACAGGTTCTCATCGGCCTTTACTCTTGCATATATGACTCTAACCTCAGCAATATTTCTGCCAGATGGATAATTATTGAAATATTTCTCACAAAGGCTCAAACTCGGAAAGTTTAGAGCATCTTGATACGCCTGGTTTTCGAGCTGAAGATTTTCGTTTATAATTCTTTCCATTTGCTGCATTTGCAAATACTCGTAAGAAGAATTGGATTGGCTTAAACGATAAAAAACAGCAGATTGGGTAAGGGCTTCATCCCAATTTTTTAGACCAATAAGTGCTCTAACCATCCTGAGTTGGATTTGTTCGTCGGTTCGTCCAATCAAGTCCTTAGCTCTGATGGTAATCTCTAAGGCTTCCTGAAAATGATTACGTTTAGCAGCCTGATCGGCTTCCATGAGCATTTGAAAAACATCGTCCTGCAAACTCTGCGCATGAATAAAAAAAGGAAAAAGAATGAATATAAAAAATAATGGTAGTTTTCTTTTCATATCAAGTTCATTTGGTTAGGCAAAATTACAAACATTTTTTATTCAAACTAATGATAAATATTTCGTAAAAATCCATAAAGGAAATTTAACTATAAAAAATTGTTAAACTTTGAATAGCACTCAACCATTTTTATCAAAAATACGTCAATAATACAAAACCAATTAAGAAATTAAGTATGAAAACAACAAAATGGTTAAGCATTTTAGGAATAGCGCTATTATTGGGTATATTTTCGTCATGTGAGAATAACGAAGCTGAAAATACAAGCGATGTGAATCTCCCCAATAAATTTAGTATAGACATTCCGGCCTCCGTAAGCAATGGCAGTGGCAAAAAAATGTCTATGAATGATACACTGAAAGGTGGTGATTTATACGAACACCTGAGAACTTTTATTAATGTAGGTGAAACATCGGCACAATTTGTTGAAGACATTATTCAATCGATTCAGATAAATAATTTAGATCAGGAACTCTCAATAACTTATACAGGCGAAGACGGCAGAGCCAAAGATTTAACTGTTGTAAAAGAAGCTTCTTTCGAAGGAGCAGTATATAATTATGGACTTACAGTAAAAGATGGCTCCGATTATGCATTAGAATTGTACTGGAACAACGAACCGGTAAAAGGTACAGCCATTTTGCATTTTGCCAAATTTGATTATAACACCGCCAATGTATTTCCAAACACCCGCTATCGCATAGATTACAGCGAGGCCGGCGATATGGGTTACGATCAGCACATGATTGTATACATAACCGATTATCCTGTAGAAGAAAGATTTGGATTAGATAATTTAAAAATGTTTGTAGGCAAAAAAGGCGATGAGATAGAAATAATGGGAAATTCTAATCATCCGGAATTGTGGTTATTCAATCCGCAACATATTGCTTACGACTGGGCCTTTGTAGCCAGGGCTGATGCCGCAAAAAACATAGCAGTTGCACAAGTAGGGTTGCCTCCGGCCGATTTGGCAACATTAGATGGTATTTTTGATACTTATGCCATTAAAAATGTTTTATCGTCAGATTTTCATTCTGTTTACGACGAATTATTCGACCCAATTTTAATTAGTATATATCTTGAAAGTGTGCTTGCAGATGCAAATTCACCTGCATATTTTAATAGTACAGGCTTTGTTTCGAGCGGTTCAAATGTGCCCGTGGGATTTGAATCTGCCTTTATCGACATTTCAAATTTGCAACCATATATACCAAAAGATATCAAAGAATTAGAGCTTTTCTTTCAGGCGGAGCAACTGTCTAAGTAGTTTAATTTTTTAAATTGATCAGAGAACGGCCATTATTTGTCGTTCTCTTTTTTTTTATAGTGTAATTCGGAATTTTCGTACCCGAATAATTTTATAATCATTTTGCCTGCTTTTCTTTTTTATTTCGCTAATTTTTTTTCTGATTTCTTTTTTGCTGGCACTTAAATAATAATCTACCGGTACAAGCTTAGACAATAATGATTTGTATTTATTTTTTTGAATAAACTTAGCAAACTGTGGGTAGATTTCTTCCCCAAATTTTTGATATGTTTCAAACGCAGGAGCGCCAATAAATTCCATTTTTTCGATGGAACTAATCATAATAAAATCATTTTTAACGGAATCCTTCACCGCAACATAGTAAAATAAATTAATTTTCTCTTGAGAATAAGCATCATTCCATAAAAGAAAAAGAAAAAAAAGAACAAGCGAAGTATGCTTCATAAAATTTTTCAATCAATGCAATTAAGAGCAAAACTAAACTATTTATTCAAAAAAAAATGGAAAATAAGCGTGAATAACTATGCATTTAAATAAATTAGACAAACAAAATTTTGGTAAACCAAAAAATATGCACACCAATTTACAACAACATAAAAACAAAATAATTTTATGGGCAAAATAGCAGAATTATTGACTTTATTCAAAAGATTAGAGCAGTGAATCTAAATTATAGAGATTAATAGTCTTAGGGAGGATTTACTTTAGACACAAAAAGATTATATGAAACAAATGCAAGAACTATTCGAAAAATTGTGGACAATTTATACCAATCAAAATCCACAGGCACAAAAAATTTATGATATTATTAGCGCACGCGGCGAAAACCTGGGTAACGACCACATTGCATTTCGCACTTTCGACAATCAGGCCGTAAATATAGAAGTACTATGCAAAGTTTTTGAGAAAGTAGGATACGAAGTAAAGGGAGAATATCATTTTGAAGAGAAAAAGCTTTACGCAAAGCATTTCGAGCATAAAACAGACAAAAGTGCTCCACGGGTATTTATAAGCGAGCTAAAAACAAGCGAGTTTTCAGACTTTTTGCAAAAAACCGTAAACGAGTGCATTGAAAAAATTCCCTCAGAAAAATTATCATCCAATAATCTAATATTCTCAGGAACAGTTTGGGGCGATGTATCGTATGCCGTTTACGAACAACTGCGCACCGAGTCGGAATATGCTGCATGGCTATACGTAAATGGGTTCAGAGCCAACCATTTTACTGTAAATGTGAATGCATTAAAAACATTTAGCAGCATTTATGCATTAAACGATTTTCTGAAACAAAACGGATTTCAGATGAACGACTCGGGAGGTGAAGTAAAAGGAAGCCCCGAAGAGCTACTGGAACAATCGAGCGTAAAAGCAGAAATGTACCTACAACATTTTTCAGACGGCAATTTTCTGATTCCGGGATGCTACTACGAATTTGCAAAAAGGTACGAAGACGAAAAGGGTCAACTTTACAGTGGTTTTATTGCAAAATCTGCCGACAAAATATTTGAAAGCACCAATTACAGAAAGTAAAAAATTATGAAGAAAATGACATCGGTTGAATTTATCATAAACAAAACCATAATCAACCGATGCCATACAAACTTCAACCATATATTCTCTCAGCAATTTAGATTAAAATCAACATTTTTAAAAAAATAATAATTACTTTTAAGCAATTAAGCTAAAAAAAAATATTTATGAAAGAAAGCTGGGGTACAAGAATAGGTCTTATATTAGCCATGGCAGGATTCGCAGTAGGTTTCGGAAATTTTTTACGATTCCCCGTGCAAGCCATTCAAAATGGTGGCGCCACATTTATTATACCCTATCTCATAAGCTTTCTGGTAATAGGAATTCCGGTATTGATGAGCGAATGGGCCATTGGGCGCTATGGTGGAACACAAGGTTACCATTCCACTCCATTTATGATGCAGAGCTTAAATAGAAATCCGATGTGGAAATATATCGGGGTATTTGGCATTTTCACAAACATCATCGTGGCATCGTATTACACCTACCTTGAATCGTGGACATTTTACTTTGCCTTTCATTCCCTGTCCGGATTTTTTCATGGTCAGACGCAGAACGAGATACTAAACTTTTTTAATCAATACGTTACAAGTGCCCAAGGGAACCTGTTTCCCTTTGAAAACGTTTTTTTCTATGCACTTGTACTAGGAATAAATGTATATTTTCTGTCGCGGGGCATTCAAAAAGGAGTAGAATGGGTTGCCAAATGGGGTGTTCCCATATTAGTGGTATTTGGAATATTCCTGGCCATAAAGGCAGTAACAATAGAAAAGGGCGATTATGGCGCCATATTATCCGGTCTCGAAGGTTTAAATTTTCTATGGACCCCCGACTATAGCAGTATTTGGAATCCCAAAGTATGGCTTGCAGCAGCCGGCCAAGTATTTTTCACAGTGGGAATTGGTTGGGGTACAGTACAAACCTACGCATCGTTTATGCGCGAAAATGAAGATATTGCCCTAAGTTCGCTCACAGCAGGCTGGACAAACGAGTTTGTAGAAGTAATTCTGGGCGCCAGCATTTTAATTCCACTATCAGTAAGCTTTCTGGGTCTCGAAAAAATGGAAGAAATATTAAATCTGGGGGGATTATCTTTGGGCTTTAAAGTAATGCCCTACCTTTTCGGTCATTTTGAACCATTCTTGTCAGCATTTTCCGGATTTTTCTGGTTTGGTCTGCTATTTATTGCCGGAATTACATCGTCTATTGCCATGGGCAGCCCTTATATCAGTTTCATGTCGAACAATTTTGAATGGAGCAGAAATAAAGCTTCTTTAAGTTTCGGCCTCATCACCCTAATCATTGGATTACCTTCGGTAATTTTCTTCAACGAAGGCTTACTCGATGAGTACGATTTTTGGGGTGGCACCTTTTCGTTATTTTTCTTTGCCATGCTCGAAATAATATTATTAACTTGGTTAATGCCCAAAAACTGGCTCTGGAATCAAATAAACCAAGGAGCTGAAATCACTATTCCGGCATTTTACAGATATGTAATACAATATGTAACACCACTTTTACTCATCTTAATATTTGTGGCGGCACTGGTAAAGCCTACAGAAAATAATTGGCTTGCAGCATTTTCAGAATTATTTAATCATTTTTCTTGGCCACTTGACCATGGTTCCATTATTAAATACAGCTACAATTCGGAACTATTAGAAAAATTAGAATCAGCGGGCATAAGCGAAAAATCAGACCTAAAACAGCGATTATACATTTTGTGGTTTGGCAAAGCCATTATCTTAGGTACTTTTATAGCACTTTCGTTAGTGGTTTACAAAGCATCCAAAAAAATTCAAATAAAATACCATGAATAGCAGTGCATTACTTTTTATGTTGAGTGTATTTTTTCTGATAACAGGCATTACCATTTATTTATTTTATAAGACCTTAAGTAGAAAAAATAAAAAAAAATAGAGCATTAAATTTGAAAATGCTCTAAATTAAATACTTTATAATCAACCCATAAAAAGCAAACAAACCTTAGAAATTTGTACTCCGGGTAATATAAGCAGAATAATCAGTTAAAATGGGCTGATAATTAGAATCGAACAACTTGGAAGTTATAATAAAATCGGCCGTAGCTCTGTTGTTCGCAATGGGAATATTGTAAAGAACTGCAATCCGGTTAAGGGCTTTTACATCCACATCGTGAGGTTGAGGTTGCATGGGATCCCAAAGAAAAATTACATAGTCTATTTTACCTTCGGCAATCATAGCACCCAATTGTTGATCTCCGCCAAGTGGTCCGGATTTAAGTTTAATCACCGAAAATTTTAATTCTTCATCTTCTTTTAAACTTCGTGTAATTGTAGCCTCAATAAGTTTACCCGTTGTACCGGTGCAAACAAGTTGATGATGCATTAAAATAGAATAATTAAATTCTACCCATTCCATAAGGGCTTTTTTTCTGTTATCGTGCGCCACAAGGGCAATTGTTCTGTGTTTTTTCATTCAAATAAAATATAATCAAATAGAATTATTTAGTAGCTTTGGCATTAAGCCATTCCACTACTTCGTCCATGTTTTTAGCCCATTTACCTCCATTAATGTGCACCATTTTACCAACCGCATTCAAGGATTTAAGTTGAAAAGCAGAAAAAACGGCTTCCCCATCATTTTCGATAAAACAAAAAATTGTTTTTTTTGGACTCTTGTTAGAATCATCGATGACTTCTGCGATGGAGTAAAAACCTGTCATTTTTGGAGTAATCACGTAAAGCAAAAAATCTGCCGTTTCTCTTTCTTTGAGCTCATTCTGGTATGCTTCATCGGTCCATTCGCTCACCACAGGATTAAAATAATCGATTTTGAGCTTTTTAATAATATCATCCCTCCAATGGGAGCGGTTTGTAGTACCGCCAAGAAAAACTTTAGCCATAGTTTACTTACCTAACTTAGTTTGCAAATTTTTATTAATAGCCTCCCGGGCTTTGTCCAAAAGCTCCGTTTGCATCTGAGCTTTAGGAATTTGTTTCCATTTTTGAATTTCCCTGGCAAGCAAACCCTCAATTTTTTCTACCAGAAGCGGATATGCATTTTTCTCGTCGTAAGGCTCAGTTCTTGTAACATAAAGCATTCTTTCACGTTCAATTTTTTCAGCCATATCGCGGTATTCAATCCAGCTTTTGTAGTAACTCTCAAGTTCCAGAACTTTAGAAAAAATTACAAGCAAAATTCCTGCCGTAGCTGCAATAATTTGAAAAATACTAGCCAACGACAACAAACTTACCGATTTTTTAACCCCGTTAACTTCAGATATTTTAGTAATAATATCGGTATTCTCAACCACACCCATAGCACTAAAACTAATAACAACAGGTATTGATGCAGCCAGAATAATCTCCCATTTTTTAAATTGCTTATATCTCTTTTGATTAATAGAAGCCTTACTATCGTACCAATCTCGCTGGTTAAGTACTCTGTTCTTAATGTATTCCTCGTCGGAAATTACAGCAGCTTTACGCTTTTCGGGTTCCATATTGTATCCTTCGCCTTCATGTTCGTGCATAGCAATATAACCTTCTTCATCTTCTTTTTGGCTTTCAATGTCTTTAATCTCTTCACTCATAAAATAGGGTTTAGAATTTTAATAAATGTTGTTTTTGTGAATTTCGCCATCCAGCCTGAGATTGATAACTTACAATGTAAATTTTTAAATCGGCCTGAGATTCGTAATTTACAAAATATACCTTATATTTTGCTTGCGATTGATATTTTACAGCATACCACAAACCGTCGGCGTTTGCCTGCGATTCATAGTCAACAAAATAAACCTTTAAATCGGCCTGAGATTCATAAGCTGTAATATACACTTTTATATCGGCCTGAGATGCATATTCTGCCTTATATATCTTCTGCCCAAAGCCATCAAACGCAACGATAACCAGTAAAATGACAGTAATAATCTTATACATAGCTTCTACATTTTAAGTGCATAAAGTTACAAAAATATATCATTGTGTACTCAGCTTATCAAAAAAAAATCAAATATAAACACATCTAATAAACTTACTTTGCATAAATCTAAATAAATACGACCAAAATCCAAAGCGAATTTCACCATCAAACCAAAAAAATGATAATGATTACATACATTAGTAAAAAAAAACAATGGACGATATAGACTTATTTAACCCAATACAACACATGAAACTATATCATCTAACACAAACTACTTTTTGGATATATGATGAAATCGTAATAATTTTATATAATAATTCAACGCCAAAATAAATGAGTGATAGAGTATGCCCGAAAGCAGAGAATTGCCCCTTATTTAAAGGAGAGCTTATAGCCAATTTTGCAAGCCAGTAAATTTATAAACGATTTTATTGTAACAATGGGGTAATGGGTCGACAAAAATGTAAGCGTTTTTTAGTAAGCTCTGCCTATGGAAAGCCTGAAAATACATTGTTGCCCAACGACCCACGCACTGTAGAAAAGATTATTGCCGAAATGCAGAGTAAAGAATAATACACAATGCTGAATAAGATAGTTTCAGCAAAAATTTTCTCCTGCTATAATTTACACTCACTTTTCTAATTAAATTTAATTGAATAGTTTTGTGCAAAAAAGAAAACCAATATGATGCAATCCTTAAAAGACAGAATGAGCAGAGAAGAAGCATTTGGCATTTGGGACAAATACTTAAAAACCAATTATTTAAGATTGCACACTTTAGAGAGTGAAGCCATTATGAGAAAATTGGCAACAAAACTGGGAGAAGATGCCGAATTATGGGGAAATACTGCCTTACTGCACGATTTAGACATGGATATTCTTGAAGGGGATTACCAGCAGCATGGTGCAAAAACTGTAGAACTTCTAAAATCTGAAGGATTCGAAATTCCCCAGATGTTTCAGGCTATAAAGGCACATTGCGAAGGAGTTTCACAAACAGGAGTCAAAAGAGAAACTAAATTTGATTTTATTCTGGCAGGTGCAGAAAATCTTACAGGCATTATTTCGGCCTACGTGGCCCTTAAACCAGATAAAAAAATTGACGGAACCAAATCATCTTCCATCAGAAAAAAACTAAAAACCCCGGCCTTTGCGGCATCTGTGAACCGGGAATTTATAGCTTTGGCCATTGAAGCAAGCGGATTAGACGAAAATTCTTTCTTATCACTAGCCATTGAAGCCTTTGAAGAGATTGCCACCGAAATTGGAATGTAATATGGAAATATTTAGTTTAATTTCGGCACTTGAAACATCATACGCCAAATATTTTACCGAAGAATTAGGCGATAAGAGGTTTAAACACAGACAAATTATTCCTTTAATAAACAGTCTATCAGAAAATCCATTATTTGTGGTGGAAAAGTTAGGCGAATCGGCAGAAAAGAGAAAGATTTTCCTGATAAAATACGGCAATGGAAGCCGTAATATTCTGATTTGGTCTCAAATGCATGGCAATGAACCAACCGGGACTATGGCACTATTCGATTTATTCAACTTTCTGGAAAGAAACAGCGATCAGGAATACATCAAAAGATGGCGTTCAGAATTTAGTTTTCACTTTATTCCTATGCTCAATCCGGATGGAGTAGAATTGTTTCAGCGCCGGAATGCCCTCCACATCGATATAAACAGAGATGCCTTGGCACTGCAAACCCCCGAAGCCCGCATTTTATCTGACTATCGCAACAAAATTAGCCCCCGCTGGGCTTTTAATCTGCACGATCAGGATGCACACTATAGCGTAGGATTTTCGAACAAACCAGCCTGTATTTCGTTATTGGCTCCTTCTTACAATATGGCCGAGGATATAAACGATAATCGGCGCGACACCATGCTACTACTAGGAAGTGCAGCAAAATTAATTTCGGGCTTTATACCCGGTATGATTGGTCGCTATTGGAGCACCTACTCCGCACGCTGTTTTGGCGACCACTTCCAGTCATTAGGAACAAATACGCTCCTGATAGAAAGTGGAGTTTATCCTTATGAATCCAATAAAGAAACTCCCCGTAAAATGAATTTCTTATTGCTTTTAGCCTCCTTCGAATTATTATCGCAAAAATACTATCAGGGAGAATCATTACAGACATACCTGGATATACCGGAAAACAAAAAAAACTTTTACGATTTAATCATCGAAAATGTTCAAATAAAAATAAAAGGGCGCATCATCAACTGTGATTTGGCAATCAATAAAGATGAAAAAAATATTCAATCAGCAAGCGACTACATAATTACAAGCGAAATTGCCGATATGGGCGATTTATCAACCGAATATGCTTTTGCCCGCTACAATGCTCAAGGTATGGAAGTTTCGCCGGGTTTACTGCTACCCGAAGTATATCCATCGGCTCAAATAGATATACCGCATTTTGAACTATCTAACTTTAGAAAAGGCTACCTTTATTTGCCAATAAAAAACCATCAGGCAAACACAAAATACCCGGAAACCAAATTAATAGTAGTTCCAGAACAATTTCAAGCACCACAAATTATAAAACCAGGCATATCGGCTACATTTTATTTGCATAAAGATGGAAGAACACGCGTAGTTGTAGCAAACGGAGAGTTAATGGAGCTAAACTAATCCCTAAAAATACTGCCGCCATTCCCTTTCAATAGACTCCATTTGCCAAATCGCAAATAATTTTTCATCGTCAGGAATAGAAATATTTTTTTGGTCTACAATTGCCAAAAACTCATCAATCTCATTAGCTTCCAGAATAAGGTTTCCTAGTTTTATGGCCGATTCGTGTTCAGGCAGGGCACGAGATGAAGAATATATCATTTTCTTAAGCTTAACTGCTCTATAACTAAGCTCCACCGAAGAATATAAATTCCTGTTCATTTTTAATTCATCGCCGGATATTGATCTACTCATATCATGCATATCAACAAATATGCTTCTCAGATACCCATTTTCGGTAATTTCTTCGTTATTTTGGCGGTATAATTCGGCCAACATTTTTCTAAATCCCGCCGATTGAAAACGGTTTTTATATTGAAAATTACAATAATTAATACCTATGGGAATATTATTTTGCGCCGCAAACAACATAATTTCGAGAGCCGCCAACTCAGACTCCAAAACCACCGCCTTTTCGCCATGTAAAAAAGTATATTTATGGGCAAGCAATTTAGGCGCATTGTGCTTTGTTAGCCTTAATTGATGAAAATGGAGATTAGAAACCCCGGCATCAATCATTTTAGGGAGCAATTCTTTCAGAAGCTCAACTTTTTCCGGAACCGCAGGAATTTCAATAGATACAACAGGAATTACACCTTTGGCTTTTCTTACATTGTCGAGTTTATAAGCCGTAGCGCCAATATCAAACCTAATTTCGTTTAAGCCGGCATCTGCCAACAACTTAAGCTTCAACTCATCGGCCAAAATGCCATTGGTATACAACCAAATATAAAAATCGTCGGGCAAATTTTGCCTGATTTTTTTTACATATTCCAATGTACGATCAAAGTACAATAATGGCTCACCTCCACTAATGCTAGCACCTTTAAAGCCAAATTTCAGGAGATAATCCACATAATCTTCCGACGAATTAAAATCCAAATTCTGAGTTCCTGGCAAAGCATCATAATCCTGCTTAGCAGGACAATAAAAGCAAGATGCATTGCATTGATTAGTAATGAACAAACACGACCATAAACCCTGACCACAGATGCTACAGCCTTTTGATAAATGATTAAGATACGGCTTTGTATTTTGAAACGACCAAAGCACTTTATAATCCATTTGTTTCAGCAGCGAATCTTTTCTGCTTTCAGCCTCAGCTTGATAATAATAATCAACCCATTTTATTTGGCCTTGATATTCTTTATATTCTTTCTCAATTTGAGCAATAAGTGCATTTAACAATCTGAAATATGGTGTCATAGATAAACGAATAAGCAGTCAAATGTAGCAAAGAAATCAGAATAATAATCATTCAAAAAGCGAAAAAGAAAAAAACGAGAATATGAGCAGCCCAAACCAGATAGAAAAAAAACTTCAATAAAGTCAGTAAAATCGAAGCGTATAAATTCGAAACAAAATATTTTTAAAAATAAGTGAAAATAAATCACGCATATTCAAATATAAAGTTTATCTTTACACCGTATTTAATTCTCTAATTATTTAATTTATGAACATTTATGTAGGAAATCTTTCGTATGGCGTTAGCGAGGAAGATTTAAAAGGCGTATTCGAAGAATACGGTGCGGTGGAAACTGTAAAAATTATAAAAGACAAACTCACCGGAAAAAGTAAAGGTTTTGGCTTTGTGGAAATGCCTAACAACGAAGAAGCAAAAAAAGCCATTGAGGAACTCAACCAAGCAGAACTTGACAACAGAACCATGAGAGTTAACGAAGCTCGTGAAAAAGAGAACACTAACAACAATCGTTCTGAGTTCCGTCGCAATAACAGATACCAAAATAAATAGTATTTTTATGCACGGAAAAGTAAAATGGTATGATGCCACCAAAGGATTTGGTTTCATACAAACTCAAGACAACAAAGACATCTTCGTACACAGAAGTGGTTTAGAAAATCCAAATTTTGGATTAAAAGAAGGACAACTGGTTGAATTCGATACAAAACAAGGCGACAAAGGAGTTGTTGCTGTAAATGTGAAAGTTGTAAAAGAATAAAGTTATAAAAAGCACAGCCTTAAAAACTGTGCTTTTTCATTTTAAATAATTGTATTTCAGTCTTCGACTGATTTTTTTTTGTTCTATCCATAACAAAAAATCAAAAAAATTGCATAATGAAAAAAAGTGTTTTAATAAACAATAAGGTTGAAGTTAGCACCAGCGACGAAAAAATTTTTTATTATACCGTTTTGGATAAAGTGGAATTAGACCTGGAAACCGCAAAAAAAATGGTTGAAGCCGGCTTGAATATAGGAGGACATGTGCCGAGCTGTGCAAATCTGGTTGATATTAGACAAATGCTCTATATGAAGGCCGAAACCAGAGACTTTTTAGCCAAAGCCGCAAATACAAACTTGGTGGCATCGGCCATTGTAATGAATTCCAAGTTGCAAACTGGCTTAGTAAATTTCTTTACCCGATTTAGCAAACCAAAAACACCCACTAAAGTATTTACAGATTTGGATGCAGCAGAAAATTGGCTATACGAACAACTAAAAATAGCTGAGTAAGCAAAAAAAATGACTATTGTTTTTTCTGCAATATTTTGTAATGGAATGCTATTACATTAAAGGTATATCTCTATCTTTAACAAAAATTGCAATAAAAAAAAATGTCAGCACCCTACAAAATAAATATTAATGGCCAATTAAAAACGCAATTCGTTTTAGACCAAAACAAGTGCGTAGCCTGTCAGGCCTGCGTAATAGCCTGTAAACTCGAAAACGAAACATCACAACTGTGGCGCCAAGTTTATACATTTAACGCCCGGCAATTGGAATATTTGCCCTTATTCCATCTCTCCCTTGCCTGCAATCATTGCGACGATGCACCCTGCATGCAAAATTGTCCGGCATTGGCTTACCAACGCGATTTGCTCACAGGTGCAATTCTGCATTTAGAAGATAAATGCATTGGTTGCCAATATTGTACATGGGCATGCCCCTACAGTGCTCCCAAATATAATGCATCAAAAGGAATTGTCGAGAAATGCAATTTTTGTATAGACAGGTTGCATCAAAATTTAAAACCAGCTTGTGTTACAGCTTGTCCCACAGGAGCCCTCGATATTTCGCAATCCGAATCAGCAATACAATACCACGAAGCAACAGCATTCCACGATTTTGGAATCAAGCCAAACATCCAGCTATTAAGCTTATCAGATGGCCGACAAAAACCACAAGAGCCAATAGCCCCGCTAGAGTATATAAAATTAAACAATAATACAGATAACAAGCATATTTCATTTAAAAAAGAATGGCCTTTGGCCATTTTTACGGCTATTGCCCCGCTCCTGTCCGGAATTTGGGTTGGGGTTCTCAAATTTCCCGAATTTATCAATAAATGGATATTCGCCATTTTCTTACTTTCGGCTACAATACTAAGCACCATGCACTTGGGAAAGAAAAGCAGAGCCTACAGAGCAATATTAAACATACAAAATTCCTGGCTAAGCCGGGAAATCGGATTCTGGGGTGTATTTGTAACCATATCAATGTTTTACCTATTTGTCCATCAACAAATTCATGTGGGATTATTGGGCATAATTTTTGGTTTTTTGTCACTCTATGCCATAGATAAAGTTTATAGCCTAACCATACACCCCTCTGTTCTTCCATTACATTCATCTTCGGCGGCGTTGAGCGGATTGATGTATTTTGGTTTTGCCTCTGGTTTTTTTGGATTTGCTTATTTAATTATCGGTATAAAAATACTTTTATTCGGATACCGATTTATTGAACTGAAATATTATAAAACTACTGAACAGAAAATATTATCTTTATCCAGAATATTACTTTTATCAGCAGGATTATTGGTACAATGGCAGGAAATAATACCTATACTCGTATTAGCACTGGTTTTTGTGAGCGAACTTATAGACAGAGCCCTTTTTTACGAAGAAAGTGATACCATGCATCCATCAAAAATGATTGCAAATGCCGAAAACAACTATTTAAATAAGGTAATCTCACGAAAATAATAAAGCACAAATAATTGCATAATTGCATAATTTTAGCAGATATTAATGCCCTAAACACAAACAATAATGAAGCAAAAAAAAGGTTTATAAAAGAAACCAAAAAAATAAACCAGATTGCAATATTTCAAATTGTCTATGAAAAACTATAAAAGCATATTTAGCAAGCTACAAATAAATCCGTCGAAGTATAATCCTATAAAAACTGGAAAGATGAAATTCTTCTGCATAAAACTAATCGTATTAAGTATCGTATTTTTTTCAGGATGTTCAACAAAAAAAAATACACTCCTTACGCGTAGCTATCACAATGTAACAGCCCGATATAACATATATTTCAATGGTAATGAAAGCTTTAAAACAGGAATTCAAAGTTTGGAGAAGAGCTATAAGGACAATTATACAGAGATTTTACCCCTATTTATAGATAAAAACAAAAACTACCTAAATCCCTTAAAAGGGGATATGGAGAAATCGATAAAAAAATCGTCGAAGCTAATAAAAATGCATTCGCTAAAAGCAAAGCCCAAACGGCCAGCCAATAGAGAAATGACTGCAAAAGAAAGGGAGTTCTACCGAAAAAACGAATATTGCCGATGGATTGACGACAGTTACTTACTAATCGGGAAAGCCAACTTTTACTCCGAGGATTATCCCAAAGCCATCAATTCGTTTCAACAAATAATAACGCACTATCCAGATGAGAGTGCCTTTGTGGATGCCCAAATCTGGCTCTTACGCACTTTTATAGAAAACGAACGCTGGCCCGAAGCCAAAGAACAATTAAATATCATCAAAAATAACAAAAAACTTCCTGAGAAGAGAAAATTAGATCTGCTATTGGTTGAATGCGACTATTATCTTACTCAAAAACAATACGATAATGTCATTCCATTGCTTGAGAAAGCTTTGAAACTAAAGCCACAAAAAAAGTTACGCTCCAGAATAAACTTCATTTTAGCACAATTGCATGAATCCAAAGGAAACAAATTAAAATCCATCGATTATTATAAAGAAGTTATTGATTTAGATCAGAGTTACGAAATGGCATTTTATGCACAAATAAATATGGCTATGCTCTCCGATGGCAATAAAAACAGCGGAAAACTAGAGGAAGACTTGCTAAAACTGCTAAAAAATGCTAAAAACGCTGATTTCCATGCACAACTGCACTTCGCACTGGCCAAACTCAATATGGGAAATAAAGACACATCGGAGGCCATAAAATATTATAAGCTATCTGTACAAAGCGAAAATGCAGAAAACACTCAAAAAGCATTGTCTTTTCTCGCTCTTGGCGACATTTTTTTTGAGAAACAGGAATACATTGCAGCCGGATTATATTACGACAGCACATTAAATTTCTTGGATCAAAAATTTAGTCGATATCCGGAAATTAGTAAACAAACCATCAGTTTAAAAGCATTAATCGAGAATTTGAACATTATACAGAAACAAGATAGTTTACAAAAATTAGCCGATCTGCCACCCAAAGAGCGATTAGAAATAATCAATACAATAATAAACGAAATTAGAAAGAACGAAGCACTGGAAAAACAAAAGCAACAAGAACTTGCCGGAAATTCGGGTAGTTTAAACGAAGCAGCCTTTAATCCGATAACTTCGAACGCCAATAAATGGTATTTTTACAATCCCACAACAGTAAGCTATGGTTCAACAGAGTTTAAAAAACGATGGGGCACCAGAAAATTAGAAGACCATTGGAGACGTGCAGATAAAAAAAACCAGGTTGGAGAATTTGCGCTCACAGCTACAAACGAGGAACAAGAAGTAAATGGGAAAAGCGAAGAAAAACTTGATAATAAAATGCCGGAATATTACTTACAAAGCATACCATTAAGCGACAGCGCCCGACAAGTATCAGACAAAGCCATTGCAGAAGCTTTATTTAATGCCGGAAATATTTACAAGGCCCAACTCGATGAGCCACAAATGGCAGTTGATTTACTTGAAGAATTTATGCGTCGCTTCCCAAGCAATGAACTGGCAGTACAAACAGCTTACAACCTATATCTTATAAATAATCAAAGAGATAAACAGGAAGAAGCAAAAAAATGGAAAAACTATTTGTTAAAAAAATTTCCAGAATCCAACTATGCAAAAATACTTGAAAACCCCGATTACATAGACCAATTAAAACATCAGGCCAAAGAAGCCGAGATACTATACGAACAATGCTACAATGCTTATCAGGAAGGACATTTTACCAAAGTAACAGAAATAAGCAAGCAAGCCGTTTTGAAATATCCGACCCACGAGCTCATTCCAAAATTCCTATTACTAAATGCCTACTCCACAGCACGTTCGGGTCAGATAGACCTTTACATCACCCAATTAGAGAAAATTAAAAAAACCTATCCGGGTACATACGAATCTGGTAAAGCCGACGAAATTCTGAAATTAATATTCAATTCCCAACAGGCAGGATTAAATCAAATAGAAGATGCTCAGCTTCGAAAAGCAGCCGGATT
Organism: Acetofilamentum sp.; assembly: GCA_020720625.1. Lineage (GTDB taxonomy): Bacteria > Bacteroidota > Bacteroidia > Bacteroidales > DYOH01 > DYOH01. Next base: position 7,727 of record DYOH01000048.1, on the reverse strand, counting down.
ATTCAGTTTAAAATTCGATACCATTCATTGGTCCATTTATTATTCACGAAACCCCCAATTAGATTTGAACCGCTTTCGATTTGATATATTTAACCTTACGCTCGAAAATTTTGCAAACGATAATCTGGAGGTAGATTTAGCATCCCTTGAAAAAACAAATCTCATTCTCATAAAATCCTTTTCAAACAAAAATTCAGTACTATCATTTAATGGCCAAGCAGATAACATATTAATTCAAATGAAGAAATACAACGAAAAAGACTTTGGACATTATATTATATCCGCCGAAAATTTCGGCAAAATAAAATCAGAAGCCGATTTATTCTTATATCAGATATTTTACAAAAAGTATTATATTAGCAAATAATCTAATAACCAAACTATGAGCACCGCATTCAGAATATTATGGATAGACGACGAAATTGAATTTCTGAAAATTCAAATCTTAATGCTCGAAGAAAAAGGATACTTGGTAGATACCATTAATAATGGTTACGATGCAATAGATTTAATAAAAGAAAAAGACTATGATATTGTTTTTTTAGACGAAAATATGCCCGGTTTATCAGGCCTGGATACCTTAACGCGCATAAAAGATATAAAGCCCGATTTACCCATCGTGATGATAACCAAAAACGAAGCGGAAAATATCATGGATGAAGCCATTGGTAGAAAAATTAGCGATTACTTAATAAAACCCGTAAAAAACCAACAGATAATACTCACCTTAAAAAAACATTTACAGCATAAACAATTAGTTACACAAGCCACCACGAGCAATTATCAGCGTAATTTTACAAAACTAAGCATGGATATTAACGATGCAGCTAGTTGGGAGCAATGGAAACAGGTTTATTCGGAGCTAGTGAAATGGGAAATTGAGCTTAATTTAGCCAACGATACCACCATGGATGAAGTAATAAAAATGCAAAAAACAGAAGCTAATGCTGCATTTGCCAAATATATACAAAAAAACTACCAGAATTGGTTTCATCAGAATAGCCACGAAAAACCATTAATGTCTCATACTTTATTTAAAAACAAAGTAATGCCATTAATTCAAAATCAAGAAAAAGTAATATTTATTCTCATTGATAACCTTAGATACGACCAGTGGAAAGTTTTGCAACCTTTTATTAGCGAATACTATAAAGTAGAACAAGAAGAAATATATTGTGCCATACTGCCAACAGCCACCCAGTATGCCCGCAATGCTATATTCTCTGGATTAATGCCATCCGAAATTGAGAAACTTTTTCCGGATTTATGGCTCAACGACGAAGAAGAAGGTGGAAAAAACCTGAATGAAACCGAACTTCTCACAAAATTTCTTAAAAGACAAGGATTTACAGACAAATTTTTTTACGCAAAAATTGTAAATAGTCAAGGAGGAAAAAAAGTGCTCGAACAAATGCATGTATTCCTAAACTATCAACTTACAATTTTGGTGCACAACTTTATAGATATTTTATCTCATGCCCGAACCGAACTAAAGATGATAAGAGAATTGGCCAAAGACGAGGCTGCTTACCGAACACTCACCATTTCCTGGTTTATGCATTCACCACTAAAAGAATTATTTCAACAATTAAGCACTTCAAAACACAAAATTGTAATTACCACAGATCATGGAACAGTTCGTGTACAGAATCCGGTAAAAGTAGTTGGCGATAAACAAACATCTACCAATTTACGCTATAAAACCGGAAAAAATTTGGCCTATAACCCAAAAGAAGTGTTCGAAATAAAAAAACCCAGCGATGTTTTTTTGCCATCAACCAACCTAACATCCAGCTATATTTTTGCCTACGGAAATGATTTTCTGGCTTATCCAAATAACTACAATTATTATGTAAATTATTACCGCGACACGTTTCAACATGGAGGAATCTCTCTCGAAGAAATGCTTATTCCGTTTGTGGTATTAAGCCCGAAATAGTAATTTATTGGTTATTATTTTTTTTAGCAGATTATGTAAAAATAAAATTACAGAATTCGCAGCAAAAAATAAATCCTAATAATTAACTCTTGAATCCGATAAACTACACAGCTACACAGCTACACAGCAATTCGGCAATTAAACAATTCACTCATTTAAAACGCCATAAATAACTGATATTTGGTTTTTATACTTTGATTATAAAAAAAAAGTTTTACTTTTAAGCTTTCAATTGAGCTATTAAAACCAATATTACAAATGGCTGTAAAAATACTTTTGGTTGACGACGAAATTCTTACAAGAAAAACCTTAGAAGCCTTTCTTGTTAGAAAAGGTTTTGATGTTATTTCTGCCGAAGATGGTCATCATGCCACTCGTTTATTAAAGAAATACACCCCCCAAATTGTTATTACGGATATTATTATGCCCGAAAAGAATGGGATTGAGCTCATTTTAGATATTCAAAAAAAATACCCTTCCATTAAAATCATAGCCATTTCGGGTGGAGGTAAAATTAATGCATCAACTCACCTCAATATAGCCAAAGATTTGGGAGTTCATGCCATTATTTCAAAACCCGTAACCGACAAAGATTTACTCTCGGCTATTGAAGAATGCCTAAATAATTGACATCAAAAGGCTGATATAGCTTATAAAAATAAAAAACATTAATAGTATTTCTCAAAAAGCAATCGCAAACGATCATAAGCTTGCTGAACCGGAACATTTATTAATTCAAAATCCGGATTTTCAAGCTTTTCCTTAGCTTTAGTTTTCAAATTTACACGATATGTATGCAGCGAACAATCAAAGTTTGAATGTATCAATTCGAATACATCGGCTGAATTCCTTTTCTCAATAATCCAGGATTGTTTAACCTGACTTCCAAAACTATAGCTATACACGATATCTGGCAACTCTGTAACCCTGGCCAAATCATTCAATAAATCTGTAACTGTTGCATACCTTTTTTGCGGATTTATCTCGAGGCATTTATTGATAATTCTTTTCATTTTTCGGGGCACATGGGGCAAATAAGTATTCCTATCGGGGTAAATACCTTCAGATATTGCTTTAACCAATGATTGTTTTGAATAGTTTCCGTGTTCGTCGGTTACATGTCTTCTAAACTGACTTTTCAGCACGCTGTTTCCGTTAACCATGCGGTATAACGTCATGCCAATCTGAAAAATATCGGCCTGATAACTCAAATTTTGCTCTTTCAGATACACTTCCGGAGGCATTTGCACGGCATAATATGTTTCGAGCTTAATTTTGCCGGTACTCATACTTTTGGCTAAACCAAAATCTGTGATTAGCGCCCTACCGCTATCCGAAATCAAAATATTGGCAGGTTTAATATCTAAGTGAATAATCTCATGGCGGTGCAAATAATGTATTCCCAGCAGAAAATCAAAAGCCAACCTTAAAACCTGCCTTGTAGTTAGATTTTCGCTGTTTAGAATGTGGGCAAGAGAGCCTTTGCCATAAAATGGCATAGCAATATATACATACTCTTTGTCTTTTCCGGCATATTTTACAGGCACAATATGAGCATGCCCAGACATTTGCTGCAATTTGGCCTCATTAAAATAGGTATCGTTTCCGGAGAAAAATTCTAATGGTATTTGCTTTATAGCAATATCATTATTAAGCTGTAAATCCTTAGCTTTAAAAACCATAGAATTATAGCCCTCTTTCCCTATTCGTTTATTGAGCTGAAAACGAATAACTACCTCATGTTTATTGAAAAGCCTATCGGTAAACTTCATTTACTGTCTCTCGTTAAGGGCCGCAGCTACGGCAATTACAGCCTCCCTTGCGTCGCTATTATTAGTTATATACCAATGTTTTATCTCAAAAAAATCCTTTTTTCCGCTGATATAATCATTTAAATGCTCGTTTATATTCAATTCTTCGCCCAATTCTCTGAGCGGAGCAATACATACCTTTTTGAGATTAATATCCGTGGTTAACTCCTGCACGGTGCCTTCAATTTCAATACGCTCCATACTTATGTTGGGTGCTTGCCTGTCTGCAATTCTAATACCAATGGCATCCACCTGATGTATATGTAATAAATCGAGAATGTATGTACGAATAAAATGAAGTTTGTCGGGAGTTGACAGTATACCGGGAATACGCAACTGTTCAACATCAATTATCTCTATACCCGTTTTACTCTTTTGGGCTACAGCAATATAAATAAATTTGGGCGATACAGTAATTCCGGCTCCTCTCATTCAGTTTACAGAAACAAAAGATTCAATTTATTTTGATAAACTGTCGAGCAATGTTTTATACTCCGGGCTATTGATTATTTTTGGGTCAGAAACAGACTGTAAATAATTTATTCCCATAGCTTTGTTGTATTGCTCGGCAAAAATGCGTGCCCTGGTAAGCACCACTTTTTGTTTGTAATTTGCTGCATCCGGACCATTCTCGAGCTGATAGAGAATATTTAGCGACGATGTGTAATCCTTTTGGGCAATCTTTTCGTTGAGCAATTTAAGCAAATTTTCAGAATTATTCAAATGTGTAGTTCCTGTTTGCATATTATTTTTTGCATTTCCCATATTTCTGGTGGCCTCGATATTTTCTGCCTGATAAACTTCTAATTCGCTTGTAACTTCGGATTCAATACCTTCTTCGGGCTCAATAAGAATTTCATTAGCCACCAAATTGCTATGTTCTTCTTTTACAGTAGTTTTTTCTTTTACGACAAGGGGGTTTACACGCTCTACCTTTCCGGATGGGTTAATATTTTCTTCCACAATTTTTGCAAGATCATCGTTTTCGGAAGATAATTCAGGCAATACTTCAATAGTTGCTGCCGGTAAAGATTCTGAGATCTTAGCATCCTCTACTTTATTAAGGGCCAATGTATTCTCCGTTTTGGGCCTGAATATTATAGAAACACCAATAAGTAGAGCAATAGATGCCGCCACAGCGGTATATAACCATACTTTGGATGCATTTCCGGAAATCAAAAGCCTTTTTACCTTCCTATCTGAGATTTTTTTTTGTAGCAAAACTACTTTTTCAAAGTGATAAGGATAATTCTCTGCTTCTAAAAATCCATCTAAAGCATCCGAACAAAACTCGCAAGAGGCCAAATGTTCTTCCACCCTGCGAATCTCTTCCTTGCTAAGTTCGCTTCGCAAGTAGGCCTGCATGGTATCAAAGCTGATACACTTTTGCTTGCTGATGTGAATATGGGTGATTTGTTCTTTCATAATTACCAAAGGAGCAATTTAATGCTGCTTAAAATTTTTTTCAGATTTCGTTTTCCGTTCTGGATAAAACTTTTCACATTTTTTATACTGTAACCGGTTAATTCAGAAACTTCTTTATAAGATTTGCCCTCGATATAAAATAATTCGATGCATACTTTTTGCTCATCTTTAAGCTGTTCCATAGCCGGTTTAAGTTGTTGTGTATGGTTCTCCGCCTCGTTTTCATCATTAAGATAAATTTCGGGTTGAAATTCCATAAAATCGGGTTGATTTTCTGTTTTTTCTATTGAAACAGCTTTTGTACGCTGATTTAGCTTTTGTAAACAATGGTTTTTTGTTACAATAAACAGCCAGCTTTTAAAATATTCCACCTGATATTTAAAGGCATTGAGCATAATTTTTTCGAATATCTCCATCACGGCCTCTTCTGCTTCTTCGGCATCCTTAAGGTATTTTAAACACGAACCATAAACCAAATGAGTATAGCGCTGGTATAATTCGCCCATAAAAAAAGCATCGGAGCTATCCTTGTACTGTTTAAACAGCATTTCATCGGTTTGATTTGCTATTGGATGATGGCTGTTTTTGTATGTACTCATTTTTATCAAACCTATTAAAATTTAATTTCTAAATCAAAATCTGATACAATGAATTAAAGATTATTTTTTTAACTCAATTTTTTGTATAATCGTAATGGCATTTCTTTTGCCCGACTTTTTACAATTGCAAATATATAATTTAGTTTTCGGAAATGAAGAATTTAAAAAAAATACTTGCCGGCATTTTGTCTTTGATACTATTTACAGCAGCTAAAGCCAACAATGTAAATATTTCGAATGCCGATATTCTCGAAAAAAATACTACTTCGGGATATATGCACATTAGCTTTGACATTACCTGGGAAAACTCCTGGCGCTTGAATGTAGCTCCGGCTAATTATGATGCTGTTTGGATATTTGCCAAATACCGTATCGGACAAGGCCAATGGCAACATTGCAACATTGCTTCGCTGGATGGCCTGCATTATGCTCCGCAAGGGGCAATTATAGAGGTTGTGCCCGATGGAAAAGGATTTTTTTTATACAGAAACACTTTTGGTGAAGGTAATTTATCCTTTTCGGGTGTTAAACTACACTGGAACTACAGGCTTGATGGCGTTAACGATACAGATATTGTAAAAATACAGCTTTTTGCCATTGAGATGGTAAGAATTAACGACGGAAGATTCTATATTGGCGATAACGATGGTATTAACGAGTCTCTTTCTGCCTTTCATGGCACAGGCGAAATGCCTGTTTTGGTATGGGAACAGATGGTGCAAAATATTAGCACCGATGTGAATAACTACGATGATGCTGTTCTGGAAAACGGTATAGGAATATGGGGGCCTTATGGAATAGATACGGATAACGATGGCTTGGTGGATAACGATTCCTTTCCCACAGGTTTTAAGGGATTTTACATGATGAAATATGAAATTAGCCAGCAGCAATATGCCGATTTTCTGAATACATTAACCCGTAGCCAACAAAACAGGCTATGTGCTGCAAATTTAAACAGATACTCCATTACCGAAAGATTTGTATTAAGCAATGCTTCAGCACCACTCGGACGCAATTCTGTAGCATGCAACAAGGAACAAAATTCGCTCACCGAAGCAATTAGCTTTTATTGCGATTTGGATGACGATGGAATACCTTTTGAAACAACTGATGGTATGAATTTGGCTTGTAATTATTTAAGCTGGACCGACGGAGCCGCTTTTGCCGATTGGGCAGGGCTTAGACCGATGACAGAAACCGAGTTCGAAAAAGCTGCACGCGGTAGCGAAAATACAATCTACAGGCAATATCCTTGGGGAAATGCAAATATCTGCACCCAAAGTTATTCTTTACAACACATTGGCACTGCAGAAGAAACGGTTTCGGGAGATGATGTAAACGGCAATGCTTTATATTCGGCAACTATGCCGGGCGTTTTAGGGCCTTTGAGATGTGGAGCATTTGCCAAACTAACAAGTACACGCATTTACGCAGGGGCATCCTACTTCGGGGTAATGGAATTGGCCGGAAATTTGGCCGAAAGGGTGGTTAGCCTCGGACACCCAGTTGGCCGACAATTCAAAGGTTCTACCGGCGACGGAATGCTTAGCGAACAAGGCTTGGCCACCAATGCCGACTGGCCCGGATTTGTTGCCGGCACAGGAGTTTCTGGTGCCGATGGCAGCGGTTTCCGCGGAGGAAGTGTGGTAGAGGCTGCTCCCAATCTGGCTGTTTCGTTTCGGCAACATGGTGCTTTTATTTATGCAGGCAGGAATATTTCTTATGGTTTTAGGGCGGTGAGGTAAGTCCTTTGCTTTTTTTGCATGCTCCAAAAAAGTATTCTATAAAAAAATTTGCCAATACCGAATCGGATGAGTATTTCAACTCATCCGATTTTGGCATTTAGTATCATCCTTATTAGCATCAACATTCTAGCCGGATCGGAACTTACTTTAAACTTTTCAGGTTTTACAGGCGATTGCTCTGAAAAAAGTGCATTTTGTAGCAACA
>DYOH01000047.1 GCA_020720625.1 Acetofilamentum sp. | reverse complement strand
TTTTGAAATATCAAATTTTCATGTGTTTTGGGATGATATAGACGAAATAATTGGTATAAAAAACTTGCTAGATGGCTCATTTGTAAATCTCAAGTAACTCATTAAAATAAAAAGAGATGTAAATAATTTACATCTCTTTTTATTTTAACCCAATTTTAGAATCGTAGTAGTTTTCATATTTTTGTATTATTTATCACAAAATTAAAAATCTTTTTGTTTTACACATCAATAGACATGTGTATTTTTTTATTACCAAAATTATTATCTAAACATACAAATAATTAATAACCAAACATATAATGCGTTATAGTAAGTCCCTCCGAGGTCACTACTATAAACCTGTAAAAATTTTTAAAAACGCTGTAATTTGGTTCTTTAGGCCGATACAGCGTTTTTTTTATAGTCTAATCGGAGATTCCAAAAATCAATACCCCTTTTTTTTTATCCCAAATAAACTATAGAACATATTTCAAAATTTGTAGACTATATTTGTAGAAAAATTGTTTATGAGATTTATTTTACTTCTACTTTACTTTTTCATTTGGTTCAGCCCCATATCTTATGCTCAAACAGCTTATCAGGTTGGAGAAAAATTGCGCTATGTGGGTTCATTCTACTCTTCGGGAGCATGGAGCGATATTGCAGAATTGCGCCTCGAAATACATCCTGCTTCTAAAGCAGAAGTATTAAAACTTGTTGGTACTGCTCAAACTTACACTAGCTGGGATAATTATTTTAAAATTAGAGATGTATATCAATCCTTGATTGAAAAAAGCACCGGAAAACCATTGGTTTTTAATAGGTCCATACAGGAAGGAAATTTTAAAATGGAATTAAAGTATATTTTCAAATACAAAACTCAACAAATTGAAAGTACAGTTAGCAAACAAAATAAACCGGAACAAAAAAAAATAATAAAAAACTCTGCTATTGTTTATGATATGCTCTCCGCACTTTATTATGTAAGAAATTTGAATTTTAAATCGCTCAAAGTAAACGATCAAAAGAAAATTCAGTTAATAATAGACGAAAAAATGGAAGTTCTGGTGCTTACTTATTTGGGAATTGAACAAATTCCTGTTGAAGGAAAAGGCAAAGTAAGTTGTTACAAAATACAAATGAAATTAGAAAATCAGAAAATTATCAAAAACAATCCCAATAATATGTTTTGGTTAAGTGCAGATGCAAAAAAAGTTCCAATGCGCATCAAAGCCGAAATTCCTGCAGGCTCGATACAAATCAGATTAATTCCATAAACCTAAAAAATATGATGAAAAAATCAATTAAATTATTTAGCAACTTTTCAACTTTCTTGGGTATAATATTTGTAACAATCAGTATTGCAATGAGTTTTACTCCTTTATTCATTTTTGGATATTATCCGCTTGCTTTGGCCATAGTTTTTGCCGTTTTAGCATATTTCATATCCAAAAAAAATAATTTTCTTACAAAAATTCCTATTATACTTATTATTCTTACTCTCTCTATCGGTGTTTTTCTAACTATTCGACTTTTTACACAGGAAAATAAAATTTCGAACGACGAAATAATTGAGCAAGTGGTTACCCAGGAAACAGAAGAAACAGTCGACGATTTGGACGACGCCTTAGAAAATTTAGATTAATCAAAGTAAATTATGCCGGAACAAAGCGCATAGTTTATTCAAATTTATTAGGAGCTAAAAATCTGAAATTATATCACTTATGGGTTTTATTTCATATATATTCTATTTTGATTTTTTTTCCTGACTTTGTTTTGGCTATAATCAGAATAATACTGAGGTAAGTTTTACCAGCATAAAGATAAATCATGAGCAGGAAAAAAATCGAGGTAGAAAAATGAGAAATGAACGCAGCTAATAAAAAATCAGGAACAATATCATCACAAAAAAAATTTCTTCCCCAAAAAGCAAGAGACACATTTTTACAAAAAAAAGACGGACTAGTTTTTTACTAATCCGCCATTCATTAAACACTTTGTCAGAATGAAATCTGACTAATTATTTTATAATCACAATTCTTTCGCTATATCTTCCATAAACGCTCTGAATATTAACAAGGTATGCACCTGGCTCAAAATTTATGGCCCTTTTTGCCAAATACCATTCGTTGTTCTCAAACTTATCTACCAGTTTACCAACCATATTATAAATTCTTACTTGACCAACAATTGCATCAGGAGTCTCAGAACTCAAGTAAACAAATGAATTATCCGTATAAACATAAATATCGGGCATTTCGCTTACATATTTCGATGGGTCAAATGGTTCCTTTTTGAATTTAATAACAAATCTGTTGTTAAAAGTACCCTCTTCACTAAAGAAATCGTATTTCAAATCGAGCAATTCTGTGGTAGTTTGAGTAAATCTGTCTTCCAGATAAGCAGTATAATTCGCTTGTAGTTCAAAAGGCTCAACAGTAAGAGAAAAATTGCCATTTTCAACAGCTCTAAAACCCAAAAGAATAACCATATCTTCGTTAAGAAGAGGCAATGAATTGATGGCAATAGGAACATTTTTGTTGTTTACAGAAAACAACTGAGGCGTTTTATGCATTTCTTTATCCGGGAAAATTTTAAATGCATCAAAATCATTATCAAAGCCTACAGAAGTTCCATCTAAAAACCTGATAGCCGTTTCATCGGTTCCGTTGCTGCATGTAACCGAAATTTTGAAAATATCGGTATAGGAGTTGCTGGTCTTCTTGTAAAAAGCATGCGAATTAACTGTTCGTGCTGATGCCGGAATAATTAAAGTTCCTACCTGATTTTGATCTGGATCTCCACCTTCAATAACTTTTAAGAAAAATCCTTGCTCCGCCGGAATTATATTTGTTGCATTATTTACCCCAATTCCACCATCCTGAGCTAATCCTGAACTTACATAGTATGAATAATTAGTGCCATTCCAGAAATATATAGAATTGTATATATTAGATTTGGACCATCCCACGGCATCCCAATCTAAATTAGCAGGATACGGATTTCCAACAAAATTCCATCCGCGCTTGAGTACTTCCGCTTCTGTGCTACCGGTATAATATAGGGTTTTACTTTTATCACCGGTATTAAAATTGTTCTCATTTACGGCATCTCTCATAAACTCTACAGTAATATTTTTATCACCATAAAATGCATATCCAGTAAGTGGCTCCAAAATACCATTTAGCTCAATCCAGTCTTCTTCAAGCATATTATAAGTGTTTCCGGGCTCGTAATAGCTAAATAAATTATGATTGTAGTATGGAGAAAAAGGATCGCTTTTAATAATATCTGATTGCGACTGAGTTGTAGGCGAAGCGATATACTTAAACTGTCCGGCTTCTAAAAACAACTCTGTAATCACACGGCTATTAATACCATAAGTAATTGTATTCTCGTTTAATAAAACCGCATTACCAAAATCAGATGAGTTTAATCTTAAATCGCCATTTACTACAAGTTTTCCTTTGAGGGTCAAAGACTGCATGGGCTCAATATTAAGGCTCGCCCCGTCGTCGATGGTAAGTTTGCGAACCACTGCGGTATTATCAATAATTGGTTGATTCGCCGGAATAGCTGGGATTACAGCGTCTAAGGATGCCGAAGGAATACCGGCTGTCCAGTTGTGCAAATAATTCCAAACCTGCGAAAACTGGCCTGTCCATCTTGTATATCCATGCAATGGATTGTCTTCGTTTAAAGACCCAAATGTAATTGGCCCAAAAATAGCAATAGGAGCGCCCGATGAGATACTTCCGGCGGCAGTTGTACCAGAGGTAACACCATTTCCGGTATTTTGCCATTCTCCAGTGTTGTATACAGCGGTAGTTAATGTAACGAGGTTATCAATACCCGATTCTTCGCCATTTGTCCAGTATAAGGAAACAACTGGTTCGGCAAGGCCTGCTGTTCGCTGAATAGTCCAATGTTCATATCCACTTACATGATCTAATCCAGAAGCGATATTGGATAAATCGCTATAGGCAGCTTCAAAATATTCTGCCTGAAAAGTACCTACAACCGACATACCTGAAATTCCTAATCGTGCAAATTTTAAATCTTTACCTACCGGGAAAACGAAATTTGCAGATCCTCTTTTCGACATAGGTCCATTTACATAGCTATTTGCTGAATTTCCACCGGAAAGCGCAACCAAATCGCCCACATATAGCATTTCGTCTGCGGTAGTTTCCACAATTCCATCGAGCATTGCCCACGAATTACCACCCAAAACTAAATCGCCATACAATACAATTTGAGGGAAGGTGGATGAACTATTGTTCACCGAAAAATTATAGAAATTTTCAGTACCATAATTATCTATAATCTGTGTATTATTTCCGATAAACTCAACGGTACCGGTGCCGGGCGAAAATAATCCCCTATTGATCCAATCGCCTTTCAGAGAAATAGAATATGCTGAACCACCTACAGTAACTCCTGCTAGAATAAAAAAATCATTCTCAATTGCAATATCCGAAGTAAGTGTCTTGGTATTTGTGCCCAAACAATTTAGCCTATAAAAAGAGTTTGAAGTGGCTAAAGAAATATTCTGATTGGTTCCATTTAATTGAGCAACAGAATTTCCGTGGTTAAAAGTTCCATCCGCAATAAAATCGCCCGCAACAAATAAGGTATCTGTAGCATTGGAAACAGTAAATATGCCTTGGGTAACAACAAAATGGTTATCAATACGAAGTTTTCCACCGCTCATATATTCGGCTGCTCCAGCAGAATTTATTGTAAAGTTATAAAAGCTTGCGTTTCCGGCTATAGTAAGCAATTTTCCGGCAGGTGCATCAAATACAACTGTTGAATTCCCACCATGTGAAAATGTACCATCCATCGACCAGGTATCTCCCACATTTATTTGAGATGCAGAGCCATTGGAAATAATTAAGCTAGCACCAAAATATACGGTAATTGCATTATCAGCATCCAGATTTTTATTGTTTGCGATAGTTAATGAAGCGCCATTCTCAATAAGTAAATCAAAGCAGGTGCCATCATCATCTGTTGGAGCAACACCCAAAATTGGAAAGCGGTTTGAAGCTAAAGAAACATCAGGAATAGATGCAATACCCAATGAATTCGGCACTGCATGTCCGCTTGGATCTACCGCAACAGGAACATCCCAGTTTGCAGCAATATTCCAGTCGTTGCTTACAGCCCCGGTCCAAACATACATGCTATTCTGATATTGCCAAACCACAAATCCATCGTCCAAAGAATTATCAGGAATATCTTCTTCAAACTGGTATCCGGCCAGCAATCCTAATGCATCAAGAAAAGCTACAACTCCTGTTCCAGAGAGCCTTTTGGCATTATATGTTGCCCCTGAATGAAAATATACTCCTCTAATCTTGGTAGTGTCTGATGCAAAATTGTTTTCAAACCACAAATATTGTCCACCAGTTGTTCCATTTCGCCACACACCATCAGAAAAATTATTTGTAGTGTGCAAGCTTGAACCATTTTTAAAGCGAACACCATTTGCATTTACATGCTGAATATTATAATACCTTGCTCCCAAAGTGGCGCCACTATTTACATTGAAAGAATAAGTACCGGTTTGTGATTGCAAATAGGCCGGATTATCAACATCGGTACCAACAAGAAACATTGTTCCGCCGGCATTTACTTCGATTGTAGATAAATTGGCCATTCTTAAAGTAGCATTTGCATCAACGTAAAAAAGTCCGCCATTTACGGTTAAGGCATCAATACCGTTTCCATCGCCGATGTATAGATTTTTACCATTCAGGACAAAATTGCCGGAATTGATATTCAAATTATGATTTATAAACAGATTATTGTCGGTAATTTGCACGTTTGCAGCACTCCCCGCATCAATATCTATATTATAAAATACAGCAGATCCAGGATAAATACTTTGAGTACCCGATATTCCGGCAAAAGTTACTTTCGCGCTGCGGGCAATAAAATTATCGTAATTTATAAAATCACCTTTAACCGTAAGTATACGTGCATCGGATGCTAAATCGAAATTTCCGTTAAGTACAACAAAGTGCTTATTTATGGTTAGATTTCTTAATAATTGAATATCGGAAACCGTATTAATATACAGATTATAAAATGGATCATAAAGATTATCAATAGATTTAATACCTGAAACGGAATTCATGATTACAGTGCCTGTACCTGCAACAAAAGAACCTGTATTTCTCCAATTTCCTCCAACTGCCAGCGTATCGGCTCCCGTGGACATGATAACTGTACCTGCATTATAAAAATCTTCTACCACCTTTAAGGTAGTGTCAGTTGGTGCTGCAGACTGAAGTGTAAGAATTGCATTAGCCTGCACTTCAACAGTTTTAGCGACTGCACCGTCTGTAGTAATAATTGGTTGATTCGTTTTCTTTTCAATTACAACATTATCAGTTATTTCGGGGTACCTATCCGGACCGGAAGATACCTGCCAATTACCGATGGTGTACCAATCGTTATTTACATTTCCAGTCCAAAGAACAATAGGTGGCGAAATCCAATTTATCAAATTTTCGGGGTCATTATCATAGTTTTCGCCTGCCAGTGCTCCCGAATAGTCTTTCATATCCAATGTACCTGCAGATGTTATTGTTTTTGTGATATTTGAAGCGCCTCCCAGAGGATTGAATGGAAAAGATACATTTGTAATAGCATTAGCTCCAGCTTCAGTAAAGCTTTGATTATTTTCTATACGCAAACATGTTCCCCCGTATGCTGAATTAGTAAATGTACCATAACTAAAATTATAATCATTATGTATTATCCCACCATCTTTAATGTATATTCCATTTTCGGCCATGTACTCAAATAAATAGAATCTTGCTCTAATTGTACCTCCGCTTTCGATATTAAAGTAATATCTACCCCCATTATTGGTTACGGTTGCTGCATTAGTTTCATCGCCAACGACCCAAATTTCTCCCCCTGAATTTACTTTTAAAGTTGAAAAATCAGGAAGCTTTAGTTTACCGCCCATCCCTAATTTAAGTGTTCCGGATATTTCATGCACTTCACCATAATTACCTAAGCTCATTGTTTGTCCATTTCCATTGAATATACCGGCCATCAGTGTAAATTGCCCGTAAATCTGCAAATTATCCTGCAAAACATAAGTAGCTCCGGAGTTTATGACCAGATTATTTAATATAGAATTATTTAATTGCAGGTTTGAAGTGCCGGATGCTTTGTTTAAATAATACGTGCCCGAAGCGCCAAAAGTGCCGCTAAGTGCCGACATATCGCCGCCAACTGTCATTGTTTGGCTTTGAGAAAAGCTACCATTCAAAACCCTAAGATTATTAAATACAGTTATATCGGTGTAATTACAATATACAATTCCTGCCCCTTTGTTTACAGTTAGCTTATAAAATTGATTTCTATCCTTAC
Organism: Acetofilamentum sp.; assembly: GCA_020720625.1. Taxonomy (GTDB): domain Bacteria; phylum Bacteroidota; class Bacteroidia; order Bacteroidales; family DYOH01; genus DYOH01. The sequence goes on along the minus strand of DYOH01000047.1, from coordinate 19,824 downwards.
TTGCTTCATATATATACATGTATACGGCAGCTTCATTTCCATCGAAAACAACTTCACCTTCGTGTTGATAAAAATAGGCTCCATATTGATTATACCAACTTCCTTCGATGTTTATTCTGTAATTAGAAGCAGTAACATCCAGCGAAGCATCATCGTAAAAATATAAAATGCTGTTAACATCTATATTTCCGACCAATGTTTTAGCGCTATTATCTAAATATAACCGGCCGTAAGATACCGGTACTGGTGCTATAAACTGTGCTACTGTGCCATCGTACAATACGTAGGAGTTTTTATGTAAATCGTATAAATTAAATCCAGCCGGAAAATTATTAGCACCTCTCACATACAAATACCGGCTACCTGCAAGAGAAAAAGTGCCAGTTCCTGATGTATTTGTTATTTGGTAGGTTTGCAAATTTAACGAAGAATTTGGTGCAATTACCGAGAAATTACCAGTAATATTCATATCACCTTCTAGGGCCACACCACCTAAATTTTCTAAGGAAATATTATTGAAAGAAGAACTGGCAATATACTGGGTACCTTCGCGGGTAAACTTTACTGTTCCGTTTCCGAAATAAGCACCTGCACCAATCCAACGCGTGCCAACAAAGTTGTGTGTAAAGTTACCATCAGCAAAAGATGCGGTGCTTTCAATTGTTACATTACCAATTAATTGCATATTACAAGCACCTGTAAGTGTAGCATTTTTAACTACCAGATTACCATTTACAATTGCTGATGTAGTAAAAGATTTATTACCAGCACCATTCACAACAATATTCCACAAATCTATATTATCAATTATTTGATCGCCATTACCATCGAAATATACAGTACCGGTAATAGTATTATCATAAACCCCTCCCGGATTGGCATAATTGCCTTTAATATGCAATAAGTAGTTGTTCGAAATAGGTTGAACTGTACCATTAGAAATAATAAAATTACCATCTACAAAAGTTTCAGCTCTGTTAATCATAAAAGTAGCATCCCCATTAAAAGTAAGATTACCGAAATGAGAATCACGTGCATCAATGGAAATACTTCCTCCGGTTGCACTAAAAATGACAGTACCGTTTCCATGCGAAAATAAGCCGTTTTGTCCACGTGTCCAGTTGCCATTTACACTAATATTGCATCCAGGATCTTCTAAAGCCAAAATACCAACTGAAGTTCCGGAAGCAAGATAAACATCTCCACTAACAGTTAAATCGTATCCACCTTGCAAGGTAAGAAAACCGTCTGTAATTTTTAAATCTTTACACATGGCATTCTGACCATTAATTAATGGATTGTTTGTTCGGATAGGAATAATTGCATTAGTAAGATTATCGGGCACTTGAGCAGGCGACCAGTTATTGGCATTAAACCAATCGGCGCTTTCTGTGCCAGTCCAATAAATATCAGTAACGGGTGGCCAAGAAATTAAGCTTGTACCGGTACTATTCTCACCAGTAGGATCGGCCTCATAAGTCAGGCCCGAAAGTAAGCCACCAATATTTCCCCCCACTGCCAGTATTCCTGAAGACCCAGCGTCTCTTCGAATATTGAAATGTGTTCCGGCTGCGGGTGTGGCACTATAGTTAAAAGTAAGATTATTAATTGTTCCTAATCCGGCAGATGGGGCATTGCAATAAAAATAAGTACCACCAGCAGTATTCAAATCTGACCAGGTTCCATTAGAAAAATTATTAGTAGCATCAATGGTAGCCCCGGCATCAACATAAAAACCTTCATTAGAAAGATATTTTAGAAGATAATACTGAGCATGAACAAAGGCACCATCATTAATGTTTATATCAATTCTTCTGTCGTTGGCATACCAGTCGGTAGAGGTAATAGTGGCATTGTTTCCTAATTCACCTACTATTTTTAAAGTCCCATCCACATTTAAGCTTGGATTGCCCAAATCCCGGCAACTAAAGATAAGTGAAGCACCGGCATCTACCTCGAGCACGCCGCCCCACTGAATGGTGTGTTGCTCCACAGCCGGCTCAACAGGGTCATTGCTATCATCATTTCCCAATCGCAAAATTTGACCGTTTAGGTCTAAAGTAGCCAATTGGCCAATATTTAAATCTTCATAAATTCTGGTTTCCTGGGTTAAGGTATAAGTACGTTCATTTATTTGAGAAGCATTAAAATAGACATAATCAAAACTGCCATTTCCTTGAGTAATTGTTTTGAGATTATTATCAATACTTTCGAAAAAGAATGCATTTCCATAGGCATACATCGTTCCCTGGTTATTGTAATTACCGGTAATGGTAGCATTATATTTTGTGGTAGCTGCAAGTGAGTTTGCTGCACAATATAACACATTTCCTTCTTCAACAGTAAGATCATTTACAACAATATCTCCCTCAAGAAACCTGGCTCTATCCCATTGATCATATCTTCTCAAAGTGATATTCTGACAGAAAATATTGGGCAAATATTGCGTTCCGTTCCTATCGAAAATAAATGATGCATTTTCTGTAGACCAGGTGCCTCCATTAATAGTAATGCGCTCAGATGCAATATTATGAGTTAGGTTACCCATATTTACAGTTCCTGCATCAACCACAAAAGTTCCATTGTTTACATTAATACCATGATTTACAAACTCTTTAGTACCAGAATTGCTAAAACTTACGGCATAAAAATCGTTGCTTGTACCGGGATCAATCGATTGGGCAAGATTTCCAATAAAACTTACCACATAATCAGTGTGATTAAATACGCCATTGTTAATCCAATTTGTTCCGCTAAAATCAAGTCTTCGCGGAATATATAGAGTAACTCCCGCATTAATAGTTAAATTTCCACTCACCACATAATAATCATCACCGTTGTAATGCAAAGATTTTGTCCCAGAACCAGAAAAAACGATGTTTTTCATATCAAAAGATGTGGCTCCTGGTCCGCTGTCGTATATTCTCTGGTCGGCACCGAAAAAGGTCATAATTGTATTTCCCGTAGGAGTGTATTTTTTTATATCTACCGTTGCACCACCAAAAGATAAATTATATCCTGCATCTATCAGAGTAGGTTCATCATACATTCCAAAACTACCATTTAGTACAAGGTTTCCATCCAATGTAAAATTTATCTGACTATGGGTATATAAGTATAAATTTCCGTATACAGGAGTACTTAAAATAGTTTGATGGGCAGTTCCTGCGAGATATACCCTACTATCTTTGTGTAGGTCGTAATTAGCAAAACCCGTAGGAAAAGCTTTTCTTCCGGAAGAGCTGCCTAATGTAGTGGGGTTATATGAATACATATAGGTTGTTGATGCAAGAGAGAATGTTTTTCCAGTCCCAGAACAAAATACATTTACAGTATCCTGAACAAATGATGCATCTTCTGTGATAAACAAATTGCCTTTAAATTCTAAACTCTTATAGCGCACATTCATGCTACCTCTGTTTTTCTTGATCACATTATTAAAATAATTAATATCCGGATCAATAGTCCAGCCCTCACCATTATGGATTAATGTACCATCTGCTCCCCAATCAATCTGGCGCCCACCTGCCGGAAAATCAAGCCCTCCGAATAAAGTAATTGTATAGTCATTAACATCAAGCAGGGTTTCTACATCATAAATAGTTAATCCACCGGCGATTGTAATATTTCCGCCCAAAGTTTTGGTTGTATTTATTGCAGATGTTATCCGCCTGACTAAAACCGAATAATAATTAGTGGGGTATATTATTTGGTCAATATCAGCATAATAATCCACAACACCGCCAGCTAAATTAATGGTTTCGAAACCCTGAGGAAAATTGTTATTTCCATTTATGTATAACCTTCCATTACTCATATTTAGCGTATTGCTTCCGCCTACGCCGTTGATAAATGTTCCGTCTACAATATAAAGTGCCGCAGATGTTATTTGTAATGAACCATTTACATTTATGGTCTTGCGGGTATATTTTGTTTGATTTCCGGAAAAACTGATATTATTAAAAGTAGTTTCTAATGATACTGTAGTTCCGATATCCTGTCCATTAGAGATTCCATCGAAAACTACTGTTCCATTACCTGTTTGTACAAAACCAGTATTTCCTGCATTATTAGTCCAATCATCTCCAACGAAAACAAAATAAGTAGCACCATCGAAAACGGTACCTGCGCCAATTGTAATATCGTTATCTATATCTAAATTTGCCGTTATATTTTTGGTACCCGAACCACTAAAAGTAAGATTATAAAACTCGCCACCATTAATAGTCTGATCTCCTGAGTTATTAAAATCTACCAATCCTGTTCCAAAATTAAAAACAGCACCACCTGTTCTTGTCCAATTGCCGGCCAAGTTTATTGTATAATTGCTGGCATACAAAATACCTCCCTCAAGGCTCACGTTTCCGCTCACAGCTAATGTAGAACTAAGTACATTTGTAGCGCTTGTTCCCCGGATAATAAAATTATAAAAAGGATCTGTAATACCTTTGGTAGTAATTGTATGAGTTCCGGAAGCAGGATTAAAAATAACTGAAGCAAGCCCTTCATTAAAAGTACCTTCGTTTGCCCAACTACCGCCCACACGAATAGTATCCAATGCGGTGGTTTGAGTTAAAACTGAATTTGTGCCAATTGTAATATCTCCTTCAATATCTAATTCTTTTCCATCTAAAGTTAAAGAAACCGCATTGGCACCTGAAATGATTATAAGCATCAATACTTGACCGTTTGCGCCCGAATTGAGAGAAACATTATATGAAATGCCCACAATTGTGTGGTCTAATATTACAGTAGAAGTGCTATTGGGAACAGCATCATTTGACCAGTTGTTTGGGTCGTTCCAGGAGATGTTGTCGCCATCACCATCTGAATCTCCATCCCAGTATGCTGCTCCAGGATATGTCCAATTAATTAAAGTTCCCGGATTTGCATCATCATTATCGTAATCTTCTCCCGCAAGGGTACCAATTGCATTTTGAAATGTTAGTGCACCATTTCCCGTTGTTCGCTGCACATTATATGTGGGTCCGATGTTAAAGGAAACTTCGGCAAGATTTCTGTCGCCACCTAAATCAATGCCAGATAAGGTAAAGTAAGCAGTGCCTGTACCATGAGAAAAGCTTCCGTTTTGGAAAGTATTTGTAGCATCAATATTCCCACCAGAAATTTGAATACCGTTTCCAGATGTATTTTCGATTCTATAATTTTGAGCATGCATTGTACCCAAAGTTTGCACAAAAACGAAATTTCCGGTTGTAGCCATCAAATTTGCAGGTTGTCCGGCAATACCAACTAATTTGAAAATACCTCCTGCATTAGTAAAAGTAGCCCCACTTCCTAAACTCAAAATGGCCGATTCATCCACTTCAAGGGTACCACCATTTAGAAATATATCTCCATCAACCCCATTTGTTATTATTTTTTTCTTATTTAAATCGATAATACCATTCTCGATTGTTAGAGCCCTATTGTTGTATAAGTTAAGATCGCTCTCAAATGTATATGTGCTCCCGGCTGCACCATTAAATCTTAAAATTGTATATGAATTGCTTGATCCGGGATCAAAAACAAATGAACCTGCTAGTGGAGATAACTCAATAAATGCGTTACCAACGTTATTATCACGAAATTGTCCTTTACTGATAAAATCGCCTCCTACATAAATATTGTTGATACCAAAATTGCCATAATCATTGCTTTGTCTATAATCTCCCTGATTTATAGTAAAATGATTTAATACATGTAAATCGCCTCTTTGTAATATCCAATTATCGCGGGTGTTTTTGGTAATTGTTAGATTATAAAACGATTTTGTTCCACCTTCGGTAGTTAGATAATTACCTATGCCATATTGAGTGCTACTTTCGCCGGTAAACAGATAAGAATAATCGCCATTGATGTATACTGTACCCTGACGACAAATGAAAGAGCCGGTACTATCGTTATACCAGTTATTATCCATTGTAATACTATAGGATGATGGACTTACGTCTAAAGTAGCATCCTGTATTCTCAGGTTACCGGTAAGGGTAATATCACCTGTAAGGGTTTTTACAAAATTTCCACCACCAAAGTTAACCGCATTAAAGGTAGATTGCGAAATAGACTGATCTCGGGCTCCGTTAAAATGCAGGGTTGCAGAATGACGGAATATTCCATTATTTAGCCAGTTGCCTTCTACATAATGATCCCATCCTTGACCATCGAGTGTGGTGTTTGAAATAGTTACATCACCTTGGAATTTAAAGGAGTAGTCATATAATCTTTTTACCGCAGTTCCTGTAAATTCAGCATCTTTAAATACAATATTAGATAAACTGTAATTTCTAATTAACTGAGCAAGCGAGGTGCCATCAAAAAAAACTTTTCCGTTGTTATGTGTAAAAGTACATCCTGCACGAAAATAAAAATCGCCGGCAACATACAAATTTTTGGCATTTAGATTTAGCACTGCATTGTTTTGAACAAAATCTATATTACCGTTTATATCTATTTTTGTATTTAAGGTAACTGTTTTATTCGATCCGGATTTATTGATAGTAAAATGATAAAAATAACTTGAATTATTTGCAGAAATAGTTTGATTTGATGTAGTTCCATCGAAAGACACCATTCCTCCGTTTTGTTTAAAGTTGCCACTCCCAAGTTCCATCCAATTTCCTTCAATATAGATATAATTATCGTCGGTAACTATGGAAACTCCATTATTTATGGTAAGGTTCTTAAGTATATCTAAGGTTCCAACGATTGTTTTAATGCCAGTACCGGAAAAGCTTACACTGCAAAAATTTGATTGACTGATTGTTTGGTTAACACCGTCGAAAGTTACTGTATTTAAACCAGTAAGATTTGTAGTTGCCAAACTCATATTCCAGTTTCCGGCCACAGAAATTGTATAATTATTGGTTTTTAAAACCGGAGTACCACCTACCGCAGAAACACTTCCATCAATATTCAATGTTCCCTGAGGTGTCTTATCATTACTGCCTTCCAATTCTATGTTTCCGTAGGTAAATCCATTTGGTATTGTTTGCAAAGACCCAACAACACCTCTATTGAAACGAATAGTACTATTGGCATGCAGCAGCCTTTTTGTTATTTCAAAAGACTGCATGGTAGTTTGAAAAGTATTTGTTCCTTGGGTGAGCAACCAAACGTTTTCACCTAAAGAAAAGCCGCTACCTGAGCTTCCGGTGATGGTATTCTCATATAAATTAATATATAAACGCTTGGTATTGCTTCCGGCAGGATTAGTTGCCGAAAAACTGCCTAAAACAATAATATTATCCTGAATATTATTGTATCGGTTTGTTGTTAAAGAAGATTGACTAATTGATAGATTATAAAAAGTATATGTGCCTGTTCCACCATTAGAAATTGATTGATTTCGATCCGAAGCATTAAATGAAAATGTTCCGCCGGTGGCAGTTATTGAAGCATTTCCATAAGATTCTGTGCTGTTTACTACGTCGCCACCCACCGTAACATTATACGCAAGTAGTTTAAAATTTGTACTATTATACAAATACAAATGACTAAGAATAACTAAATCTCCGGCAGCAGTTTTACTTGTTCCTGCACTTAAATACAATCTGCCATAATTAACCGAAGGGTAAATTGACTGGTCGGCCAATGATGCATCGTATCTTACATACGACTCTGTGCTAAGACTTACTTCATCAAAAGTTGTTGGAAAGTTATTTGATCCTCTTATATACAAAGAAGAATTATCCGCCACAGTCAATCTATTCGTACCATTACCTTCCAAGGTAGCGTTATTATTGATTATCAATCCAATATGGTTACCATTTTCGTCGGGGGTAATGCTGATATCCCCATCTACATGCATTGTTGTATTGTCGGCAATATAGACATATCCAAGAATGTTGATATTGGCAGTACCTAAACTAAAGTTATAGTCTCCGTTATCATAATATGTTCCCCCCCGTAAATTAAGGGTACCCGAAAAATTACAAGAACCTAAAATATATGCATTTCCTCGGAGCGTCTGATTTGTAGCCATATCGTTAACTACAGCATCATCGTACACATAAAACGTACTATAGACATCGTGATTTCCAACAAATGTTTTTGGAAATGCAGCCCCGCCATTATCCAAATAAATTTCGTTAAATTTTATATTTATGGCGCCACTGCTTGTGCCCGACTGAATATTTTGGGATTGCGCAGAAGCATTAAATGTGGCTCTACCAGCAGATGCATCATATTTGCTGCCATCAGCCACAACAAAGTCGCCACCAAAAGTATGATATTGAGATGTTTGAACGGTTGTATTCGAAGTAACCAAAAAATCGTTATTAACAGTTACGGCTGCACCTAAAACGGCTGAGCCACCACCTTTGTATGTGAGATTATAAAACACCGATGCCGAAGTAACAGATTGAATATATTGAGCATCCATTTCAATGGTTCCGTTGCCGGTCATCTGACCACTACCATTCTCTGTCCAGTTTCCTGATACTGTATGTGTTAAATCTCCATTGGCAAAAACAGCAGCATTTTCAATTACCACAGCTCCATTTATATCTAATGCAACATTTGTAGTAATTGTACCTGTCTGAAAAGTTATTTTAGCAAATTGCAGTGAATTACTTCCCGACAAATTAAATGTACCAGAGAAAATTGCATTTGTTACTTTTGATGATGATGCATATAAGTCAAATACACCATCATTTGTAATATTTCCCTGAAATGTGATATTATTGGTGATATCGAAATTTCCGGTGTTTAATACACCTACGGATCCAATATAAGTTGTTCCGGTAATTATCAAATTCCTCTCACTTAAATCATTTCCTATAATAAGGGTACCATCGATGGTAAGATTGGTAATGCTAATATCCTGATTAAGGATTACCGTACTCCCGCTTACAATAGAAACATTATCGCCGGCAGCAGGTAATACTCCGCCAACCCAAGTTGTTGCACTCGTCCACAATCCACCCGTTGCTGTAGACACAATATCAGCAGCATGTGTATACAATACATATAATGCAGACATTAATATGGTTAATAAAACTTTTCTCATGGTGTTTAATAGTAATTTAAGTAATAAATATACGTAAACAATTCTATAATGTTTCAAAATAATCATCAAAATTTATCAACACTTATTGCCCCAAAAGGGCAAATTGGCTAAACGCTCAAAAAAATCAATATATAGCTTAATCATAGGAACAAACGTAGCCTTCAAACTCATCAAAAAAATAGTATTTGAATCAATATTTCCAAAAACCCAATTTTAAAAAAAAAGATACTTAATTTCACTTTGAATATAAGAGTCTAGTCTAAAAACCCTGCCAGCGTTGATTTTTATTAAATGCTGTAACTGTACTAAACAGTTTATAAGTCAATTAAGAAAACGCCAGCAGGAGTATAATCATTTTTTCAATCTTTTTAGACTGAACTCATCAATATTTCCAAAAACCCAATTTTAAAAAAAAAGATACTTAATTTCACTTTGAATATAAGAGTCTAGTCTAAAAACCCTGCCAGCGTTGATTTTTATAAAATGCTGTAACTGTACTAAACAGTTTATAAGTCAATTAAGAAAACGCCGGCAGGGGTATAATCATTTTTTCAATCTTTTTAGACTGAACTCATATAAATTACTAAATATACGAAAATTTGGCAAAAAAAAAAGGTTGTCTGAAAAAAAAACAGACAACCTAAAAAAAAGAACTAATATACTATTTCACTTGCTGTAATAATAATTCCACAGCTTTTTCCAATTGTTGATCGCGCTTGTTAATTACCAAATCGTAATCCTGCATTACTTTATAATCTGGCTCTAATTGTTGATTCTCAAGATATTTTCCATTAATATCTTTACTACCCACTTGCGGAATTCCAAAAACCAAAGTTGGGTCAATCTGACGTTCCCACCAAACTGCAGTCATTGTTCCCGGCACGGGCATACCAACAGTTTTGCCAATTCCCAGAGTTGCATAAGCATAAGGGAAAGCGTGAGCATCGGAGTAATTACTTTCGCTCATGAGCAAAATGCTTGGTTTTGTCCATCTCGACATCGGATCGTAGCCCATTTCTACTCCTCTTGGGGCATAAGTTACATACCGCTTACCGCTAAATAACACTGCCAAATCGTCGTGCAGCCAACCACCACCGTTGAAACGGGTATCAATAATAATTGCTTTTTTGGTGGTATATCTGCCAAACAAATCGGAATATACATCACGAAAACTTGCGTCGTTCATCCCACGAACATGCACATAACCAAGTTGTCCGTTCGACAATCTTTCGGTTTCGGCTCTCATAATTTTTACCCAACGCTCATACATTAGCTGATTATGTAATCCATAACTAATAGGTTTCACAACTTCGTCCCAGCGATTTTTGCCATCGTATAAGCTCAAAAGTACTCTATTTCCTGCTTGATTATTAAGCAAAGTATAGAACTGATTATTATTTTCGATGGTTTCGCCATTTATTTTTTCGATAATAACGTCTGCCTTGATCTTCGATTTTGCATTCAAGACAGGCGATTTGTCAAGAACTTCGGCAATTTTCATACCTTTTCCGGTAAAGCTCCAATCGTAAAGTAATCCAAGAGAAGCAGTTTGGTCGGCACTAATTCCAGCATTTGGAGAGTATCTGCAACCTGTGTGCGATGCATTAAGTTCGCCAAGCATCTCGCTAAGCATTTCTGCATAATCGTAGTTATTGTTAATGTGGGGCAAAAAGCGGGCATAATTATCTTTATACAAATTCCAGTTTGTTCCGTGCAGTTTTGGATCGTAGAACTTTTTTAGCACCTGTCGCCATGTATGTTCATAAATATACTGTTTTTCAGCAAAATAATTATAAGTAAACTCAGCCTGATAGCTAATAGAAGATTGTTTCTTTCCGGCAAGTTCCACTTTAATAATTCTTCCATGCGATAGCAAATAGAGATTTTTTTCATCCTTATCCATAATCAGATTGCTACCCATGGCATCAAGTTTAACAATCTCTTTAGTTGTATTTTCTTTAAAATCTCTCTCCCAAAGATTGAATCCCTTTTCGAAACGAGTGAGGTAATATAGTTTATCAACTTTTGCGGTAAGAACAGCGTCGCCAAGTCCGGATGAATTAATTGTAAGTCGCTCTACACGATCTTCGAGCCCAACCCAGTCAATGGTAACTGCTTTTACTGCAGGTTCGGCAGATTTCGTTTCTTCTTTTTCTTTTCCTTTAGCCTTTGGATCTCCTTCTTCGGTTTTTTTCTCGGGTCCGCTTTTTTCCGCCAATAGTTCAGTCTCACTTTTAGTCATTTTAAACTGATCGTATACTTCTTGGGTTAAAAACATTCCATAAACATCAAACATAGAACCCCAGCTACCGTGGCTTCTCATACCCTCTCGATCAGAGAACCAAATGATGGCTTTACCATGCATCGACCATTTTGGGCCATTATCATTATAACCGCTTTCGGTTAAATTCTTGATGTTCTGATTTCCTTGTGCATCAACAAGGCCCACTTCGGAACTAAAAAGTTGATCTGTTACAAAATTAACCAGAAACCATTTACCATCAGGCGACCATTGATAATACTGGTCTCCATCGCTGTAAGAATAATTATGCTTACCATCGAGCACAGTCCTTACTTGCTTAGAAGCCAGATTAATCACGCGTAATGTTGTTCTTTCTTCTAAAAATGCCACTTCTTTTCCATCGGGAGAATATTCCGGCTGAAACTCTTCCGCTTCAGTGGCTACTATCACTTCTTCTTCGAGCAAGGTAGCAAAAGCAAAATATTTCTCTTCGCTTCTATTAATTTTTGTCTGATAAATATTCCAGCTGTTATTTCTTTCGGATGAATACAAAACTGCTTTTCCATCGGGACTAAAGCTAATATTGCGCTCTTGTTCGGGAGTATTGGTAATTCTTTTGGTAATATTATCATCTACCAGTGTAACATATACCTCACCACGGGCAATAAGAGCTACTTCCTTACCATTAGGCGAAACTGCAATTTCGGTAGCTTCGGAATTCAAAAACATGCGTTCAATCATGTTTTTACTTTCGTCTCTTTTTATAACAACTGCAAGTTTTTGTGGCTCAGCTCCAACTTTAAGCGTGTAGAGTTCTCCATTATAACTAAAAGCACATAATCCGTTTCTGTCCATGCTTAAAGAGCGCACCGGATGATTCGTAAACTTAGTTAATTGTTCAACTTCACCTGGTTTATCTAACGGAAAACGAGCAACATTCATGGTAGCTCCGTATTGTTCGGTTAAGAAAAACATATATTTCTCGTCGGCGCTCAACAACGGATTTCGGTCTTCGCCTGCAAATGCAGTAAGTTTATTATGTTTTTTTGTTGAAACATCGTAAACCCATAAATCGCGGGCAACAGAAGAAGTTTGATGCTTTCGGAATGCATCTTCGTAACCTTTTCTATCGTGATAAAATATTTTATTGCCGGCTTTGTTAAATTGTGCGTTCTCTGCCGGAGTACTAAGAACTTGTGCAATTTCGCCACCAGCCAGTGGAACAGAATAAAGCTCTGATAATAATCCACTTGGGAATTGATAGTTTCCAGGTAAATCCTGAATTGTAGCATTAAAGTAGATTAATCTGCCATCGCTCGAAAAGCTCGATGGAGTTTCGGGCATTGAAAAAAATGTAAGTCTTTGGGCCTCTCCTCCCTTTAAATTAATAGCAAAAACATCAAAATTTCCGTGCCTGTCGGAAGCAAAAGCGATAGTTTTTCCATCGGGCGACCAAACCGGCATATAATCGTATGCCGTGTGACTTGTTAATTGGGTAGCTTCGCCTCCATTGGTGCTCACAAGATAAATATCACCCTTGTATTCAAAAGCTATTTGCGTACCGTCGGGCGAGATTGCAGGATACCGCAGCCATAGTGCTTGTGCTGACATTTCAGCCGGAATTAAATACATGCATATCAATAATGCAGCGTATAAAATGTGCTTCATAATTTATGGTTTTTAATTTGTTGCTCTAAAGTATAAAATCTTTTTTGTTGGAACAATTTTATGGTTAAACAACATTTTACATTGGTCGAACAGAATATTTCGAAGGCTAAATGATTTTTATCTGCTATTCCAAATACGAAAGTACCTATTATTATTCATTGTTGGTTTGATATTGTATCGGAATTTTATTGTACTTTTAGCCACTGATGCTGAATATTTATTGCTCTTAAAAAAGTTTGCCATAAAAATTCCATCATTTCTAAAATTGTAAACCCCAATTGCTGCAATAAATTGCTATGAAAAAAAATAAACCAATAAAACACTGGTATTTAACAATATTACTCATCACATTTTCCTTCTTCCGGAGCATTGCACAAAATACGGTAAACCCATCTCCAGACCCCTTACTTTACAATGGAAAAATTTATAATTTTTATCCTCCGCACGGCATTATCGGAAATCAATATTTTTTTCAGTATGAACATTATTTTGGTTCTGCCAATATTGATTTTGAGAATAAAACCTTTAGTAATCTCCGATGCAATATTGATATCTACCATCAGCAATGTATTGTAAATATCGAATTACCCGGAAAAGGAGAAACAAACATTGTATTAGAACTATCTCAATTAGCAAAAATACATGCCGATGGGAAAATCTTCATAACCCACAAACTACAAAACGAGGTGCTTAAACTATATCAAACCATTGGAAACGAAAACATCTCTTTCTATTTGCATTGGTATAAAAGATTCGAAACCAAAACTGGCGTAAATAGCTACGCTTATGAATTTACGGAGCCTTTGCGAAAAATGTATTTATTTAAAGATAAGCAGTTCATTACAATCAACAACAACAAAGATTTCTTGAAACAATTTGAGAGCGATAAATCCATCAACATAAAAAAATACATGCATCAGCAAAAAATTAAGCTACTGAAAGCAGATGATGATGCATTATTAAATCTAATTGAATATTGTAAACAATTATAAATGTATCGTTTAACTATTTTACTCATATTCCTGAGTTTCGCTTTGCAAGCACAGCAAACGGAAAATAAGGTATTTCGGAATATTTACTATCAAAATGAAAATTTTATTGATTTTGTAAAGGATATTGAACAAAAATCTGGCTTCAAGATATATTATGCTGATGCCGGGTTAGAAAAAATCAAGGTAAACATAAAGTCTGATAGCATTATTATTGACGAACTGTTGCAAAAAGCTATTGGATCAAACTGGCAGGTTTCGTTTTGGGAAGGAAACTTTATTATTTGTAAAGAGGCATTGATTTCGGAACTTCCGGAGTTTCTGATTGCAGCCAATGAATTAAAAAGCGAAGAACAAAACTTAGAGAAATTTATACAAACACGCAAAACAAGCGGCAACTCCTTGATAAGTATAGGTAAAAAAAGCAACTTTAATTCCCGGCAGAAATTCTTGCTCAGAGCCAGAATAACAGATATTGAGAGCAATGAGTTATTACAAGGAGCTAGTTTATACGTATCTGAATTAAAAACAGGCACAGTTGCTAATATGGACGGGTGGGCCGAAATCTATTTATATCCCGGACATTATTCTCTGGAATTTAATTTTATGGGATACCAAAAACGAGAGTATCAGCTCGAATTTAATTCGGGTGGGTCTTTTACGGTGCAAATGCAAAAATCAGGATTCGAACTAGACGAGATTTCTGTTTATGGCGATAAAATGATTGAAAGAAGTCCTGGCGTTGAAAAGCTCAAAACACAGGTAATAAGGCAATTACCTACAATGCTTGGTGAAGTAGATTTTTTAAAAGTTGCACAAATGCTGCCTGGAATAGTAAGTGTTGGAGAAGGTTCTGCAGGATTAAATGTGCGTGGGGGTGGTGCTGACCAAAATGCATTCTACATAAATCATATACCAATATTTAATACATCCCATCTATTGGGTTTTACCTCTGCTTTTAATCCGGATATTGTAAAAGATTTTTCCATTTACAAGGGATTTATTCCCCTGCAATTTGGCGGAAGGCTTGCATCAGTATTCGATATAGATACAAGGCAAGGCAATAAAGAAAAATTTACGGCACATGGTGGAGTTAGCCCCTTAGCAACTAATTTGGTGCTTGAAACTCCGATAATAAAAGATAAACTGTCGATTATTTTAAGCGGACGAACATCATACTCGGACTGGATTCTCCAAAAGATAAAAGATCCGCTTATAGCATCGAGCAAGGCTTCCTTTTATGATGCATCGGGCGAAATTTCATACCACACTGAAAAAAGTAATACCTCGGTTTTTTTCTATAATAGTTTCGACAAGTTTAATTTATCGGAACAAACTATTTACGAATATGGAAATCTTGGATTCTCGATAAATTTTCGCAAAAGTATAAACGAAAAATCGCGATACGAGCTAAATTTGGCTTCATCGAAATATGCGTTTTTTACCATAGACAATCACATCGATGTATCAGCCTACTCTCAGAATTACGACATAAAACAACATGTTTTAAATCTGCAATTTACCTATTCTATTAACCACAAACATGAATTAAGCTACGGAATTAATTCAAACCTTTTTTTGGCCAACAAAGGCATTGTAAAACCATATAGCCAACTTTCGCTCAAACAAGTTAGCGATCTGGGCAAGGATTTCGGTATAGACAATGCACTTTATTTTTCTGATAAATATAATGCCACTCCTTGGCTTGATATTACATTGGGCATGAGACACGCCCTTTACTCTTCTTTCGGCCCCAAAAAAGTATATCTTTATACCGATGGCGTAGAAAAATCGCCGCAATCCATCATAGATTCGGTTAGCTACAACAGCCTCGATTTAATTAGCAACCAATATTTTCCAGAAATAAGACTTGCTGCTTCGGCGAAAACAGATTATAATGGTTCTATTAAACTTGCATTTAATCAGATGCATCAAAATCTATTTATGTTGAATACCACTGTTGCCATTGCGCCAAATGCACAATGGAAATTAGCCGATTACCATATTAAGCCGGCACAAAGTACGCAAGTTTCTTTGGGTGTTTTCCGCAATTTTCCCTATTTAAAAACAGAGGTTTCTGTGGAAGCATATATCTCGCAAACCAAAAATTTTACTGAATATAAAGATGGTGCCGATTTTTTAAATAATCCACAGGTTGAAACCTCAGTTTTACAAGGAAATCAAAGAGCTTACGGGATTGAATTCATGATAAAAAAGGCAGGCAAAAAAATCGACGGCTGGATAAGTTATACTTTTTCGCGCTCTCTGATTCATATTACCGGCACCGAAGACTGGCAGAAAATAAACAATGGAAACGAATACCCTGCCAATTACGATATTCCGCATGTTGCCAATGGTGTATTAAATTATAGTTTGAAAAAAAGGGTAAAATTTTCTACTATTTTTAGCTATCAAAGAGGTAAGCCCTTTACGTTTCCTACGGCATTGTATCAGATTGATAATTTTGAATATATCGACTTTTCGGCAAGAAATGCATACCGTATACCTGACTATTTTAGAGTTGATTTCTCTTTAAGTGTCGAAGGAAATCTAAAAAAAGACAAATTTATGCACAGTTCATGGGTATTCGGACTTTACAATGCCACAGGAAGAGACAATGCTTACTCTGTATTTTTTGTAATGGATAAACAATCGTTAAATAGCTATCAATATTCGATTGTTAGCGTGCCCATTTTTACTGCCACCTGGATTTTCAAATTAGGAAATTATGAATCACTTTAAAATATCGATTTTCGTTTGGGCGCTTGTTTTTTCGTTTAGCGCTTGCATTAAAGAATATACTCCGGAATTAGATTCGTCGGATACCAACAATTATGTTATCGCTGGTGAACTTACCAATTTAGAAGGATTTCATTATATTTACATATCGATATCTTCGGGTGTGGAAAAATTCGAATACATTCCGGTAAACGGCTGTTTAGTTACAATTTACGACATTAACAACAATGCATTTGAATACAGCGAAAATGGTAATGGCGTATATGTAAGGTATATGCCCAATGGCTTAATTAATAGTGGAACCGAATACTTTCTGGAAGTAAAAACACCCGATGGCAAAACTTATTTATCAGAAACTGTAAAAATGAGTGTTTCGGGCCAAATCGACACCATTAATTATGAAATACAATCGCAACTTATTTTCAATTCCGATCCTTACGTATACCGTGATGGTGTGCAATTTTTTATTGATGGAAGCAACTCATCTGATAGCGCTTTCTATTATAAATGGAATGTATCGGAAACTTGGGAATACAAAGTTGATCAGCCAATTAGATGGTATTACGTAGGCTATGTTGTACATGTTTTTCCGGCTGACTTTTCGAGAATGGTATGCTGGCGTTCTATTGAATTGGGTGATATCTTTTTGGGCTCATCCGAATTTTTATCCGAAAATAAATATAAAAAAGCAAGGCTTCATTTTGTAGATAATAATTCGCAAAGATTAAAATACTTATACAGTATAGAAATTACTCAATTATCTATGGATAAAAATGCATATAATTATTGGCAACTTCTACAAACAAATAATTCGCAAAGTGGTGGACTCTATACTATGCAACCAGCAGATATTAAAGGAAATATTTATAACTCGGATAATACCAATAAAATTGTTCTTGGGTACTTTACAGTGGCAGGTGCAACAAAAAAAAGAATTTTTGTAGATAAACAGAGGGATATTCCGGAATTGCTCATGGACGATGCCCGTTGCGACACCATTAAGTTAGAAAGAGGTGGATTTCGTGAAATTGACAGAAGAATGTATCCGGCTTATTTGGTTGGCGACGACTTTAAATACTCTATGGCCATACTCACAACGCCCTGCGTTGATTGTTTGCAAATGGGTGGTGATACTGTGCAACCTGCATTTTGGCCTATCAAAAAGAAATAAAATTACTCAGAATTTTGTTAAAAATTGTATCATGTTGAATCATCATTTTTCTCGTATTTGTTTTTCAATATTTGTTCTCCTCTTGGCAGGATTGGGTGAACTAAAGGCACAAATAAATAATCCCATAGCTCTTTTCTGCGATAGAAATATTTATTTAAGTGGAGAAAATATATATTTTAATTGTATTATTGATTCTTTAAGCAATGCCGAAAATACGGTTATTTATTTAGATTTGGTATCTGCTTCCGGATTTCAGCTTAACGGAAAAAAATATCTGGTAAAACGAAGCAATTCACTTGAATCTAGCTTTCAAATACCTGATAACCTTGCATCCGGAAGTTATTTTTTACGCACTTACACACGACAAAATAGAAATTTTGGACAGGAAAATTTTGCGGCTCTTCCAATAAAAATTATCAATATTCATAAACAACCCATTACTGCTTATTCAAATTATAAAGCTGTAAAACCTTCATATTCTTCGAATAATATTTGCAAAGATTTTAGTATTAAAACATTAAACGACAGCATAGCAAAAAACGATTCTACAACAATTTATTTGGACTTAAATTCGTCTGAAAAAAAATACCGGCAAATAAGCGTTTCTGTAGTTCCCGAAAAATCGGTATTCTTTTGCGATTCGTGTGAAATTAGAGGTGAAGCTGCTTCCGAGTCTTTATTTAGTAATGAATCTGTTGGAATACATATTGATGGAAAAATAATTGACCAAAATACCAAGCAAGGTATAAAAAACGCCAATTTATTTTTAAGTTATCCAAACAAAAAAAATATTTTTCCATCATATACTGATAGTTTAGGAAAATTTAGTATAAATATTCCTCATTACCAGGAAAGTGGGAAATTAATCCTGGCTTTAGAAGAAAGAAATTCACAAATTAACCCCGAATTTCAGATAAACAAAGAATTTGAACAAATCCCAGATTTTATGGCCTTTCCGGAGTTCTTATCAAGCGAATCCGAAGCAGATTTATTTCTAAAAATGGCACAAAATGCACAGATTAATGGAATCTTTGGCAAAAATCAGCTTTACAGAGATTCGTTGAATTCTTTTCAAGCGGGATTTTATGGAAAGGATGATATAAGTATTTTTTTAAGCGATTATATATCCTTACCATCGTTGACAGATTATTTTACCGAAATTGATTTAGATGTAAAACTTGATAAAAGCAACGGGCAACTTAATTTTCGCATTAAAGGTGAACAGGCCGAATTGGCTTTTTATAAACCCTTAGTTCTTGTAGATTACGTATTTGTGAACAATACAAGCGAATTACGCAATATTTCGCCGGTTTTAATCTCACATATTGAGGTAGTTAATAGCCTATACCTTAAAGGCGAGTTTATTTTTGGCGGTATTATTAATTTTATTACAAAAGCAAACGATTTTGGCGGATTAAAGTTTAGCGAATCTACCATAACTTTTGATTATGACTTTATTATCAATCCTACCCACGAAGAAATCAATATTCCCCAAAGTAAACCTGATGCCCGGAACACGCTTTTCTGGCAAAGCTTTTCGGTAAATGGGCGCCTGTGGGAAGAAAAAATTACGCTAAAAACTGGCCAAACATCCGGTAATTTTTTAATTTATGTGCAGTTGCTCGATGCAGATGGAAATATTTCTTATGCATTTAAAAATATTACAATTTATTAATCAATTATTAATACATTTATTATAGGTAATTTGCTTTGTATGCGTGCCTATTTTTCTCACCTCTATTGCCTTATTCTAATCTTAAGCTTTGCCAATATATTGGGATGATTGGCGAAAAAAAAATCCAAATCCCCGATGGTACTGGCTATGCTAATCATCAGGACTTAAAATATTTATTTTCGGTTTAATACAGGGTGCAACTTAATGGTAAAAAATATTATATGAGAAAAAACATCTAAAAAAAAAATATCTTATAAAAAATACAATACTTATAATTCAATGTCGTTTAGTTAAGCAAAGTAAATAAATTATTGAAAATTAAAGGAAAAA
>DYOH01000143.1 GCA_020720625.1 Acetofilamentum sp. | reverse complement strand
AAATTTTGATTTTCTTAAAATTAACTCAATTTCCGGCACGTAAAAATAAAAAGTCTAATCATTTTTCAAATTTCGCATTTATACGAGCTTAAAAAAAGAGAGAGTTTTTAGACCGGACTCAATAATAATTAGTTATTTTTCAGCAGCCCCTATTTATACACTTGCGACAAATTTCGATAAGAGAACAAACTGATAACTCTAATGCGCTTAGGCGTTAGCATTATTTTTGACCTGTCTTGGCGTAAAATTTATTTCGGGAAAGCTTGGATAATCATAATTTGGGTAGTTTCAACATGGCATGATTAAGCTGTATTAGGCAAAATCAGAAATACTTTTGCCTAATACAGCTTAATTCTGTTGCCTATTCGAACAAAATTTTCTCTACAAATGTCTTATAATCTTTTATCGCTCTGGATATAACATCTTTGGCAGTATCCACATCGTAAACATGCGTAATTTCGCAATTGCGCTTTTCGCCCGGCATATCTTTGTAAGTTAGAAAATAATGTCTCAAGCGCTCAATAACGGCTAGCGGAACATCAGTAATATCCTTATAACCTCCATAAACAGCATCACCAGCCAAGACAGCAATTATTTTATCATCGGCTTCGTTTCCGTCTATCATTCTAAGGCCGCCAATTGGCCTGGACAAGACCAACAAATCGCCGTGAGAAATTTCCTTTTCGGTTAGAACCACAATATCCAATGGGTCACCGTCGCCAACAATTTCGGGTCTGTCGAGGGCTGCACTACTTTTTTCGGCAACGAAGTGTCCGCAATAGGTTTGCGGAATAAAGCCGTACAAAGCAGGCAGAATTGACGAATATTTTTGTGGTCTGTCAATGCGTAAAAAACCCGATGCCTTGTCAATTTCGTATTTTACTGTATCTGTGGGCACCATTTCTATAAAACTCATCACTCTATTAGGAGCTTCATCTCCAATATCCACGCCATGCCAAGGATGACTTTTATATCTCAGTCCCATTAATCGGCCAATAGGGTCGTAATTTTTTATGCTCATGTTTATAGGGTTTAATAATATTATTCGTATTTTTCGTGAAGTTCAAGCCAACGCATCTCCTTTAATTCAATTTCACCAGAAATAGTAGAAAATGCATTTGCTTTTTCCTGAATCATCTCCACCGATAATGTACTATTTTCGAGATCTTTCATTAGCAAGGTTTTTGTTTTTTCAAGCGTGCTAATTTCTTTTTCGAGATTTTCTAGTTCTATGCGTTCGCTATAAGTTAATTTTTTTCCTCCCGAATTTTTGGGAACATCTTTTTCTTTCACCACCGTTTTGGCATTGGCCAATTCAGCTTCCTTTATTTCTTTTTCTTGTTCGCGCCACCAGCTATAATTGCCCGGAAAATCTTTAATCTCGCCATCACCTTTAAAAATAAACAAATGGTCCACAATTTTATCCATAAAATAGCGGTCGTGCGAAACAATAATCAATCCCCCCTGAAACTGCAC
Source organism: Acetofilamentum sp. (assembly GCA_020720625.1). Taxonomy (GTDB): domain Bacteria; phylum Bacteroidota; class Bacteroidia; order Bacteroidales; family DYOH01; genus DYOH01. The sequence continues at coordinate 3,600 of DYOH01000143.1, read as the reverse complement.
CAAAAATTCTTCGAGTACATTCAGGGTCATAATATCCAAATCGTTGGTAGGCTCGTCGAGAATTAAGAAGTTGGGGTTCTGCATAAGCACCGTAAGCAGCGCCAATCGTCTTCGCTCACCACCGCTAAGTTTTTCTACCAAAGCGTAATGTTGCGAAGATGGGAATAAAAAATGCTCCAGAAATTGCAAAGGTGAAAGCTCTCTGCCGTCGGCCATAATAATTCGCTCCGAGATTTCTTTTACCACTTCAATCATACGCTTTTGCGGGTCGAGATGAATAATATCTTGCTTGAAATAGCCAATTTTTATTGTTTGCCCAATTTCAACCACCCCTTTATCGGCAAGAGATTCGCCAAGAATCAGCCTTAAAAAAGTGGTTTTTCCGACACCATTCGGACCAACAACGCCAATTTTTTCGCCACGAGAGAAGATGTAAGAAAAATCGGTAATGATTTTTAAGTCGCCAAAACTTTTTGTTAAATGTTTAATTTCAATGATTTTATTTCCGGTTCTTTGTCCGGAAATGCTCAAATCGAGCTTCTTATTATCAATACGTTGCGATGCCTGTTCTTTGAGCTTATAATAATTATCTTTTCTAAATTTGGCTTTTGTTGCTCGTGCCTGTGGCATTCGGTTCATCCAATCCTGTTCATAGCGAAGCAGGTTAATGGCTTTGTTTATCTGGCTTTGCTGTTGCTCAAGTCTTTCATTTCGGGCCTCGACAAAATATTCATAATTTCCCTGATACCTGTAAATTTGATTGTTATGAAGTTCGATAATTTGGTCGCACACACGGTTAAGAAAATAGCGGTCGTGGGTAACCATCAACAAGGTAATGTTTTGTTTGGCAAGATATTCTTCAAGCCATTCAATCATTTCCACCTGCAAATGGTTGGTGGGTTCGTCGAGTATCAACAAATCAGGCTCTTCGGCAAGAATTTTTGCCAAAGCCAATCTTTTTTGCTGGCCTCCACTCAAATGACTCACTTTCTGCTCAAAGTCAGTAAATCCCAGCATCCCTAAAATCATTTTCAAACGGGCTTCTTCTGCCCATGCATCGGCGGCATTCATAGCTTCGAGCGCTTTTTCGAGTTTGGCCTGATGATGTTCCTGTAAGGCCTTTTCGTAAACCTTTATTATCTGAATTTTAGGCGTATCCGATTGAAATATCTCATCAAACACCGTATGCTCAGGGTCTAATTCGGGGTCTTGCGGCAAATAGGAGATACGAATATCGTTGCGGAAACTTATTTTGCCGCTGTCGGAAGTTTCTCTACCAACGATAATTTTAAATAATGTGGTTTTTCCGGCACCATTAGGCGCCACCATAGCCACTCTGTCGCCTTTGCTCACTGCAAAACTTATATCGCTGAAAATTTGGCGCTCACCAAAACTTTTACTCAGGTTTTCAACCTGCAAATAACTAATCATAAAAAAGAATGATTTTGCGCAAAGTTAGCAATTTCTGCTTAATGTGCTAATGAAAAGATGTGGGATTTTGGATTAGGTAATGGCATTTTGGAGATAGATTCTTTCATCAATCATAATTAATCCAGGGTTTGTATAAATTTTTATGCTTTGGGCTTACCCAAATTCCCCATGCTCAACACCAATTTCCATACCGCTAGATTTTCAAACTTTGGTAAATTATTTCTGCTGCTCTTTCCGATGCACCTTTTTTGCCCAGAAGCTGTTTTAGTTCCTGATAATCGTTTAATATAGCTTTTCGCTGCGGTGTGTCCGAAACCAGATTATGCATAATCTCCGATGCCCTTTCAACAGTAAATTCATGTTGAATAAGTTCTGTAACCGCATCTTTCTTCAAAATGATATTTACAAGGCTAATATGTTGAATTTTAACCAATCGGCGAGCAATTTCAAAGCTTATTGGACTCATTTTATAGGCCACAATCTGTGGCACATCAAATAGGGCCGTTTCGAGCGTGGCAGTACCCGATGCCACAATGGCCGCTTTGCTATGTTTGAGCAGACTATAAGTTTGGTTGTACACTATCTTTATTTTATTCTCTCCAATATGTTGCTTATATAAAGCTTCGTCTAAACCCGGTGCGCCCGCAATTACAAACTGATAATCAGGAAAATCAGGGCTAATTTTCAGCATAGTGGGCAAAATACGCTCAATTTCCTGTTTTCTGCTTCCGGCCAAAAGCGCAATAATTGGTTTATCTGTAAGCTGATGGGCATTAGCAAATTCGGCTTTATCGGGCAAATCATGCTTTTGTTTCTCTATTTCGTCTAAAAGTGGATTTCCAATATATTCAACTTGATAATCATATTGTTTGTAAAAATCAAATTCAAAGGGGAAAATTACAAACATTTTGTCTATATAGGCCTTAATTTTATAGGCTCTTTTCTTTTTCCAAGCCCATATTTTGGGCGAAATATAGTAATAGGTTTTAATCTTGTGTTTATGCGTAAATTCTGCAATTCTTAGGTTAAACCCGGGATAATCTACCAATATAACCAAATCAGGATGAAAGTCCAGGATATCTTGTTGGCAAAATTTGAATAAGGATTTAATGGTTCGCAAATTTTTCACCACTTCTAAAAATCCCATAAAGGCAGTTTCTTTGTAGTGCTTTACCAGATTTACGCCTTGCTTTTGGAGCAATTCGCCGCCCCAGGCTCTTATATCAGCATCCTTATCCTTCTTTTTTAGTTCCGAAACCAAATTGGCCGCATGCAAATCGCCCGAAGCTTCGCCAGAGATAATATAGTATTTCATGTGTATTTGTGTGATTTCAGCATTTTAGCTTCAAATGTAAAGGAAATATGCGAATTTTTTAACGAAATTGCAGCAAATCAAAAATATTATGTGAAATTTGTATAAAATTAAAAATTGTGTATCAAATGAAAAAAATTAGTATTATTTTATTGATGCTCTTAGGATTAAATCTACATGGACAAATTGATGCCGGAAAACTCATGTTTGGTGGAAATATTTCATATTCCAGAAGCACTGGCGAAAGCGAATTCACTTCGGGAGGAACCACGATAACCAGTGAAAATCCTACTAGCAGCTCGTTTAATTTAGTTCCACAATTAGGATTTATGCTCAATTCGAGTTTGGCTGTTGGAGTTAATCTTGGTTATAGTCGGTATTCGTACAAATATTTAAGTGGGTTTGCAGGCGAAGACCGCAAATATTATCAAAAAACAGGGTTATTTGTTTTCAGTCCTTATGCCAGAACATATAAGCGCACCGGTGAGAAAGCCTTTGCTTTTACCGAAATTGGTTTTCCACTCTCCTTTGGTGCAAGAAATTCAAACAATTGGAAGTATGACGATAATTTGGATGTGGTAGAAGTAGAAGCAAATCCGGTAAAATTATCTTCAATAGGGGTTAATCTGAACCTTGGTTTCAATTATTTTATTAACGATAAATGTGCGCTTGAAGCCAAATGGATGGCAATTTCGTATGGTATTAATAAAGAAAAAGTAGAAAGTAATGATTATACATCTATTGATAAGGATAAATACTTCTATGCCGGATTAAATACAACATCCTTAAGTTTGGGATTAAGAATTTTCTTTTAGTTTTTTTTGGCAAGGATTTTTTTGCACGCAAAGGAAGAGAAG
>DYOH01000046.1 GCA_020720625.1 Acetofilamentum sp. | reverse complement strand
CTTAAAAAACCTTATTTGTTATTTACACCTTAGTACACAATATTGTAAAAGGCATAGCAAAACCTTATTACCTTATTATTTACCCAAAGAAATGAAAACCAATTTCATAAATTCTATTTCAAAATCATGCTATTTAAGTTTTTCAGCAGACCCCAATTAAATACAAAGACTTGTATACAGCAATAAAAAATTCAGAATATGCACAATCTCAAATAGTAAAGTAAATTATGGCCCCAACTTAATATTTTGCCTAAGCTTTCTTTGGGCTTCAACAAGGGAATGCAAATCCAGACTGAATCGCTAATCTCAGCAGAACTAGCGCTCGAAATTAAGTTTTAGTTTCGTAACTTTCGAGAATATCAAGAATAAAATCGGCCAGATACTCTAATTGAATATCATCAAGCGTTTTCACCACTCTGGGCACCAGGGAGGTGGCCGATTTGGCAGTGGCTTTAATAGTAACATAAACCATATTTCGGATTACAAATCCAAAATTTCCATCTTCAACAGGTCGAATGAAAAAATAAGTCAATCCGGCATTAATAAGTTGATTAATGGAAATAACTAAATCGGCCGCATGTTCCGATTTTTTATTGCTTGCTTTTATACTATGTGCGCAATGCAACGCACTAAGAGCAATTTGTTCGTCTAAAGGAAATTTTACTTTATATCTGGTCATTGCTATAATTTTCTATGGCTTTTTGCAAGGTAAAAACAAACTCTGTTCCTTCTGCTTCTTTACTTATTACTTTAATATTCTCGTGGTGAGCTTCAATAATATGCTTTACAATGGCCAAACCTAATCCAGAGCCACCACGTTCGCGTGAGCGACTTTTATCTACCCTGTAAAACCGCTCGAAAATATGTGGCAAATGCTCAGCCGATATTCCAATGCCATCATCCTTTATCGATACAAATACTTTGTTAAGATTCTCAGCAATAGTAATATAGGTTTTTCCACCGTTCTTACCGTATTTCAATGAATTTACCACCAGATTATTTATCACTTCAAGCATTTTTTCCCTGTCTGCTTTAACAAATATCTCTCCGCAATCAAGTTCATCAAAATCAATATATATATTGTATTTATCTTGTTTTATCTCTTGAAGCTCTATTACTTCTCCAATTAAATCGCACAAATTAAAACGCGAGTAATCAAGTCTCACCTGGCCATCTTCGAGGCGCGAAATTGTATCTACATCTATTATCAGCGACACCATACGCTTAACATTTTTTGCTGTGCGTCTTAAATATTTGGAAAGCAGTTCAGGGTCTTCCATAGCACCATCGAGTAGTGTAAGCACATAACCCTGAATATTAAAAACCGGGGTTTTTAGCTCATGTGCCACATTTCCAATAAACTCTTTTCGAAACTTTTCGTTTGATTTAAGCTGCTCAATCTCGCGGGTTTTTAGTTTGGCCCATCCCATTACGTCGGTCCGTAACTCTTTTATAATGTCTTTATCGTCAATATTATCGAATAATTCCTTGTGCGGAATTTTTATTGCATCAATGGTTTTGTAAATTGGCTCTATTCGCTTTAAAATATATTGATTAATAATAAAATAAACTGAAATAAAGCTTACTGTAAAAATAAACAAAATAGCAAAGAATAAAAACACAAATTCGTTTTCCTGCCCAAGCAGATTAAAAAAATAGAGCGACATAGTAAAAGCAGAAACAAAAGTAAGCAAAAGCGCTATCAAACTGGCAATTACTTTGGATGATGATGCATTAAAATGATTCATGGCCGCAAAAATAAAAAGATATATTGCTGCAAATATCACATTAAATTAGTTGAATTCAAATTATTTATTCAAGAAGAAAATCTCTTATCAACTTAACATTGGCTTAACATCCTAACCATGATTTATACATACTTTTGCCCCAAATTAAAACAAACATGGAAACTCTATTTATAATCATAATGATTATTCTTTTCTTACTTGCAATTTCAGACCTAATAGTGGGTGTAAGCAACGATGCGGTAAACTTTCTGGTTTCGGCCATTGGATCCAAAGCCGCCAGCTGGGGAGTAATCATGTTGATAGCCAGCTTAGGAGTTTTGCTGGGTGCTACTTTTAGCTCAGGCATGATGGAGATTGCCCGAAAAGGCATCTTTAATCCGGAGATGTTTACCTTTCACGATGTAATGCTTATGTTTTTGGCTGTGATGTTTACCGATATCATCTTACTAGATACATTTAATACACTCGGTCTGCCTACAAGTACAACTGTTTCCATTATTTTTGAATTAATTGGTGCTTCCTTAGCCATAGCTTTAATAAAAATATATTCGGTCGATATCCCACAACATTTTTTAGGCGATTACATTAATACGGCCAAGGCTTTAGCAATAATTGGGGGTATCCTCTTCTCTGTAATCGTAGCTTTCTCATTTGGGGTTATGGTACAGGGCATTTCCCGCCTCATCTTTAGTTTCCGTTACGAAAAAACGCTCAAAATGTTTGGTGCCGTTTGGGCAGGTTTGGCAGCCACATCCATTGCTTATTTTATTCTTATAAAAGGAGCAAAAGGTGTATCATTTATGACAGAGGCCAACATATCATGGATTAAGGAACATACAATGGAAATACTTGTAATCCTTTTGATAAGTATGACTGTTATTATGCAACTCTTGCAAATGATTTTTAAAGTAAATAGTTTAAAAATTGTGGTACTATTTGGTACTTTTGCCCTGGCAATGGCTTTTGCAGGCAACGATTTGGTAAACTTTATTGGCGTTCCACTGGCCGGATTAAAATCGTATGAACTTTACGCCGCCTCCAATGGAAACGAAAATTTAATTATGAGCGGATTAAACGAAGCCGTAAAAACGCCTACCCTCTATTTACTTATTGCCGGATTTGTGATGGTTCTAACCTTATGGTTTTCGAAAAAAGCCCGAACTGTAACCAAAACATCCATTAACCTAAGTCGTCAGGATGCTGGTTACGAGCGATTTGGCAGCACACAGCTTTCTAGGGGCATTGTGCGCTATAATGTAAGGTTTACTAAATACGTTTCAGAAATAATGCCCAGTGGCCTGAAAAACTACCTTAACAGGCGTTTTGAGAAAGCTCCGGCACCTGTAAACAACGACGAAGAACGTCCGGCGTTCGACCTTATCAGAGCATCTGTAAACCTCGTTGTTTCTAGCATACTTATTGCAATTGGTACTTCACTAAAGCTACCCTTATCTACTACCTACGTAACATTTATGGTGGCCATGGGTACATCATTGTCAGATGGGGCTTGGGGAAGAGAATCTGCCGTATACCGCGTATCTGGTGTTTTATCGGTTATAGGAGGCTGGTTTGTTACAGCATTTGCGGCTTTGTCCGTTTCGATGATTCTTGCCATTATTTTATATTTCGGTGGATTTACGGCCATCCTAATTACTGCAGCTCTGGTGGTATTTCTGGTCTTCCGCTCTCAGGTAATGCATCGTAAAAAAGAGCAAGAAGACAAAGCGCTGGAAGATGAATATGTAAAATATCATGTAAAAGAATCAACTTTTAGTACTTTAATAAAAGATTATAATGCAAAAATTATTGAAGTGTTTAATCATAGTCTCGACATTTTGGATAAAACCTTTAATGCCTTACAAAAAGAAGACCGTAAACTGCTCCAAAAACAAATGCATTTGATTAGGGCCATCGATGATGAAACCAAAAATTACAAAACACAAATTCATGAAATTATTTCTAATTCAAACGACCGCGATGCCGAAAAAATTCAATATTTTGTGCAGATTATCGATTATCTCCGCGAATATGCTCATGCACTTACATTTATAGTAAAGCCTTCTTACGAGCACATCGAGAACAATCATCAGGGTTTCTCTAAAAAGCAATCAGAAGAACTCCTGCTTTTGGTACAATCCCTGCGCAATTTTATAGAGCTAATTAATCTGGGCCTTCAGAATATGAGTTTTACAAATACCGAAGACTTAAGAACCATGCAGCAAAATATTCTCGACAATATAAATGCTTCGCGTTTGCAGCAGCTAAAAAGAATCAAACAAAAGTCTGATAAGCTCAAAGTAAGTATGCTGTTTATTGATATTCTGGCCGAATTTAAAAATTTGGCGTTATTTAGTTTGAGTTTGCTCAAGATTGAATCGAGCTTTAAAGAAAGAAGTAAATTGCTTTAATGAGTCTAGTCTAAAAACCCTGCCAGCGTTGATTTTTATTAAATGCTGTAACTGTACTAAACAGTTTATAAGTCAATTAAGAAAACGCTGGCAGGGGTATAATCATTTTTTCAATCTTTTTAGACTGAACTCTTTAATCTTATTGCTTATTAGTTTTCAAAGCAAAAAAATAGTAGAACTGAACCATATAAGGCAAAGTAGTGTTTATTTGTAGATTTGTTTGTGCGTTTTATTTAATGAAAACATTTCCCCGCAAATCTGCTCCTACGCCTTATATGGCCTATAAATATCTCACTTGATAGCTAAGCCCAAAATGGTGAAAAGATAAGGCGAGCATCAGTTTTACAAGAATATATTAATTTTTTTTACAAAATTACTAAGGCTTATGGGTTTAGAAATAAACTCATCGCAACCAGCCTGTATGGCTCTTTCCTTTTCGGTTAAGTAGGCCGTTTGAATTATTACCGGAATGTGCGGAAATTCTTGTTTTATCAGTTTAGTTGCCGATATGCCGTCCATTACCGGCATCACAATATCCATTATCACCAACTTGGTTTCCGGATTATTCCTTACAAACTCTACAGCTTCCAAACCATTGATGGTATGGAATATTTCGTGTTTGGTCTGTATATCGAGCAATATTTGTTCCAAGTACAAATAGTTTGTTTCCACATCGTCGACAACCAAAATTTTGGTAATTATATTTTCGGAAGAAAATTCGGGTAGTTGGGTTTTAAAAACACTCAGCGGAAAATGGACATAAAATGTAGAACCTTGGCCTTTTATCGACTCCACCTTTATATCGCCATTGAGCAATATAGCGTATTCGCGTGCAATAGCCAGGCCAAGTCCAAGTCCACCCACACTTCTGGTAAGACTACCATCTTCCTGAGCAAAACGTTCGAAAATAATGGCTTGCTTCTCAGTAGCAATGCCAATGCCTGTATCTTTTACTTTTAGAATCAAATTTTCTGAACTAAGGGAATACCCAAACTCGATATAACCTTTATGTGTAAATTTTAATGCATTACCCAGTAATACATCAAAAATACGGTTCAGCATATCCTCATCGGCAAGAATAATAGCTTTCTCGTCGGGTAAGGATTTATTAAGATAAACCATTAATCCTTGTTTTTTGGCTTCAATCTCAAATTTGGTGTAAATCTTTATAACCAAGTCATTCAGATTAATATCCTCCATGTATGGTTCAATTTGTTTGGTGGCCAATTTGGATATTTCAAGCAAATCTTCAATAATAATCATCAATTGATTGCTACTGCTTTGAATAATCTGCACGAATTGCTTTTTCCGTTCCTTACTGGTGTTTTCGTTTGCCAAAAGTTCTACAAATCCATTAATTCCATTCAAAGGTGTTCTAATTTCGTGCGACATATTTTGCAAAAACTCCGTTTGTAGTTTATTGGCATTTTCCGATTCTTCTTTGGCCAATTTAAGCTGTTGATATAAATCTTGTTTTTCGATAATATGCCAAGAATTGCTCATTAGTAAATCTAATTGCTGCGCATCGGCCTGCGAATAGTTTTCTCTTTTGTTGGCTACTCCTATCACAATGGCTTCATGCTCGCTAATGAAAACAGGAACAACCAGTAGTTTGTTTATTTCGGCCTGTTGATTAAAAATCCCGACTAAACCGTTTTCCTTTCGATTAAAATTGTTTATCATCAGGACACTTTTCTCTCTAATTACTTCGCCGAAAATACCCATTTCGCTGATGTGATACGAAGCAGAATAATTCTTTATCGCGGTACGATGGAATAATTCAATAGAGCCACTTTTCAGGAAAAAAATATCGTTCTTCTTCGTATAACTAAAGATATACCCGAATTCGGAGTTGCTTATGCTTAGGGCTTCTTGCAGTACAAAATCGAACAATTCATTTACATTCTGCACCTGCCGCCCGGAAATGCGCTGTAATGATTCAAGCCTTAAATTGGTATAGCGAAGGGCTCTCTCGTCTTGCATTTGCAAACTAATGTCTTTAGCAATTATAAGCACCGAATAAACCTGATGACGAAAATTTACCAACGGAATGTACTCAAAATCGAAAAATTTAAACTCGTTTTCGTGTTCTCCAAATTTTATAATCTGATGAAAATGTTGGTTAGTAAATGCCTTTTTTAGATGGGAATAAAACTGTGTGATTGTAATATTTTGCTCATCGGCAGATACTGTATCGCTTATATTGATGCTTTTTTTAAATAATTCGCCAAGTATTTGCTGATAACTCTGATTAAAACTTATATATTGATAATATTTGTCGATGCTTGCCAAAAGCCAACTGCTGGTATCAAACAAATATTGTAAAAATTGCAATGTATAACTGCTTTGATTGAAAAACAATTTTTGTTCGCTTATTAATTCGCCTAAACTAAATAGTCCGATTACTTTTTTATACTCGTCTTTTATTAAAGTGTTCTTCCAGCTAATAAGCAAATGCTTACCAGATTTTGAAATAATATTATTGGTTTGGGTATCGCAATCGCTCAACTCACCATTCACTAAATTATTGGCTACAAACATTATATTCTCGCGATCTTTATCATCAATAAAGTTAGTTACCCAATTGTTTCCGATGATATCCTTTTTCTCGTACTCCAACAATAGGGCACCATAATCGTTTATGTCCATGATATTCCACTCCGTATCGAGAGATAGCAGAATATAGGGGATATTAGATAACTGATATGCAGACATAAGCTCCTTATTTGCAATATAATAATTCTGATGAATTTTTTTTCAAGCATCCCGAAAATCTTTTTGCATATCGATTTGCTCGTTTGATTCACCATTAATTCTCTTTTATCGATTGAATATTGGTATAAAACATTTCAATTCAAATAAATACCAAGATTCCTTTAGAAAACACCCATATTTTAGAATGACAAACCAAAATGCGAAAAACAACGAACAATCTCTCTTACAATCTTATTTCCGTATTATCAAATTCTGCCAACTTACAATAACGTAAATTTCAATACAAGATAAGCCTTTTTTAAAAAAAAAATCAAAAGTAGCTATACTTCTTTAACATCAAAAACAGATATATTCAAAATAGAAAAACCGCTAAAAAAATTAATTACCAAAACCAATACCTCTAGCGATTTTATATAAGCGAAAAATAGAAAAAAATCTCGGAATTAAAAGGATTATATTAACTGCTGCTTGATTTTTTCAAGCAATTGGGTAAATTCTTCGTGAGAGAAATGTAATTTTGGATTCATAAAGCTGAACTCCTGCATGGCATTGAGCGGAATTAAATGCAAATGAGCATGCGGAACTTCTAGTCCTACTACTGCTGTGGCTATTCTTTTACAAGGCACAACCTGTTGAATGGCTTTTGCGATAGGTTTGGCAAAAACATACAATTCAGACAAAAGTTCATTGTCTAAATCAAAGATATAATCGACTTCTTTTTTCGGAATAACCAAAGCATGTCCTTTTACCACCGGATTGATATCGAGAAAAGCCAAAAATTTATCGTTTTCGGCAATTTTGTAAGCGGGAATTTCTCCATTTATTATTTTCGTAAAAATGCTTGCCATTGTGTTAATATTTTATTGTGCAAGTTAATGTATTTAAAGCGAAATATCAAGAATTTCGAACTCCATTTCGCCCGATGGTACTTTTATTTTTACCACATCGCCTACTTTTTTTCCAATAAGACCTTGCGCAATTGGAGCTCCAACGGCAATACGTCCTTTAGAAATATCGGCCTCGTTTTCGGGAACGATTGTGTAAACAAATTCTTTATTGAATTTCAGGTTTTTAATCTTAACCGTATTGAGCATTTGTATGCTGTCAGTATCAATTTTAGACTCGTCGATTATACGGGCATTACGCAATAATTCCTGCAATTTGGCAATTTTCATTTCCAAAAGGCCTTGCGCTTCTTTAGCGGCATCGTATTCGGCATTTTCCGACAAATCGCCTTTATCTCTGGCTTCAGCTATTTGCTGAGATATTTTAGGACGTTCAACTCCCATGAGGTGATTTAGCTCTTCTTTCAGCTTTTTTAGTCCTTCGTCAGTCATGTATGTAACTTTTCCCATAGGTATTTGTATTTTGTATTAATAAAAAGAAAAATGAATCTGACAGCTTTGGGCCGAGACTCATTTTATTCTGCAAATGTATAAGATTATCTTTTAATTATCAAATAATATTACAGTAATTTAATCTGTTAATGTACTCATTTAGGTATTTTCATACACCTATTTGCTTATTGCTTATTGCCAATAGAAACCTAACTAACTATTCATTAATAATTAATCAATATAACAGGTTTTATCAATCAAAAATATTTTCTATTGATAATGCTGGAATATATGATGGCTTTTTTGGCATCGAATTTATCTTCTAATATTTTTTCCTTCTTTCTGTGCTCTTCAGATTCAGCCAATTCTTTGTCTGATTTTTCTCTCCCTATGCGCCCCTCTTCTTCCGGACTGATTCCTAATTCATCCATTTGTTTCAGGTCTTCATCAATCGGCATTTCGTCGTACGATTGTTCATCAATTTCCATTTCGTCAAGCTGTCTTTTTCTTATCCAATCCGGAGGAATGGCAGCATTTAGAATATTTTCCAATGCCGGAGGGTTCTGGCGTTGCTGTGCTGCTTGCGGTTGGCTTAGCGTTGCCTTCTTTTTTCCCGATCTGGAGGATGCAATAAATGCTATAATTGCCGCTATAATGTATATTAATGTACTAAAATCTTCCATACGCTATTTTGTTACAAATTATTCCCTAAATTTATACCACCATGGATTATCAGGCTTATTTTTTGCTCTTCGTCTTGATTTTCGCTCCTGCTCCTTTAGCCTTTTTTTTGCATCTGGTGGCTGTATTTTATATTGATGTTTTTTATTTTTCTTTTGTTTCTCTAATTCTAATTTCTTTTCTTTTATTTTTTTCTTTTCTATCTCTTTCTTTATTTTTTTGGGATCATAGGTTTTTACTTCTAAAGGATTCTCCTTATTTGTATTGGGCTGAGCTTGCATTTGTACACAAGAAATAAACATCGCCATCTTCAACAAAACAAATATAAGAATAAACCCCGAATATTTTTTCATAGCACTGTAATTTATTTTTTTTGCTCCCATATCTATTCCTTTTTTGCTCATTTTCTATATAATATTGGATTCGATTTCAATTTAGTTATCTCATTAACTCGACTATTTTTTTTATATTAGCCCATTGATACGAAAAGCTATTGCTTATGCAAATTAAACGTTTTTTTTATATTATAGGTTTCTTTATTCTAATAAATTCATGTAAATCTGATTATATTGATATTCCTGATGTTTATGTGAATATAGCCGTGGATTTAAACGATCCCGACTTTTTTATGCTCAATGCAGCCGGAAATGGCGTTGAAATTAGCGGTGGTTATGCCGGAATTATTGTATATCGACAATCTTCCGAAACATTTGCTGCCTACGAGAGAGCATGTCCATATTCTCCTTATAAAGAACAAGTTAGTATTAGCGACAAAGGCAGCACAGCGGTAGATACCGTTTGCGGCTCAGAATTTTCGCTCATCTTTGATGGTGCCGTTATGAGCGGGCCTGCTCCCTATCCACTGAAAAAATACTCAGTAAGCTTTAATGCATCAAGCAGTATTTTGTATATCTTCAATTAGAACCTAAGTTCTTTGCAACATAATAATTTGCTTCTCTTCAAAATCTTTTTATTAGAACCTTTGATGATCTTTCTTGCACAATAAACGAAAAATTGAGGCATAGCTTATATAAATTATTGAGAATATTTGTATATTGTTGGCAAAATATAATTTCAAATCATGAATAGAAGAAAAATTTCCATTTACATTAAGCTACTCCTTTTGGTGAGTGCTCCTATTATTTTTGTAACACTTACGGCAGTTTTTATTTCATGGAATAATCTAAGCTTTCGCGGCATGACAGATATGCAGGACAAAAGTAAAGCTATTCTCTCGCGCATGGAAGCCGTAAGAGATTATATTGCCCAACAAGGTTTGCTCAATGAAACTAGCACCAAATTTATTGAGATGCATCCTGATGGAAATTTAAGCATCGAACAAAAAGAATTAATCAGAAAACAAACGCCTATCATTGCTTCTTGGACCATTGGCATGACTAATGCAACAGCAGACAATTATATGTTTAAAATTGCATCACTAAATCCCCGCAACCCACAAAACAAAGCCAACGAGATTGAAACCGAATTTTTGCATAAATTCCAAACGAATAAAACCAAGATAGAATACTTCGAAAACAAAGAAACTCAAGAACTCTGGACAATGAGTCCGGTTTATATCAGCGAAAACGAAGGTTGCCTGGTTTGCCACGGACAAGCATCTAAAAGCCCTTGGGGAAATGGCAAAGACATTTTGGGCTATCAGATGGAAGATTTTAAAAACGGTGATATCAGAGGAATGTTTATTATCAAATCAGATTTAAAACCCCTTAAGGCGCAAATAAGAAAAGCGCAACTAAATTTACTTATTATTGCTGCCATTATAAGCATTCTGAGTATTTTTGTAGCCATTATTTTTGTAAAAAACATCACCAATACCATTCTCAAAATTAAAAATTTCAGTTCTGAGGTTATAAAAGGTAAATTAAATGTGCAGGTAAAAATAAATACCAACGACGAATTAGAAGAACTCGCCGGATATATCAACCAAATGACCAGCAGCTTACACCATGTGGTGAGTCAGGTAATAACGGAAGCAAACGAAATAGCAGCTGCTGCGCACGAACTTAAAGAAGCAGGCTCTCAATTGGCTATAAACGCCAGCACCCAAGCCGAATCGGCCGAAAAAGTAAGCGGTTCGGTAGAAGAAATGACCGCAGGCATTATTTCAAACACACAAATTGCCAATCAAACCCAAAAGGTATCGAGTAACTCAGCAATGCAAATCAATCAGATTAGTAAGAGCGTAGAGCAAACTATAGCCGCTATGAACGAAATTGTTGATAAAACATCGGTTATTAGCGAAATAGCTTTCCAAACCAAACTATTGGCTTTAAATGCTTCCATAGAAGCTGCACATGCAGGAGAACAAGGAAAGGGCTTTGCCGTTGTGGCGGGCGAAGTTAGAAAATTATCGGAACTAAGTGCTGAAGCTGCCGCTCAGATATCTTCTGTTACAGCCAAAGGCAAGGCTATTGTGGTTCAATCGGTGGAAATGCTAAAAACAATTGCTCCCGAAATACAACAATCTGCTCATCTCATTCAGGAAGTAGCGATGGCAAGTAACGAGCAAAGTATGGGTGCCGAGCAAATAAACAGCGCAATTGGAAGATTAAACGACATTGCCCAACATACTGCCACTACAACCGAACAAATTGAAGCTACGGCAATCAGTCTGAACGAAAAAGCGAAAAACCTGCTTCAGGTGGTGCATTTCTTTAAAGTGAATTAACCCAACGCTTGATGTTTTGTGGGTTCCATAACTATAATTCGTTGACGTACTTACTGAAATCGCCATTATAGCTGGAAAGCAGCGAATGAGTAAAGCTTTCGAAAATGCTTTGCTCACGGTATTGTGCCTGATTGTTTTCGAATATATATACTTTTTTGCTATACGGACAAATCACCAAACCGAGGCGTGTACCTTGCTTCATCCATACTTCGTTCATTTTATTAAGCTCTGTTTGCAAACTTTTAGCCGAGGATACTATTTCTATAACCAAGGTGGGTGCATGCTTAATAAATGAGCTTGTCCATGTTTTTTGCTCATCCTCGGCAACATCGTTATAGCTAATATAACTTACATCGGCTCTGCGGCGTAGAATTTCCACTTGGCCGCCGGCGGTATTGCGTTCGAACTTATATTCTCTATCTTCGGTGTACACTCGTCCGCTTTTATGTTGATAGGCCCAATTGACTACCGAAGCCAGAATTACTCCGGTAATGGCACTTATAATAGCAAAAGTGCCCATGTGCAGATATATTATTCGGTAGTTATCGGTTTCCAGTTTAAAGATATGCTGATTCAAGTGTTGCAGTTCTTCGTATTCTTTTTCGCTCAGGGCTGTCTTTAGCTCAATCTGCACTGTACACAAACGCTCATCTTCGAAAAGAAACAAATGCTCGTGCTCATTTATTTGTAAAAATATGCCTTGAGGAAATATTTTGTAGGGAAATAAATCTGCTCTCTGCTTATATTCCTTCGGAAAAATCCACTTTTCCTTGCGCATTTCAATTTTCTCCGGTTTTTGTACTAAATTAAACTATTTTTGATTAATCTCAATAATAGCTAAAAAAAAAATTGAGACTTAGATTTTGTATTGTTCAATTACCTTTATCATTTCATTTAATTGTTGCATGCTAAAATTTGGCAATCCAAATCTATTGGCAAACTTTAAATACAGCTGTAAATCATTGTTTTGTTTTATTTTTATAAGTTCAGCTTTCAAGTTGGCAAGCTCCTTTTTGCTTTCCATTTGAATGTATAAATCAATATAAACCTTAAAATTATCGGTGTTTGGTTTATCAAACACATTACAGAACATGGTTATATAGTGGTTTAAATAAGCTTTTGGATATTTCCCGGCAAGCGTATCCACTATACCATTCTCAAAAGTAAAAGCTACATCGCTAGCCAGGCACTCAAGCACCGCATTTTTTAGAAAAAAAATAAAATGACGAATTTCTTTTTTATTGATTTTATCCTTTAGCATAATTTTATTTTCAGGAAAATCCGCATCCCATTTAGAGTCCTTTAGCTCGTATAACTCGCCAATCGGAAGTTCATTATTGCTTATCAAAAACTTTGCTTTGCGATATCTCTCTTGATTTGTTGAACCAAAATAATAAGCATACACCTGATGAAACGAAAGTTTTCCTTTTTCCCCATCATCTATATGCTCAAAGTACATTGGATTTAGCGAGAAAGATATCTCAATTCCATCATCGTTCTTTACGAGGATTGGTTTAGCAGCATCAGCCAAAGCCAGCCAGTTAGTATTTAGTTTTATATGTCTCATTCCTTATAGATTAATCCCTAATTAATATGTTTGAGTGTAAATTTACGATTTTAATGGGATTATGGATAAAGCTTCTTAATTTTGATGACAGTAAATTTTTTCTAAACCAAAAATAATCGCTAGTTTTAATAACGAATTTTAGAGCCATGATAAAAAAACAACTGCTAGCTATGTTCATCCTACTATTCATATCTGGCTGCACCAATAAAACATCAGAAGAAAAACAAAATGATGCTAAACCCGCCGAATATGCATTAGTAATTCACGGAGGGGCGGGAAACGTTACCCCCGAGCGCATTCCACCCGAAAAAGAAGCCGAGTACAGGGCCGTATTGCAGCAGGCACTAAATTTAGGCAGCGAATGGCTCAAAAACGATTCACCTTCGGTGGCAGTGGTGGAAGCAGTAATTCAATTAATGGAAAACAGTCCCTTATTCAATGCAGGCAAAGGAGCAGTTTTTAATGCCGAAGGCAAAATAGAACACGATGCCTCCATTATGGATGGCAACCAAATGAAAGCAGGAGCAGTGGCATCAGTAAACACCATAAAAAACCCCATCAGTGCCGCACGCCTGGTGATGGAAAAATCGCCACATGTAATGATGGTGCGAGAGGGAGCCATACAATTTGCCCGCGAAAATGGCCTTGAAATTGTTGACAGCAGCTATTTCTTTACCCAAGAGCGATATAACGATTTGCTTCGCTTACAAGGCAAAATTGAAAAATACGGCACAGTTGGCTGTGTAGCACTTGATAAAAAAGGAAATATTGCCGCCGGAACATCAACCGGTGGCATGTCCAACAAGAAGTACGGCCGCATTGGCGATGCACCCATTATTGGTGCAGGCACTTATGCCAGCAACGCCACATGTGGAGTTTCGTGCACCGGACATGGCGAATTTTTTATCCGCTATAATGTTGCTGCCGATGTGTCGGCAAGAATGAAATACGGTAATCAATCTTTACAAAAAGCATCAGAAGACATAATTAATGAACTTTTTCAAAAAGAGGGAATGGGAGGACTCATTGCCCTCGATAAATTGGGCAACATCAGCATGCCCTTTAATACAGACGGAATGTTTAGAGGCTACACCAAAGCAAATGGTGAAAATAAAGTGCTACTATTTAAAGAGAAATAAAGAAAACGTTTGAAAAATTATTTTTTCAACACTAAAAAAAAACTATTTTTGTAGCGCTATAAAAATTGTTGAAACAAAACAAATCAGTATAATGTCGCAGAATATAGGAAAAATCGTACAAGTAATTGGTCCTGTTATCGATGTAAGTTTCGAAGGCGATGGCAAAAAAATGCCCGATATATACGAAGCTCTCGAAGTTACCCGTAACGATGGAAACAAGCTCGTTGTGGAAGTACAACAGCACATTGGCGAATACACAGTGCGTGCTATTGCCATGGACTCAACAGATGGTTTGCAAAGAGGTATGGATGTGGTAGCTACAGGCAATTCCATTACAATGCCCATTGGTGAACAAATTAAAGGACGTTTATTTAATGTAACCGGACAAGCTATCGACGGCATTGGCTTTGTAGATAACAAAAACGGCTACGCCATTCACCGTTCGGCACCTGAATTCAAAGACTTATCCACCGAATCGGAAGTTTTGTTTACCGGGATTAAAGTTATCGACCTGCTAGAGCCTTATTCCAAAGGTGGTAAAATTGGTTTATTTGGTGGTGCGGGAGTTGGTAAAACCGTTATCATCATGGAGCTAATCAATAATATTGCCAAGGCTTATTCCGGATTATCTGTATTTGCAGGAGTGGGCGAACGTACCCGCGAAGGCAACGATTTGCTGCGCGAAATGCTCGAATCGGGCGTTATTAAATATGGTGAAGAATTTTTAAAAGATATGGAACATGGCGGATGGGATCTTAGTAAAGTAGACCCTGAAGCATTAAAAGAATCAAAAGCAACCCTCGTGTTCGGACAAATGAACGAACCACCCGGTGCCAGAGCTCGTGTTGCTCTTTCGGGTTTAACCATGGCCGAGTATTACCGCGATGGTGATGGAGAAGGCAAAGGCCGCGACATTCTCTTCTTTATGGATAATGTTTTCCGTTTCACTCAGGCAGGTTCCGAAGTTTCGGCGCTATTAGGTCGTATGCCATCGGCTGTAGGGTATCAGCCTACTTTAGCCTCTGAAATGGGTTCTATGCAAGAACGTATTACGTCTACTAAAAGCGGCTCTATTACATCGGTTCAAGCAGTATATGTGCCTGCCGACGATTTAACAGACCCTGCCCCTGCCACTACTTTTAGTCACCTGGATGCAACTACTGTATTAAGCCGTAAAATTGCTTCGCTTGGTATTTACCCTGCTGTAGATCCACTAGATTCTACCTCGCGTATTTTATCGCCCGATGTGGTTGGAAAAGAACACTACGAAACGGCACAGCGGGTTAAAGAACTTTTGCAACGCAACAACGAATTGCAAGACATTATTGCCATTTTGGGCATGGAAGAGCTTTCGGAAGAAGATAAATTGGTAGTGCATCGTGCTCGACGCGTACAACGTTTCTTGTCGCAACCATTCCACGTTGCCGAACAATTTACAGGTATTCCGGGCGTTTTGGTTTCTATCGAAGATACCATCAAAGGTTTTAATATGATCATGGACGGTAAAGTTGATAAGTATCCCGAGGCTTCGTTTATGCTGGTTGGAACCATAGAAGAAGCCATTGCCAAAGGTGAAAAACTGCTTACCGATGCCGAAAATTAATTATTATGCATTTAGAAATTATTTCGCCCGATAAGGCCATATACAAAGGAGAAGTTAAACTGGTGCAATTTCCCGGTGCTGGTGGGAGTTTTGAAATTATGCAAAATCACGCTCCACTTATTTCGGCACTGGCGTTTGGAAAAATAAAGGTGGTTACTATCGAAGGGGCTATCCGTTATTTCGAAATAAAAGGCGGAATTATGGAAGTGCAAAAAAACAAGATTATTGTATTGTCTGAAATGTAATATTTGATTTTTAAAGTAAATGCTAAATAAGGCTGCCAAATTAAATTATGGCAGCTTTTTTTTAAAATTGACTCTAGTAGTATCGCTTAAAGTACTTTTATTCTTGTCTTATATATTAAATACATATAATTTTACACCTTATCAAATGAATAAATCTGTAATGATTTGATTTATGCTCAAATGGCTAATATCTAGAATTGAATTCGAGTAATTTGAAACTAATTCTATCCAATTAGGTATTTTATTTTTCTCAGTTGTTTTAATTCTCCAATAATTTGATAATTCATTTGCATTAGATTCTAATAATATTTCTTTAACAAAATGAACATTCTCAAACAAGTTTATAAATATCCTAGGTATATTATCAATTTCGCCAAACGTTCCCCGCCCCCCTGCTGTAAATAAATCCCTAACGTTAGGGCAAACAATACCTTCTTGTGTTACCAACCAAACTGAAAAGCGACTAAATTTATCATTATGATTACTAAATAATTCTGGAAAATAAGCCATCGATTTATTTTTTATATATTGCTTTTCATCAATTGATAAATTATTCCAAATTTTCAAAACGATACTATTTACCCTGCTATTTTCTTGATCTATCCACCATAAGTCATCACCAGGTTTAAGCTGCTTTTTATATTATTTTATTATGGGCTTAATAGGATTATCAAGTTTTCGCAAAACATCATAAGGAATGTTGATTTTATCGAAAATAGTTTCTCCTCTTTCTAAATTCATATCAATTTGATAACGAGGAGAATGGGTTACAACAATTTCAGAAAGACATTCCTCATACGGGCGACATCTAAATTCTATAGGGGCAGCCAATTTAGCAAACAGCATAAAAATTCGTTCAACATCTTCAATTCGAGTTCCTTCAAAAATACTATTTCCTGTAGTTTTCCAATGGTTCTGGGTAGTTATTTTAACTTCTATACCATAATATTTTTTTGCAATAATATCAGGGAATTTTTGCCCTCCGATTAATTCGATTGTGTTTTCAAAAGGAGTACCTATCGCCAATTCTGATAAAACATCTCTTATAAATGGCTCTAGTTGCCTGCCCAAAAGATTAGATATTTTTTTAGGAGCCTTTAATGCATGTAGATTAAGTTCGATTACCGCAGCACTAAGTAACTTATCAAATTCTTCTCTATTAGGTTCGGTATTCGCAGATATTATCATAGCTCATTTTTAAAATATAAGCTCCAAACTGTTTCCAATCTTTTTGCTAAATTAAATGCAAGCAAAGGAGGAACTGCATTACCTATCACTTTATATGCTTGTGATGGACTGACTAAATACGATCCTCTACGTCCACCCTTCTTTTCAATTACAAAATCGTAATCCATTGGAAAAGTTTGGATCAATGCACACTCTCGAGGTGTTAATCTTCGTTCGGATAAGCCTGCATTAAGTTCATCAATTAATTTGCCCCCATTTTCTTTAGATAACCTTCTAAATTCAATATTTCCGTGGTGTTCAGACCTTATGGTTGGGCCAATTCCATTAAGTTTTATTTCAGTTTGCCCTTGACAATGTGCGCCCATATATTTTGCCTTGGAATAGAATTTTTGAGATAAATCATCCGTGTTTTCTGGTTCTGACAATAGATTAAAAATTTCAGACAATTTCACATAACCCTTTAATTCAGGACCTTGTGCCGTAAATGAATGCGTAGGTTGAGGATATGGACTGTATTTATCAGAAATAATCTCCTTTTCCAATTCTTTTAATGCATCTTTATTCAATGCAGATTTCTTTATTCCAATAAAAATAACCCTTTCTCGAGACTGCGGAACTCCATAATTGGCTGCATGTAAAACCCTAGGTTCTAGGACTAGATATCCATTTTCACCTGCTGAAGAAAAATCATGTTGAATGATATCTTTTACATTTTTCAAATTAACAAGTCCTTTTACATTTTCGGCAATGAAAATCTTTGGTTTTGTTATTTCAATAACTTCCTTCATCCACATATAAAGCTGACCACGAGTTTCAGTAGTTGCATCGGTCATGCTGACTAATTGTCCTTTATGGTTTTTATGAGATTCAAAACCGTTACGCTTACCTGCAATGCTGAAATCTTGACAAGGAAAGCCTCCGGTAACTAAATCAATATTATCTGGAAAAACTTTAATTCCACCTTTATGCATTTTAACTAAATCCACAATACTATCTGAATGAAATATATCATGATTATAGCCTTTTTTAGAAAAATAGTTTATCCATGCATTGCGTGCATCGCTGAATATATCATTTGCAAAAACCGTTCTAAAACGGGTTTTTGTTAATTTTATAAACTTCTCATCAATCTTATAATCTATAAAATGTGGAGTTAACTTCTCATTAATAGACGATGCTAAAACAGTAAAATCGCCTTCAAAACCCAAATCCATACCTCCACAACCAGAAAATAATGAAAGAACATTTAAAGTACTATTATTAATATCTTGAATATAAGCTAATTCATTCTTAGGAGTTTCATAAAACCGCAATCCAAATTGATGTTCTGATGCGATAGATTCAATGTTTTCCTTTTGCGAATAGGTAATTTTCATTTTTTAAATTATCATAATTAGATCTTAAATAATTAATTTTTTGTTCGGCAGCCTCTAAGACCAAATTTGCACAAGCTTCATTCAATAACTCGTATGCAATCTTTTCACTCATAAATTGAATTAACAAGTAGTCCTTTTCAATTTCTAAACAATCGGCTAACTTTAGTATCTGATTTTTGGTCGGTTTTCGCTCATTCCGCTCAATTTTACTTAAAATAGCTTGATCAATATCAATTTTGGCAGCAACTTGTCGCAAAAGAAAACCTAGCTCCTCTCGTTTATATCTAATTATCTCACCTATTGTTTGCAATTTGACTATTTCTACTTGACATTATTTGTCAAATATAATCATATCTTCCCTTAAATCAGATAATTTCTATATATTTTTTTCAGTCTTGCTTTATATTTTGCTATATAATATTCTTACTTGGCACCTAAATTCTATCGATAACGAACAACATTATGGTTTCAAACAAAAAAATCCAAATAATTTTAAAAAAATCGATCTGGATTGTAAAACCACACTATTATCCAACGATTAAAACAAAAACTGAAAAATCTCCCGGAAAAAGCATTATTTTTGCAAGCAATACAGAATTATTCAGAGGCTATGGAAACGGATATTGAAAAAGCGGCACGATTAATAAAAGCGGGAAAAGTGGTTGCTTTCCCCACAGAAACTGTTTATGGGTTAGGAGCCAATGCGCTCGACGCCGCTGCGGTAGTGCGCATTTTCGAGATTAAAGAAAGACCTGCATTCGACCCCTTGATTGTGCATATAGCCCATTTAAAAGATTTGCCACTTATTAGCACCAGCACCGACGAGCGTGTGATGCTGCTGGCAGAAAAATTCTGGCCGGGCCCATTAACCATTGTTTTGCCAAAGACTAAACTCATCCCGGATATTGTAACCTCCGGATTGCCCACTGTAGGAGTGCGTATGCCCAACCACAGCATGGCTCTTGAAATGATCAGCACTGCGGGTTGCCCCGTGGCAGCGCCAAGTGCAAACAAATTTGGCCGTGTCAGCCCAACTAACGCTGCACATGTGCGAAAGCAATTGCCCTGCGTAGATTTTGTACTCGATGGCGGCCCCACCAAAGTGGGTATTGAATCGACCATTGTTACCCTGCACGAATCGGGATTCGAGATTTTGCGGCATGGTTTTATTACTCGTGAACAGCTCGAAGAGGTTCTCCCCTATTTTCAGGGCGAAAGTAAAGCTAAAACGGCGGCGGCACCCGGAATGCTCAAATCGCACTATAGTCCGATTAAACCTCTCTATCTGCTGAGCGATAAAATACTTGGCCGTGCCGATCTAAACAATGCAGGCTTTATTTCTTTTAGCGGTATCTATAACAATCGCTTCGAAAACATTGTAATGGTGAGCAAAAATACTTTGCTAAGCGAATATGCAGTAAATCTTTTCTCTGCTATTCACAGTTTGGAAGAATCTAATAATATTGAATATATCGTGGCCGAACCTGTAAACGACGAAGGTATTGGCATGGCCATCATGGACAGATTACGAAAAGCGGCCTATCAGTATTTGTAGTAGAATTGATTATGTACTAAAATTGTATGTTTCTTTAACTTGAAGAATTTTCTTTTTAACGCATATAAGGCATATAAAGTTACCAGTAGTGTTTGATACGGATTATCTATCCATCTCTACATGCCCCCTTATATACCTTATGCTGTAAAAAATTAGCTCTCTGTCCCTAACTTAGTTCGTAAATCTATATCCAATATTAAGACTTAAGAAAGGCAATACCGGCGAAAATAAAGGCATTGGCGATGTGTTTATCTCAAAGCCCGATTTCGTATTTTCGATATTCGATGATGTATAAATGGTTAATGGCTGATTTACCCTGAAATCAAACATTACTTTCTTTTTTTTCCACATATATCCAAAAGTTAAGTTTGTGCTTAGGTTATGCAAATCGGCATCGGTATATTTATTCATATACAGCCAGTAGCGTGCAAACCCCCCAACATACCATCCACTCTGGTTTTGCTTAAAATAATCGAGCACAAAAAAATGATAACCAAACTGAAGCTGCGGAATTCTATTATAATCGTTAGATTTACCGTAAGTTAATCTGGTTTCTAAAGCATGGTAGTTTTTGAAATATCCACCACTGAGGGTTAATCCGTACTCCAAATTAGACAATAGCGGAACCAATACATTGGCCGCCGTAATGCTTTTATTGAGTCCTGCTACCGGAGATAACAAATTTGTGCTTAGGTAATACGTTTTATCGTTTGATTGAGCTACTACATTTACCAAAAAGCTCATTACCAGTATTGTAAAAATTATTTTCTTCATCTTGATTACTTATTAAAAATTCCTAGTTTACGATATACATAAGCATTGTTTCCGGTGGCTCTCTCGCTTATTGTTCCGGCCGGATTTATGATGTGCGTAAAACCGTTATATTCAAAAATTCCCTCGCTGCCAAATCGGTTCGCAAACACAATCCAAGTGTTTAATTGCAGTCCAACATAACTTATATCGGCATTCATATCGGTTGATGATGTTAGCGAATGTAGAATTACATCCACTTTAGCATCGGCAATTTCTTGCGTTATTTGATGGCTTTGCATATCGGAGCACACAAACATCGCCACCTTTATTCCGTCTATATCGATGGTAACTAGCTCGTTGCCGGCGGAAAACTTATTATCTATATCGGTGATATTTAAATTCCGCTTCCGATATTTTACTAAATCGCCATTTGGTCGGATTAAAACCTGTGCATTATACAATTTGTTTGATGCAGCATCGAGTTCGGTGATGCCAAAAACAATCGTTACATTATTAATGCTAGCCAGATTCGACACAAAATCGGTAGAAGAGCCAGGGATAGTTTCGCTAAGTGCTAATTGATACTGTTCCTTGTTTTCTTCGTCCCAGTACCATCCCAGAATAAGTTCGCCAAAAACAATAACCTGAATATCGCTGTGCTCCAGTTTAATCCTTTCCACCATGTTTTTTATAGCATTCAGACTTGTTTGCTTATCCGTTTTCGAAGCTTGAATGCTCACGGCAGCCACGCTCAGGTGTTTGGGTGCATTGCTATCGTCGTAATCTATACGGGCACCATACATATCTATTGGCGAATAATCTAGCCAATCTTTCTGACAAGCTGCCAGCAGCATTGTCAGCATAAAATACAAAAAAACTTTCATCTTCATTTTTCAAAAATTTTAGTTATTTAGGAGCTTGAATGGCAAATGAAGCATAAAAAATCTATAAAAAAGCCCTTGTTTCCGAAAATGGGATAAATTTGCAGGTAGTTTCCTTAATATACATACAAAATAAATAGACTTAATTCAACTCAGAATTTTGCTTCTTAATATATTCAGATGGAGAAATGCCCATTTGATTTTTATAAACACGATTAAAAGCGCTTTTTGATCCAAAACCACAATTATAAGCAATAGAAAGATAGGTAAGTTTTTTATTGTGATGCTTCAAAACTTCGATATTAAACGCCAAGATACGGTAATGATTAATAAAATCGAAAAAGTTCTTGCCCTCTACCCTATTGATTACATAACTGATATATTTACTGTGTAATTTTAACTCTCTGGCCAAATCTTCAATTTTTAGATTTTCGTTTTTATACAATTCCCCCTTCTCTATTAGCTGTTTAATCTGCAAACAAAGCAATTGGGACTTCTCCTCGGTCATCAACTCTTTTTTATCCGGGTAATTCATTTCCAAATCTGAGCCGTTTAACATATCATTCGAAGCAACATTTCTTTCGATTTGAAATTCGGAGATTTGCTCAAATACCTTCGTAGAACTTAGGCTGTAATAACTAATGGCCAGAATATAAGCCAAAACAAGATTGTTTGGAATGGTTTCTAACTTATCTATCCATTGATTGTCGAATACCCATACCAACATAATCAAGAAATACACTACATATATTATCAGACCAATTTTTACGATAAAAGCAAGCCACTTTAAATCAATCTTATCTGTTTTAGAGAAATGATTTTGAATTAACATGCTATGTTTCTCGATTATTCGCAAAGAAAAATAAAAGTACACCATACTGATGATAATCTTAAATCCAAGATTAAAAATTACGGATATCAGCATAATGCCTTTAAAGTCGTAATAACTAAGGGGTATAGAGAATAGAAGGGGCAAGAGATGCAATAAACTGCTGCTGCGAAATTTTTGATCAGAATGAATAGAATAATAGACATATAAATAGGTAAAACCACCAGTCATAGTAGGCATAGCATTAACAATATGCGTGAGAATGGATGTTTGCATTTTCACATGCAAAAGCAAAACAGCAAAGGCTGTACCTAGTAAAACAAAACTTAAAAGTGCCAGTAAAAAAATATTGGCCACATTTTTTTTCAAAATTTTTGCCGCAAAAATTAAAAGTAATAAATTAATTCCGAGCGACATGCTTAAAATAAATTCCATTTTATTTCGAAAAAGTGCAATTGATATTCTGCTTTGTGAAAAAACTAAATCTACAGAAAAAAATCTGAAAGCGACTTGATTCTGCTAAGCAAATTACAAAAAAAAAAGTATTATTAAAAGGTGCTAAGTATTTTAGTAAAAAAGACTCGGGAAGCGCTACATTGCAGATAGTTACAAAATATAGGCAGAAACAAAAATGCCACACTTTTTAGACTGATGTTTTCTACAGAATTTTCTCAATCTTCGAAAGCGAAGAAGTTCAGCTAATTCCGAAATTTTTCTTTCTGAAAGCTTCACAATGAATGGTTTCCTGCATTTAGATTCTTAAACTGAAATGCTTATGAATAATACAGTTTGAGCATAAAATCGTGTTTGTATAAATCACATGACGAAAATTGAATGAACCATAAGTTTATCAATCATTTTCAAAAATAATTACTTTATGTTTGTTTTTGATGAAAAACTCAGCATTTTAATGGTAAAAGCAATATTTAGGCAAAGAAATACAATCAAATACCTGAATTACAATAAATTACACTAAAAAATATCAATAAAAATGCCTAAGGCCAGCTCAAAGGCCATGGCTCTTCTTTAAAGCCATTGGCAGCGCTGCCACACAAAAATTAGCAGCTACAGTAAATACTGTGTAGCCCATGAAACTAAAAAAAAGAGGCTCTTCCAAAAAAGAGCCTCTCAAAAAATGAAAACTATGCTTTTAAAATCAAAATACAGAATTAATCAGTAACATTTGCCACCAGATATTCTCTGTTTAATCGGGCAATGTTGCTCAAGGAAATACCTTTGGGGCATTCCATTTCGCAAGCACCGGTATTAGAGCAAGAACCAAATCCGAGGTCGTCCATCTTTGCAACCATCGCTTTTGCCCTGCGCGCTGCTTCAATTTTACCTTGGGGCAAAAGAGCCAACTGCGAAACCTTAGCGGCCACAAACAACATAGCGCTTGAGTTTTTACATGTAGCAACACATGCACCACAGCCAATACAAGATGCAGCGTCCATAGCCTCATCGGCTGCAGGTTTGCTAATCGGAATAGCGTTGGCATCGGGAGCATTTCCGGTATTCACAGAAACAAAACCACCGGCATGCAGAATTTTGTCGAAGGCGGTGCGGTCTACTATAAGGTCTTTAATTACCGGAAAACCTTTGGCACGCCATGGCTCTACCGTAATTGTCTGGCTGTCTTTAAACTTACGCATGTGTAACTGACAAGTAGTGATTAAAGTATCAGGTCCGTGTGCTCTGCCATTAATAAATAGCGAACACATTCCACAAATACCTTCGCGGCAATCGTGGTCAAATGCCACAGGTTCTTTACCCTGCTGCACAAGACTTTCGTTCATCACGTCCATCATTTCCAGGAACGAGCTGTCGGTAGAAACATTATTTACCTCATAAGTTTCGAATCTACCTTTATCGTTTGCATCAACCTGACGCCAAACTTTAACTTTTATATTGATATTTTTATCTGACATGATTTCAAGCTATTTTTTATAGTTACGCACTTTTACTTCAATGGCTTCGTATTTAAGACCTTCTTTATGAAGCATTGCCTCCTGATTTTCGCCCTTGTATTCCCAAGTGCCAACAAACATAAACTGTTCGTCGTGGCGCAAGGCTTCACCTTCTGGGGTTTGGTGCTCTTCGCGGAAGTGTCCGCCACAAGATTCTTCGCGCATTAAAGCATCACGGGCCATTAGTTCGCCAAGTTCAAGAAAATCGGCCACACGATTGGCTTTTTCAAGCTCGGTATTCAGGCTATCGGCCTTACCTGGTATGCGCACTTTTTCCCAGAACTCTTTTTTAAGTTTCTGAATTTCTTTTATGGCAAGTTCCAGTCCTTCTTTGTTTCTGGCCATTCCTACATAATCCCACATAATTTTGCCCAAACGTTTATGAAGTGAATCTACCGACTCGTTACCTTTAACGCTCATCATTTTATTAATAAAGGTACGTACTTCTTCTTCGGCTTGCTTAAAAGCGGCATGTTCCTGAGGCTTCATTCTGGCAACGCCAATTTGGTCGGCTAAATAATTCTGAATGGTATAGGGAAGAACGAAATATCCGTCGGCTAGTCCTTGCATCAGTGCCGAAGCACCAAGGCGATTTGCTCCGTGGTCGGAGAAGTTGGCTTCGCCGGCAACAAACAATCCGGGTACGGTAGATTGTAGTTCATAATCAACCCATAAGCCACCCATGGTATAGTGTATGGCAGGGTAAATCATCATTGGAGTTAAGTATGGGTTTTCATCCACAATTTTTTCGTACATCTGAAATAAGTTGCCGTATCTGTCTTCAATTACTTTTTGCCCTAAGCGCTCAATCGCTGTTTTAAAGTCGAGGTAAACTGCTTGCCCGGATCCTACTCCATATCCTGCATCGCAACGTTCTTTGGCAGCTCTCGAAGCCACATCGCGAGGAACAAGATTACCAAAGGCCGGATATCGGCGCTCCAGGTAATAGTCGCGGTCTTCTTCAGCTATCTGAGTTGGTTTCATTTTTCCTGCCCTAATAGCTTCGGCATCTTCCTTCTTCTTGGGAACCCATATTCTTCCATCATTACGTAAACTTTCGGACATCAGGGTAAGTTTAGACTGAAACTCTCCGTGCACGGGAATACAGGTTGGGTGAATCTGCACAAAAGCCGGATTAGAAAACATCGCTCCTTTTTTATAGGCTTTCCAAATGGCGCTGCCGTTTGAACCCATGGCGTTGGTCGAAAGGAAAAATACATTTCCGTATCCACCGGTTGCTAATACCACAGCATGTCCAAAATGACTTTCAATTTTTCCGTTGAGCATATTGCGGGTAACAATGCCGCGGGCACGTCCATCTACGATAACCACATCCATCATCTCGGTACGGTTGTACATTTCTACTGTGCCTAATCCAATCTGACGGTTAAGTGATGAGTAAGCGCCTAACAACAGCTGTTGTCCGGTTTGTCCCTTGGCGTAAAAAGTACGCGATACCTGTGCACCTCCAAAAGAACGGTTCGATAAATATCCGCCGTATTCGCGTGCAAATGGCACACCCTGAGCTACGGCCTGATCAATAATGGCGTTGCTTACTTCGGCCAAACGATAAACGTTGGATTCGCGTGCACGGTAGTCGCCACCTTTTACTGTATCGTAGAATAGTCTATAAATGCTATCGCCATCGTTGGGATAATTTTTTGCAGCATTAATCCCACCTTGTGCCGCAATACTGTGCGCACGGCGAGGGCTATCCTGATAGCAAAATGCTTTTACTTTAAAACCCATTTCGGCAAACGATGCGGCTGCTGAGGCTCCGGCTAATCCGGTACCCACTACAATAATATCTAATTTTCGTTTGTTGGCAGGGTTTACTAAATTTTGTGTTTCTTTATACTTACTCCATTTCAAATGGACTGGACCTTCCGGTATTTTTGAATTTAAAATTGCCATAATCGCTTTGATTTAATTAAGAACACTTTTCATTAAAATTTAATAAGGAAATACAAAGGTATAATAGAGAAGCCAATGGCGATAATTAGTGCATAAATACTGCCCACAAGTTCTAATTTTTTTCGCCAATCGTTATTACTCCAACCAATGGTTTGAAAAGCCGACCAAAAGCCGTGATTCAGATGCAAGCCTAAAAATATTCCGCCCAAAACATACAATACATCGATGGCAGTGCAGTTTTTGAATAATTCGGCCACCAAAGCATAAGAATTGTGCATTTTTACGCCATCAGCATAAGTAATAGGCGCAACTGTACCAAATTTGATTTTAAAGAAAAAGTTTACCAAGTGTATACCCAAAAATATGAGCACGATAGCGCCCAAATAAATCATATTCCTGGATGCCCAACTACTGGATTCTTTCTGATCCCACTTCGAATATTTTACCGGACGTTTGGTCCAGTTTACTATTTGCACAATTAATGCGTATACAATGTGCAAAATAAATCCTATGCCCAAAATAGGCTCTATAACCTTCATTATTGGGTTACTTCCCATAAAATGTGCTGCCTGGTTAAACAACTCGCCGGTATCGTCGAACATCAACAACGAGTTTACACCCAGGTGAACCAATAAAAATGCCATTAAGAACAAACCAGTAATACTGACAAAAAATTTCTTACCAATTGAAGAATTGTAAAATCTACCCATAATTTTTACTTTAAAAATTATTTATATTTTCGTTATGAACAAATATAAATGCTTCAATAGGTCTAAGAAGTGTTTATCAACACAAAGTAGCAAATTTAGAATTATTCTAAACTAAGAGATTTTTTTATTAATTAACTATAAAATAATACATTATGATGCAAAGTGTAAAATATCTCAATAAAGAAATAGTTTTTAAGCATATCGGCAAAGGGCCTGCTATTACTCTTCTGCACGGTTATTTAGAGAGCAAAGAAATTTGGAATGAATTTGCACTGGAATTAGCAAAAAAATTTTCTGTTTGCTCAATAGATTTGCCCGGACATGGTAAAAGTGCCTCTTTTTTCCCGATGAATACCATGGAAATTATGGCCGAAAGTGTAAATGCAGTACTTAATTTTCTAAATATTGAAAAAACTTTTCTTATAGGCCATTCCATGGGGGGATACGCCGCTTTGGCATTTGCCGAAAAATATCCTAATAAACTCTGGGCGTTCAGTTTGTTTCATTCTGCTCCTTTTGCCGATAATCAGGAAAAAAAGCAAAACCGCTACAGAGAAATTAAATTACTCAACGAAGGAAAAAAAGAACTGATTTACTCGGCTCACTTTCCAAAGATTTTTGCTCCGGCAAATGTTGAGCAATTCGCCGATGATATTGAAAATGCCAAACAAATTGCAGCCCTATTGCCACCAGAAAATATTGTAGCTACACTGAAAGGTTTGAAAGACCGTAAAGACCGAACACAGGTTATGAACGACCTAAAAGTGCCTTTTATCTTTTTTGCTGGAAAATTCGACCAATTTATTCCTTACGATTTACGTAAAATGCTGCCTTATCCTTTACAATATCATATTGTAGAACTCGAAAACTCAGGACATATTGGTTTTATTGAAGAATTATCTAAATCGGTGAATGCCATTAATACCATAGCTAAACTATACAGTTAAGGAAATTGGAGCTGGCCTAATTTTTCCATATAATATACATCCCGAAAGTTCTAAAACTTTCGGGATGAAATGGGGCTGCCTTGTATTTTTACAATTTTAGACTAAAGTTTGTAGGCTTTAGCTTAAACTAAATCATCTCTATCTCTTCATTTAGCTGAAATTTGGCAGTGTGATGACCAATTTCGACAGCTTACGAATTTATGCTATATGGCGATACCAAAATTGTTGGAAATTTACAATTTAGCGACGATCATATAGCAAATAGAATCAACAATACCAGCGCAATCACATCTGTCAGCACCACCACCCTTCCAACAGAATCCGCCGTGAAAGGCTATGTGGATGCGAAGACAGCTTTTCAATATACTGGATTTACTAAAGAAACAACAACTGTGAATTGGGCAAATACTGATTTATGAAACTATACATTTTGTGCTCTAAATTACGTTGGTTCAGTAACAAATGAATCAACTCATGCGCATTGTAATTTAAGATATGAATCTGGAAAACGAAAATTATGAGCGAGAAGCTCTAACGCTGGCGTTTCAGTAAAATGTAGTGCGTTATGCTTTAATTTATGAGAGTAATTTAATAAAATCTAAATAATATTAAAGTCTTTATCAGTAACTATTTTTTTATTTATTTCCATCTAAATCATATTTACCAGATGCATATTCATTAGATTTTTCACCAACTTTTTTACCATTCTTCCATGAAACAAATTTAAATGCCTCTTTTCCGTCAGTGGCGGCATCATTTATTTTGCCTTCTACATAGTTATTATCCTGAATCAAAGTATAATGCAGATCATTAACAAAAATCTGGACTGAATCAATTCCATCGGAAGGATTTCCTACGATATAAAAAGCATCTAATATTTCACTATTATCCTCGTAAACTGTTGAAACTACTGTTAACTGTCCCACGACATTAGTTTTATCCAAAACAGTATCATCAGTCATAGGATCTTCATCACCACCGCAAGCACTTAAACTTAAAGCTAAAGCACCGGTAGCCAAAGATTTGCCAGGATTATTAACTACGTATTTTCCAATACTTTTTAAAGCATCAAACATCTTATTTATTTGTAAAGAAATAAAAGAATTAGGTTTTGTTTTCATATACTAT
>DYOH01000045.1 GCA_020720625.1 Acetofilamentum sp. | reverse complement strand
TTAGGCGATGCCGGAGATTTGGCATTTGGAAGCAAAGAATAAGTTACTGTAAAAATATATATAATACTTATCTAATTTTCAGAATACTGTGTTTCGAAACAAATCGTTACACAGTATTTTTAGGTATTATTGGCATAAACCATTTACATTTTGATAGTGTTCTCAAATGTAAAAAATAAAATATTACCTTAAAAGATGAAAAAGAACATGAACAGAAAAACCAATTCTACTCAATTATAATTTCATCCACAAAAATAAAAGCGTCGCCCCCATGGCCGAGATGCCATTCCGGAATTGTGCCGTAATTATATGCTTTTACGCGCACATATCTTACATTTCGTGGCATAATTTTAAGTACAAAATCTATTGTTTTTACTTCGTAACTATTCTCCGGAACAGTATTAATTACAGAACCAACAAAATCAAAATTGATACCATCGGTAGAAACCAAAAAATCTACCCTAAGCGGCATCCAAATCCAAGCCGAAATCTCCTGCAAAAAGCCAGCCCCAAGTTTACTCACCACCTCTGTTTTCTCGAGCTTTACAATAGCTTCAAAATCCTGATTTTGATAGCCCTGCCACAATCCATTTCTAAAATTATTCCCGCCTCGCAAAAAATCTACCAATCCATTATCTCCCCCCGCAGTATACATTCTATTGTACTTACTCAATATCTGAACACTCCTTTTAGCAGGCACTCTATGATATTCGGCCTCAACAATTTTGCTTTTTCTGCCCTTATTATCTACCGCAATAGCTTTCACTTTTAACGACTTATCAATAATCAGGGTAGATGTATACAAGTTAGAATTTTCGGTGGGTTCAGAGCCATCCAAAGTATAAAAAACAGAAGTTTCGGGCGTAAAACTGTTCAAAGCAACCCATAAAGTATCGTAAAAAGAGCGTTTGCTCTGCGAAAAATAGGGCACCGGTAAAATCAAATCATCGGCAATCTCAGAAACAGGCCTGTAAACCTTTGGTTCTCCCCAGTTCATATTAGGCATACTGCCCATTTCAAAAACCAGCTCCCCTCCATCACTAATCATTTTATGTGTGATATAGGAATACTTGTATTCTTCACCATTCCACCTTACCGATTGAATAAAGTAGTTTTCGGTGCTCACATTATTAGCTTTAATAACCAGTGGTTTACTGCCAGCATGAATAACAGCTTCCGGAAATATAGGAGTTCCAATAGCATAAATATCTGCGCCGGGGTTTAGCTGATAAAAACCGAGAGCACTTAAAACATACCACGACGACATTTGTCCGCAATCTTCGTTCCCAATCAATCCATTGGGGTCGTTGGTATACATTTCGTTTAAAATTCTATTGACAAAATGCTGCGTTTTCCATGGTTTTCCTACATAATTATAAAGATAAACCATGTGATGACTAGGTTCGTTTCCGTGTGCATATTGCCCAATTAAACCCGTAATATCAACCTGTGTTCTTCCGGTTGTTTGATTAGATTCGGAGAATAAAGCATCGAGTTTTTGTTCCAGATACTCGGAGCCGCCCAACAATTGCATAAAACCCGAAACATCTTGTGGAACAAAAAAGCTATATTGCCACGAATTGGCCTCCGTATAATTAAAATTTACCTCTTTGGGATCGAATGGACTTAACCATGCACCGTTTGATTTAGGGCGCATAAAACCGGTTTGTGGATCAAAAATATTTTTGTAATACTGTGCCCGTTGAATAAAATTACGATAGATTTTTTTTTGTCCTAATTCTTTGGCCATAAGAGCTATAGCCCAATCGTCGTAAGCATATTCCAGGGTTTTAGAAACAGATTCAGGCTCTTTGTCTAAAGGAATAAACCCAAATTGTTGATAAAAATCCAAACCAAAGCGATTCTGCTCAGCACTTTTTACCATCGCTTTAAGCGCCAGTTTTGCATCGAATCCTCTAATTCCTTTCAGATAAGCATCAGCAATAGCAGAAACGGAATGATATCCAATCATTGTAGTTTCGTTAGCTGCCAATTCCCATACAGGCAAAAAACCGGAATATTCGTAAAATTTCAGCATTGACTGAATAAAATCTTCGGTTCTATCGGGTTGTAGTATTGTAAAAAGTGGATGTGTAGCTCTAAAAGTATCCCACAAAGAAAAAACACTGTGATTTTTGAAAGAAGTTTCGTGATGAATTTTCAGGTCGCCGCCTCTGTACCTCCCATCAACATCGTGAAAAATATGGGGATTTAAAAAACTGTGATACAATCCGGTATAAAAAATAAGCTTTTGTTGCTGCTCGTTCGACTTAATTTCAACTTTAGATAATTCGGCATTCCATTTATTTCGGGCATTCATTTTCAAGGAATCAAAATCCCAATGTTTAATTTCGTAGTTTAAATTAGCACGGGCGCCTGCAATATCAACAGCGGAGATGCCAATTCTTAAAGAGATTGTCTCGCTACGTTTTGTTTTATAGAAAAAAGCAGCCTTAATATTTGTGCCGGATATTTGAGTAGAATCAGCTAGTATAGAGTCGTTCAGAGCCAGAGCATGGTTTTCGAAAGGAGAAGAAAATTGAACAACAAAATAAATATACTGGTTTTTTGCCCAGGCAGAAGAAATACGATAACCTTCAATTTCAGTAGGCGAAACAATTTTGATATGCGACTCGAGCACCTGGTCGCGATGCTCTAAATCGAGCAAAATATGAGCCTTTTCAGCTTTAGGAAATGTATATTTGTGCATACCGGCTCTTTCAGTAGCCGTTAGCTCCACTTTAATTTTGTATTTATCCAAAAAAGTACTGTAATAGCCCGGTTCGGCAATTTCGTTATCGTGAGAGAAATAAGAGAAATACCCATCTTCGTTTTTCGAAGGATTCCCATTTTTCCAGGTTAGATTTCCGGTGCAGGGTATCAGCAAAACATCGCCATAATCTGAAACCCCGGTGCCACTAAGGTGTGTGTGAGTAAAACCGTATACCACAGAATCGGAGAAATGGTATCCCGAGCAACCGTCCCATCCGGTAAGTCGGGTATCGGGACTAAGTTGCATCATACCAAAAGGAAGCACCGCCCCCGGATATGTATGCCCATGACCACCAGTACCGATAAATGGATTCACAAATGCGGAGTAATCGCGTATGGTAAGTTTTTGGCACGAAGCAGCCGAAAACATAAATAGAATAAAAATAAAGAAATACTTGCTTAGCCTCATAGATGTGGCTTTTTCATTGTTTTCACAAATTTTATTTTGCTAGTAAATATACATAAATTTGTGAATAAAAGTAAAAACAGACAAGATATTATAGAGAATTTTTCGTATTGTAGTTTGAAAAAAAAAGAGATACCCACCGGAGTATCTCTTTTCTATTCTCTATTTTGAGATGTGTTTTCTAATGTTTTCGAAATCGTGTAACAACAATCATCTTTTTCCATAGAACACCATTCAAATAGTTAATAACTAATTAGCCTGAATTTGTCTTTGCTTGTACCAGTTGTGTGCAAACATAATTACCGGAACACCAATGCTTGCCACATACAATACTTTTTCAAAAACACAGAAGAAATCGCAGTAAAATGAATTTTCTGCTCCGCACAAACTAGCAGTGCAACCCAGTGCAATTAAAATCAAATTATCGATAAAAAAGATAACTGCTAAAACGAAAAGTGCTAATAATATTTTGCGTGCCATGACTATAATTTTTTAATGATTAAACATACTCAAAGTTAGCACTATTGCAAGTATCAGGCAATTATTTTAGGGTGTGAAACCACACACAGTACTGTGATGTTGAACACAGAAGCGCGTGCGCCATTCGAGTTGCTAACATACTGCATATCACAGAAGTATGTGATTTATGGCACAATTTCTTGTTCTTTTTGCCACATTTTATAGTGCTCAATATCCATATCGATGGCTTTCATTGCGAGCATAGAAACGGCAAAATCGTCGATAAAACCAAAACCAATGATAAACTCCGGTATTAAATCTAAAGGAGTAATTACATACAAAACTGCGGCAAAAATTCCAAAAGCAGATTTCCAAGGAATTTTTTTATATTTTCCCATCCTGGCATCTCTAAACATGGGTGCCAAAAATCGAAAATTGCGAAAAAAATGAAAACCTTGTCGAACAGGAAATAATTTTTTGTTCATATTTTTTCATTTTGGCTAAATATAATCAAATGATTTAAAAAAGTCAATACTAAATCAACATTTTTTATGCTGAAAAATCATTTTTCTTTCATCTTGCATCAAAAATTTCTTTTATCAAAATACAACACAAAGATTAATACTAAATTAGCCAACAAAAAACGCTAAAACAAATTTAATCTTCCATATTCAAACACACTTCATTTTAAATATCTACATGAAAAAATTGGTCTCTCTCGGAAACATCCCGATTTAGCCGTTTCGGGCTTAGCTAAATTTAGAAAATATGACAGATGAATAAAATTCACCGGACTTTTTGGTCTATAGAGTTAATCTATTTAACTAAAATGCCTATTAGCATAATCAAATCTCATTAAAACAAAAAAAGGCAATTTTTAAAAAAACTGCCTATATTAGAATAGCAATATTAAATCAAAAAGCTTTAAATCCAATGATTTCCCTCACTTCTTTGAGCGTTTTGGAAGCACTTTCGCGTGCCTTCTCTGCGCCCAATTTTACAACTTTTCTCATATATGCTTCATCGTTTTCGATTTGCAATATACGTTCACGAATGGGCGTAGTAAACAACACCACATCTTCGGCCAATTGCTTTTTTAAATCGCCATAGCGAATACTGCAATTAGCATAAGCATCTTTAAAAAAGAGCAAAGTATCGGGTTTCGACATTACTTCCATTAAGGTAAAAAGATTTTGAATAGGTTCCGCTACGGGAGAGTTTTTTTCAGTAGGCCCAGCATCCGTAACTGCAGTCATAATCTTTTTTCGAATTGTTTTGGCATCATCAGCCAAAAAAATTCCGTTGCCTTCGGATTTACCCATCTTTCCTGTGCCGTCTAAGCCCGGGATTTTAACTAGTTCTTTACCAAAGTTGAAAGCCTGAGGTTCGGGAAACACTTCGTGCTTATACATAAAATTGAAACGCTTGGCAAACTTGCGTGCCATTTCCAGATTTTGCTCCTGATCTTTTCCCACAGGCACTTTAGTAGCTTTGTGAATAATAATATCGGCAGCCATCAGCACTGGGTATGTAAGCAAACCGGCATTTACATTATCGGGTTGCTTGCGCGCTTTATCTTTAAAGGTAGTTGTGCGTTCGAGTTCACCAAGATAGGCATTCATGGTTAAGAGCAAATATAGTTCGGGAATCTCAGGAACATCGCTTTGCACATATAGGGTGGCAATTTCGGGATCGATTCCGCATGCCAGATACTCTGCCAATACAGTTCTAACGCTGGTGTGCAAATTTTCCGGAGTTGGGTGCGTGGTAAGAGAATGATAATCGGCCACAAAAAAATAGCATTTCTCCTGATGCTGCAACTCTACGAAATTGGTAATTGCACCAAAATAATTTCCTAAATGTAAACGTCCGGTTGAGCGAATTCCGCTTAAAACTGTATCCATAAATGCATTATTTTTCTATAAAGTTTTGCAAAACTAATTAACTCCGTCATAAAATGAAAGTTTTTTTATGAGAAGAGAATGGAAAAACAAAAAAGAACATAATATGTAATTGAATTTTATTTGCTGCGTCATTTTTACTAACTTTGAGAGTAGCAACCAATGCAAAAAATAGTAGAAAACAACACGGAAAAATTCACCAGAAAGACATAAATAAATGAAAAACAATTACATAATTTTAGTATTCATATTTTTTGGGCTTTCGTGCCAAAAGGAAACCAATACCGAATACTTTTTACCCGGAGATTTTCAGATTATCAATTCCAATCAAAAAGAATGGTTTGTGCATGCCGATATTTGCCAATGGACAGAATACAACAATCTGAACAATACATATAATACTTATTGGCCAGTATGGTTTTCGGAAAAATCGCTTGAACTGCATTTGATAGAAAAAAATGGCAATAAAATGCAAAATCCGGACGAATTACCAGTAATTGCCTGCGAATTGCAATTTAGCGGCACGGAAAAATATCTGCACAAAAAATGGCAAAAAAAACATCAAACAGCACAACTGGAGTTAAGCAATAGCGAAAATCTAAAAAAATGGCTGGGAAATAAATACTCCAAAATACCAGCGCAAATATCAGCTTCATCGCTGGATTTTTTTATCAAATTAAAATCCGGCGCTTACAACGAGATTTGGGCCAAGTCTGATTTGAAAAATGCCATAAGCGAAAAAGATTTTGCAGATCTTATGCAAACCCAACACAAAACATTCGGACAATTGCTCTGGCTTAAGGCGCTACCCACAACATTTCATCAAACGGCAGAAAAAATAAGTATGGATTTCTTATGTGGTTCCGTAAATTCAAAAAGCCCGTTAGCACTTCATTTGCAATGGAATACCTATTTTGAAATAGAAAACATAAGCATACAAACCGGTAAAAACAATACACACAAACATTCGCAAAAGCTTCTTGCCGAACTTTTTTCAGATGCCCGAAAAGGAAATTACCGTCAAATTTTTGAGAAATCGACAGCATCCTTCAAAAATGAACAAAAAATAGAACAATTACCCGATAAAATGATAAAAATGCTCCAATTGAGCAAGGAAAGAAATTACAAATTGAATAATCTGGAGTTTGACATCAGTGCTTATGGAAACCAGTGGGCTTATTTTTATGAATATTCGGAATCTCAAAAATGGATTGGCATAAATCTAACCCAAATAAATGGCAAATCAGGCTACCAGCTCGACAAAATAGTGATAGTAGAATAAACTAAAAATCAGTTTATTGTAAATATGAATGAATATGCCATAAAAAAAATTTGTGCGATAAGAAAAAAAATATGTATTTTCGCACCGCCTAAGAAAAGCCCGGATGGCGGAATAGGTAGACGCGCTGGTCTCAAAAACCAGTTCTTTCGGGAGTGCCGGTTCGATTCCGGCTCCGGGTACGAAGAAAAAAAACCTGTGAATTTCACAGGTTTTTTTTTTACATTTAGCGCAAAATAAAAAACAATTATCATTGCGCTAAAATAAAGCAAACTAAAGCTGCTTAGTGAATGGCAATATGATGTAAAACAAGAATAAGACAAAAAAATACCTTTAGAGCAAGATTGTTTCATCAACAAAAAGAAAGAATAAATGGACGCAAAAAAACAAGCCGAGGTAGACATCAGATACTTAAAAATGGCAAAAATATGGGCCGAAAATTCTTATTGCGCAAGAAGAAAAGTGGGTGCATTATTGGTAAAAGACAAAATGATCATTTCTGATGGCTATAATGGAACTCCATCGGGATTTGAAAATAAATGCGAAGACGAAAATGGACTAACCCATACTTATGTGCTGCATGCCGAAGCTAATGCCATAACAAAAGTAGCAAAATCGGGCAACAGCAGTCAGGGAGCCACATTGTATGTAACTACCTCGCCCTGTATGGAATGCTCCAAACTCATCATTCAGGCGGGCATTACCAGGGTAGTATTTACAGAGAAATACAGAATTACCGATGGCTTAGATTTACTAACAAGGGCAGGTATCATACTAGAACACATAGAATTACAATAAAAAAATAATCGAAAATATAATGAAAATTAATAAATACTGGCTTCCCTTGGCATTTGCTTCCACGATGGCTTTGGGCATATATTTAGGCAATATTTTATCGAAAAATGCAGGAACAAACACAGTAAATCCTCATCAGTCGCTAAATCGTGGATATTATAGCAAAATAGATTTGGTGTTAGATCTTGTGCGCGAAAATTATGTAGACAGTATAGAACCATCCAAAATAATAGAAGAAATAATTCCGGATGTATTAACCCGCCTCGATCCACACTCGATGTATATACCTGCCAAAGACTTAAAAGAAATGGAAGAACCCTTGGAAGGAAATTTCGAAGGTATTGGGGTACAGTTCAACATAACAAACGATACAATTTATATAATCAACACCATTCAAGGCGGTCCTTCGGAAAAAATTGGTATTCTGGCAGGAGATAAAATAATAAAAATAAACGATAGTCTCTTTGTGGGAAAGAAAGTTACCAACGATGCAGTAATAAAAAATCTGAAAGGAGAAAGAGGCACCAAAGTAAAAGTACACATAAAAAGGAATGGTCTAAAAGAATTGCTTCCATTTGAAATTGTTCGCGACAAAATACCGATTTATAGTATTACAGCGGCGCACATGCTTAATAAAGAAACGGGCTACATAAAAATATCGAGGTTTGCACTTACCACGTCCAATGAATTTGACGAAGCACTGGAAAAACTGATAAAAGAAGGCATGAAATCGCTAATATTAGATTTGCGTGGCAATGGAGGCGGAATACTTGATGCGGCCATAAAAATCTCAGACCACTTTTTAGACGAAACAAAATTGATTGTTTACACGGAGGGAAATTCTCGTCCACGAATCAATTATCAGGCAACGAAAAAAGGCTTAGCTGAGAAAATAAAATTGGCAATTCTGATAGACACGTGGTCGGCCTCGGCCAGCGAAATTGTAGCAGGTGCCATGCAAGATAATGACAGGGCAGTAATTATTGGCCGTCGTTCTTTCGGCAAGGGCTTGGTACAAGAGCCCATTGGTTTTAACGATGGTTCGGCAATAAGACTAACTACCGCACGATACTATACTCCAACTGGTCGTTCGATTCAAAAACCCTACGAAAACGGTGTTGAAGCATACGAAGATGAAGTTTGGCACCGAATGGTGAATGGCGAATTATCGCATTCAGATAGTATCCCATTCCCCGACTCGATAATTTATACCACCCCAAAAGGAAAAATATTATATGGCGGCGGTGGA
The DNA here is from genome assembly GCA_020720625.1 of Acetofilamentum sp. Lineage (GTDB taxonomy): Bacteria > Bacteroidota > Bacteroidia > Bacteroidales > DYOH01 > DYOH01. The sequence continues at coordinate 20,739 of DYOH01000045.1, read as the reverse complement.
ATTATGCCCGATATTTATGTTCCCATTGATACAAGTTATTATAGCCCCTATTTTCAAAAAATAGTAAACAGAGGGCTCATATACCAGTACGCTTTGCAATATACAGATAATCAGAGAGTAAATCTAAAGAAATACAAAGATTATGCATCACTTGACAAATATTTAAAGCAAAGCAATTGGCAATCAGCATTTATAAAGTATTGCGAAGAAAATGGGGTAAAATTTGACCAAGCTGGATATGATATCTCTCAAAGTGAAATTAGCTTGCGATTCAGAGCCTACACCATACGAAATATTTTTGATGAGAATGAATTCTATCAAACATTTAATCAGTCGGATCCCATTATAAATAAAGCACTTGATGCCTTATTTACTATGTAGACTAAATATAAACTAGCTTAAAAATGCTTTACAAGCTTTTTACATCCATATATATTTGTAAATTTGTTCTCGAAAATGATTAATCAAATTAAATAAAAGATTAAAGTTATGGCATACAAAATTGATGCAGACACATGTACAGCTTGCGGCGCATGTTACGATGAATGCCCCGTAGAAGCAATAAAAGAAGGTGATGTTTATTCTATCGACCCTGATACATGTACAGATTGCGGCGCATGCGCAGATGTTTGTCCTGTAGAAGCTATTTCTCCGGGCGAATAAAGATTTTTTTTAAGAATGAAAGCCTTTCTGCACAGCAAAAAGGCTTTTTTTTTTAAGTATAAAAACAATGTTTACAGCTTACTTAGGGTCTGCTGAAAAACTTAAATAGCAAGATTTTGAAATAGAATTTAAGAAATTGATTTTCATTTCTTTGGGTAAATAATAAGGTAATAAGGTATTGCTATGCCTTTTACAATATTGTGTACTAAGGTGTAAATAGCAAATAAGGTTTTTTTAAGCACTTATGTTTGGGGTACACCTTAGTAGAAAAAAACTGTAGCTTTAATTTCTACCTTATTACCTTATCCTATATAAGTATAAGGTTTTCGCGAGTTCTGCTTTAAAAAGCTTGCACTCGAAATTATAATCTATAGAAGTAATATCCTAAGGAACTTATTATTAGCGTTATTTCAGCAGCCCCTAATTAGTTAAACTAAGCGGAGTTTGAAAATAAAACTCAGAACCTTTGTTCACCTCCGAGTGCAACCAAATTTTACCGCTCAGCAATTCGGCAATTTCTTTAGCAATGGCAAGTCCTAAACCAACACCAATGGAAGAATACGATTGCTTTTCTATTTGGGTAAATCTACCAAAAATATACTCAAACTTATCCTTGGGAATACCATCGCCGGTATCGCAGACAAAAAAAACAATATCCATCTCCTGAACAGTAAAACCAATAGTAACGCTCCCCTTGTGAGTATATTTTATGGCATTATTCACCAAGTTGGTAAGCAATTGCAATAGCTTAGATTTATCAGAGCGCATATTCAAATTAGCAGGCACCTTAAAATCCAGATAAATGTCCAGGCTCTTATTCAAAATCGACATTTCCGATTGAGCATACATTTTTAATTCGAGAATAAGCTCTCTCACAGAAAATTCGGAAATAACGATGGGGAGTTCATTAGATTGCAGCAATGCCAGATTAAAAATAGATTCAATAATTTTTTGCAGATGAATTGCGCTTCTATTCACCGTTTTTCCATATTCGACTAATTTCTCTACAGATTTTTGAGGGCTGCATAAACTGCTAAAACCAATTATAGCGTTTAAGGGAGTTCTTAATTCATGCGAAACAGAAGCAAGAAAAGCAGATTTTAGTTTATCACTCTCCTCAGCTTTTTCTTTGGCTTTTAATAATTCTAATTTTGCATTTTTCTCTTCAGTAATGTCGCGCGTAATCCCCTGAATACCATCCACTTTACCATTACTATTAAAATAAAACCCAGCGGAAACACCCACCCAAAAATGGTGTCCGTCTTTGTGAATGGCTTCTAATTCTAATTCAATTCTGCGGTTTGATCCCGGATCGCGCGAATATTCATCGGCTCTATTGATAAAGGCACTTCGAATTAAATCTAATGAATTTTTGGTGTACAGGTTTTCGATTTGAATATTTAGTTGCGCTCTTTCTTCAAGTGTGTAACCAAAAAGTTTTTCGCTCGATTTACTGCTAAATACGAATTTAAACTGATTATCCAGTGCCCAAATAACATCTACTGAGTTTTCGGCAAGTAAACGATATTTTTTTTCTCTATCGATAAGTTGCGCCAACATAAAATGTCGCTCAGTTATATCCATAGCAATTCCAAGAATACCAATCAATTGTTTATTTTCATCAAAAATTGGGAATTTATTTGTACTGCTAATGCAGGCCTTCCCTTCTTTATCAGTAAATTTAATTTCGATATTCATTAATGCCTGACGGGTTTCCAGCACTTTTTGGTCAGACGACAAAAAAATAGCTCTTGTTTCCTCATCCACATCAAAATCCTCGTCGGATTTACCCAAAATATCGCCCACATGATTGTATCCAAAAGCCTTCAAAAATGCCTTATTAGCCCCCAAAAGTTTCAAATCGACAGATTTCCAAAAAAGCTGCATTGGAATATTGTTAATTATCAGCTCCAGAAATCTGTTTTGATCTTCGAAAGCCAGCCGGGTAATCACGGCCATTGAAATATCCTGAATCGTTGTAAGTACTAATTTTTCATTATTCACAATAACGTATCGTGCATGCACCGAAGCATATACAATATTACCCGAACTTCGGCTAAGTTTCACTTCGGCAGTAAAACTTTCTTCAAAATTCAGAAATAATATCTTTTCCTTAATAAAATGTTGATCATCCAATAAATGAAACTGCATAATATTCATGCGCAATAATTCATTTTCGGGATATTCAAGCATACGGCAAATCTCCTTATTCACCGAAACGATTGAACCATCAATGCGATGCAAAACAATACCAAAGGTGGAATTTTCAAAAAGCGTTCTGTATTTGCGTTCACTTTCACTAATAGAATCTAATAGATTTTGTGCTTCCGTAATATCTTTCATTACAACTACCAAACTATTGACACTAAATCTGGAGGTTTGCGGAAAAACTTGCAATAATATCCTTGCATTATTCTTTTGCCGAAAACAAAAATTTATTTCAGCTTCTATTTTTTCCCCCGATAAAGCAGTGGTCAAAAATGGCATAATTATATCAAAGCCTTTTTGTTGCGTTACTTCTCTTAAAGGAGCTCCAACAATTCGGCTATGGGGCATTAAAAAGCGGTCGCAGGCAAGCAGATTGGCGTCAATAACAAAAAAATCCTTATCAAGTTTAAACAGAATATCCGGGGAATAATCAAAAATAGAGCGTAAAACAGACAATTGCGACAAAGTTATTTTTTCTTTTTCCAAACTTCGGCACTCCAAAGAAAAAAGTTCCATGCCCACAGAACCAATTTTGCTCAAGTTCATTTCCACTGGAAAATCCACAGCCTTTTTATTAAGATGTATTGTCTGATGTTTCCACTTTTCAGAAGATTTGAGCAACTTAAACTGCACCCTAAACTGCACAATATCAGGCGAATTTTTATCCCATAAATCAAATATTGACATATTATGCCAATCAGCAAGCCGATAACCATATAGTTTAGCTGCGGATTTATTGGCATATAATATTTTAGTTTGATTATTTACATCCAGATGAAACAATATAAACGCATTCTCAGCGGAATCCAAAACTTTAAGCAAATGCGATTGCTCCGGCAAATCTTTTGTCTTGTAAAAAAACTGCAATGGCTGCAATACAGCAAGCATAAGCGCATCACTATCAATAGCAGACTCCAATGGCATTAGTTCAGACCGAAACAAAGCCAAATCTACGGCATTAATTTGTTTTACAGTCAAATAACTAACTTTCTGACCAGCAATCCACATACTATCAATTAATTTCTGTTCGCCTGAACTAAACGACTCCAAACATAGTGATACAAGCGTTGTCTTATTGTTGGCAATTTCCGGCCAATACCGATGCGCCAATTTATTTCCAAAAATAATTTTTTGTTGTTTATTAATAATCAACACAACATGAGGCAAGTGCTCAATGATTTCTTTAAAAACGGATGATAATTGTGGCATTTGAAAAAACAAATTGAAAAACAAAATAGTAAACAATCAAAAATCGATACAATGTAACTCAATTTTACAGTAACAGCAAACAAAGCACATCAGTAAAATAATAAAAAAAAAATAAAAAAAATTCTTACTATTGTAGTTACGAACATACATATTATCTATTTCCTACCAAAACATTTAAGCAAAAAAAGATATTTATGAAAAGCAAAATTACATTGTGTATGCTCTTGCTTCTATCAGGCATACAACTAAATGCACAGGACAGGATGGAAGGCAGAAATTTCGGCACAAGAGCAGCCATAATCGCTCAAAACGGCATGGCAGCCACAAGCCACCCATTGGCCACTCAAATAGCGCTCGACATACTTAAAAAAGGTGGATCGGCGGTAGATGCCGCCATTGCAGCCAATGCAGCACTTGGTCTTATGGAGCCAACCGGAAGCGGAATTGGCGGCGACCTTTTTGCCATTGTTTGGGACGCAAAAACCCAAAGATTATATGGGCTAAACAGCAGTGGCCCATCTCCAAAAACTTTAACCTTAGACTACTTTATTAAAAATGCTTACACCAAAATTCCTGCCCACGGCGTATTGCCAGTAAGCGTGCCGGGTACAGTAGACGGATGGTTCGAACTACATAAAAAATTTGGAAATCTTAAAATGGCCGATATTTTGCAACCAGCCATTGACTATGCCAACAATGGTTTTCCGGTAAGCGAATTAATATCCTACTATTGGCAAAGAAGTGCCGCATTTATGCAGCAATACCCAAATTTTAGAGAAACTTACATGCCCAATGGTAAAGCTCCGGCAGAAGGCGAAATATTTAAAAATCCATTCCTTGCCAAAACCCTGAGTAAAATAGCTAAAGATGGCCGCGATGCATTCTACAAGGGCGATATTGCCAGAACCATAGACAAATTTATGAAAGAACAAGGCGGATTTTTATCTTACGATGATTTATCTGACTATCATGCCGAATGGGTTGATCCGGTCTCTGTAAACTACAGAGGCTATGATGTGTGGGAATTACCTCCAAACGGACAAGGCACCGCAGCTCTGCAAATGCTAAATATTCTTGAATTGTACGATATTAAAAGCATGGGCTACGGCTCTGCCGATTACATCCATATTTTTACTGAAGCAAAGAAACTGGCTTACGAAGACCGGGCAAAATACTATTCAGATCCAGCCTTTAACAAAATTCCGATGGAACACTTGCTTTCAAAAGTATATGCCAAAGAAAGAGCCAAACAAATTAATCCAAACCTCGCCGCCAAAGCCTACGATGCAGGTGAATTAGAAACAGGCAATACCATTTACATGACCGTGGCCGACAAAGATGGCAATATGGTATCTCTCATTCAAAGTAACTACAGAGGCATGAGCTCCGGAATGGTACCCCCAAAACTAGGTTTTATGTTGCAAGACCGAGGCGAATTGTTTAGCCTCGACCCAAATCACCACAACGTTTATGCTCCGGGGAAAAGGCCATTTCATACAATTATTCCGGCATTTATAACCAAAGATGGAAAACCATTTATGAGTTTTGGGGTAATGGGTGGAGCCATGCAACCACAAGGTCACGTGCAAATTATTGTCAATATGGTTGATTTCGGTATGGGCTTGCAAGAAGCCGGCGATGCTCCTCGGATCAGACACGAAGGATCATCTGAACCAACAGGCGAAAAAATGACCGACGGCGGTTTATTGCACCTGGAAAGTGGCTTCGATTACGAAGTGATACGAAAACTACTAAAAATGGGACATACCATACAGTACTCGCTCGATGGATATGGTGGATACCAAGCCATTAAGCGCGACGAAAAAAACAACACTTATTGGGGGGCATCAGAATCCAGAAAAGATGGGCAGGCAGCCGGATATTAATTTTAGTGCTTGCTTATCTGCCTATCAGCAATAAAGTAACTAGAAAAAATGTTATGTCAAGCCATAACTGAAAATGAATTTTTAACTTGTAGGTTTGAGAATAAAAGAAGTGCATATATATTTGTCCATTGAATAATTGTCAATGAAAGCAAACTACCAAAAACTAAAAAGCCAAATGGCGGGCGATTTTTACACCGACGAAACTATGCGCCGACTATTTGCAACCGATGCCTCGGCCTACAGGGAATTGCCTGAAGCAGTGGCTCGCCCTAAAAACAAAAACGATATTAAGTTACTAATTAATTTTGCCCGGCAACACAATAGCTCGCTCATTCCGCGTACAGCAGGAACATCATTAGCCGGACAAGTTGTTGGCAGCGGAATAGTGGTAGATTTATCAAAATATCTCACCAAAATAATTGAATTTAACAAAGATGAGCAATTTATTTGGGTAGAACCTGGTGTAGTGCTCGACGAATTAAACCTGTTTTTAAAGCCCTACAATCTTTTTTTTGCACCAGAAACATCTACTGCCAACCGGGTAATGATGGGCGGCATGGTTGGGAATAACGCTTGTGGTTCGCATTCGCTAATATATGGAAGCACTAGAGACCATCTGCTCGAAGTAGAAGCTATTTTATCCGATGGATCGGAAGTTCATTTTGGCGATATTTGCAAAGAGAATTTTGAAAAAAAAATACAACAAACTGATTTAGAAGGCAAAATATATGCTCACTTATACCAAAAACTAAGCCTCCCGGAAAATCAGGAAAGCATTCGTACAGAATTTCCCGATAAGGAAATAAAGCGCAGAAACAATGGATATGCTATAGATATTTTATTAGAAACCAATATTTTCTCTGATACAAACATAGCATTCAATTTGGCCAAAATAATTGCCGGTTCCGAGGGTACACTAGCTTTTGTTACAGCAATCAAACTAAACCTTGTGGCGCTTCCACCAAAAGAAAAAGCATTACTCTGCGCTCATTTTCATACTTTAGAAGAGGCATTAGAGGCAAACCTAATTGCCTTAAAACACCAACCCTCTGCGGTTGAACTTATGGATAAGGTAATACTCGAATGTACATTGGAAAACAAAGAACAAAATGAAAATAGATTTTTTGTAGAAGGAGAACCCGAAGCCCTTCTCATCATAGAATACTATGGCCACTCACCAGAGGAAATACTTAGTTTGGCAGAAAATACGATAAAGGAAATGCAATTGGCCAACTTGGGATATCATTATCCGCTTATCTACGGAAAAGACATGAAAAAAGTGTGGGATTTAAGAAAAGCGGGTTTAGGTCTGCTCTCGAATTTATCCGGCGATGCTAAACCGGTCTCGGTGGTTGAAGATACCGCAGTGAATCCAAAACATCTGCCCATGTACATAAAAGAATTTAAAGAAATGTTGGCCAAATACGATTTAAGCAGCGTATATCATGCACACATTGGTACCGGAGAATTACACCTTAGGCCAGTACTCAATTTAAAAAGCAAGCACGATGTAGACCTGTTTAAAAAAGTAGCCCTTGAAACAGCGCAATTAGTAAAAAAATATAATGGTTCGCTCAGCGGTGAACACGGCGACGGAAGGTTGCGCAGCGAATTTATTCCACTCATGTTGGGCGAAAGAAACTACGGCTTAATCAAAGAAATAAAAGAAGTATGGGATCCAGAGCATATCTTTAATCCGGGTAAAATAGTGGATAGTGCTCCCATGCATACACAACTGCGTTACACACCAGGAAAAGAACACAGGGTAATACCCACATTTTTCAATTTCGAACAAGAAGGCGGAATTTTAAGGGCGGCGGAGAAATGCAATGGTTCGGGCGATTGCCGCAAGTCGCACCTGATTGGCGGCACCATGTGCCCAAGTTTTCAGGCCACGCGCGACGAAAAAAACCTTACCCGCGCACGGGCGAATATTTTGCGCGAATATCTTACACATTCGGAGAAGATTAACCCATTTGATCACAAAGAAGTTTACGAAGTATTTGACTTATGTCTGATGTGCAAAGCCTGCAAAACGGAATGCCCATCGAGTGTAGATATAACTAAGCTAAAAGCAGAATTTTTACAAAATTATTACGATGCCAACGGAGTTCCGTTTCGGTCTTGGTTAATTGCACATATCAGTAAATTTAATGCCATAGGACAATACATTGCAGAAATAAGTAACTATTTTCTAAGCAATTCATTTGTACGTAAATATATTTTTGGAAAGATTGGATTTGCCCCTAAGAGAAAATTTCCGGCCATTAACAAGCAAACACTAAAACAAGGTATAAAAAAATTGCTTGAAAACGAGCAGAAAACGCAAGCAGAAACAGTCTACCTATTTGCAGACGAATTCACGAATTTTAACGATAGCGAAATAGGTATTGCAAGCATACGACTGCTGAATAAACTTGGCTATCGCGTAGTGATACCAAAACACGCCGAAAGCGGGCGAACCTATATATCTAAAGGATTATTAAGAAAAGCTAAAAAATTGGCAAACAAGAATATAGAATTGCTCAGTGAAATAATAACTCGAAATACACCACTAATAGGTATAGAGCCATCAGCCATACTAAGTTTTCGCGACGAATATCCGGATTTAGCTACACCAGAAAATTTAGAAAAAGCAAAAAATCTGGCGAAGAATACGCTTACAATAGAAGAATTTCTATACAGAGAAATGCTAGCCGGAAAAATTCGAAAAGAAAAATTTACAACAGACAAATTGCATATAAAGCTACACGGTCATTGTCAGCAAAAAGCAGTAGCAAGTACGAGAGAAAGTTTATTTATATTGAGTTTTCCGGAAAATTATGTGGCAGAAGAAATTCCATCGGGTTGCTGCGGCATGGCTGGTTCATTCGGCTATGAGAATGAACATTACGAAATAAGCATGAAAATTGGGGAATTGGTTCTATTTCCTGAAATCAGGAAATCTACATCCGATACTATATTTGCAGCACCGGGCACAAGTTGCAGACATCAAATAAAAGACGGAACAAATAAAAATGCATTGCATCCGGCGCTTATTCTATATCAGGCGCTCAAATAGATTCAAAAAAGCATCAAAAAATAATATTTCAAAATACTGTGTTCCGCATCAGTTGCGGCACACAGTATTCACATGTATTATCTGCAGTAAGCATTTCACATTAACAACAAAACAGCTTAATACAATAAAAATCAATACATTAAATCGAATCTTCTGTATCACTAAGAAAATGAAAAACACAAAATTACTCCATGCATCTGGTAGGCTTCGAAGTATTATCTTCATCGTTACCGAACCAAATTACGGCGTAACCGTTTGCCAGCGCCATGCCAATAGCTTTCCATTCGTCTGTCCAGATACCTGCGTTAATCATTACATCATTATGTCCAGCACTCCCCTGCCATCCGGCCAGAGCGCCTTGAGCATCAGCCTGACTACCTATCATACCATAGGCAATTTCGAAACCATTTCCCTGATAATTAGTTAATTCGCGAGGTTTATCCCACATGCATTGCGCTTTGGCATGGTCGCGGGTGTAGCAACAACCGCTCCATAGCGGATTATCTGTCCAACTATGCATATTGCATTTTCCTACATCGGGGTTATAAGCATTTAAATCCCAAACATGCAACTGTGCAACAAAAGTAAGCGAACGGGATAAGGGAATAGAAGGCAGTCCTTTACTCGCCCGATAGTCCATCACCAGTTTATACAATTTGTATTCCTCGTCGGATAAGCAGACATTATCCATCGAATATAAGGCTGGATTAAACTTTTCATAGTCCTGAGCCATTAGACCGGCAGAAAAATACATTAATAGAAAAATAACAAGTTGTTTTTTCATATATACATGATTTTATGACAATTTACAATAATCCTTTTAATATTCCATTTTTAAAGCATCCATATCCAAACATTTCATGCTTATATGAACTCCATTTATTAGTAAACAAAACCGATTTTAATACATAAAAAAACTACAAAACACTATTTGTTAAATTGTTAAGAACATATATTTTCGGTAATCCCGCTGAATAAACAGAGGCAAAAATAAGCATTCGGTATTAATATTCATTCCAAGCCATAATATCCAAATCAGCAACTTCAATTTTACAAAAAGCGGTAATGTAGGCACTAGCCAAACGCGCATTTGTAAGCAAAGGAATATTTAAGTCCACAGCAGTTCTGCGAATAGTATAATCGTTAGATAATTCGTGGCTAGATAGGTTTTTGGGAATATTTACCACCAAATCAATTTTTCCGCTGCGCAAATAATCCAAACTATTAGGAGAATTCAGTTCATCAGGCCAAAATACCATTTCGGCTTCTACTCCATTTTGTTGGAGAAAATCGGCAGTTCCACGGGTAGCAAACAATTTTAATCCCCTATCGGTCATGAGCTTGCAGGAATTAAGCAACTCTATTTTGGATCTCATATCACCGGTTGAGAGCAAAACACCTTTTAAGGGAATACGATGTCCTACTGCCAGCATTGCCTTAAGCACAGCCTCGTAATACGAATTTCCAATACAAGCAACTTCGCCAGTCGACGACATATCTACGCCCAATACCGGGTCAGCTTTGGTGAGTCTCGAAAAAGAAAATTGCGAAGCTTTAACTCCAATATGCTCAATCTCAAAGATAGATTTTTGTGCCTTTTGCACATGCAAACCTAGCATAACCTCGGTGGCTCTTTCAGCGAAATTTTCGCGCAAAACTTTAGAAACAAACGGGAAACTCCTTGAAGCACGTAAGTTACACTCTATCACTTTAATAGAATTATCCTTAGCCAAAAACTGTATATTAAACGGACCGCTGATGTTTAACTCATCAGCAATTTGACGGGCTACTTTTTTTATCCTTCTAATAGTTTCAAAATAGACTTTCTGCGGCGGGAAAACAAGGGTTGCATCCCCAGAGTGAACACCGGCAAATTCAATATGTTCAGAAATAGCGTAAAGCACAATTTCGCCGCTCTTTGCTACGCCATCGAACTCAATTTCTTTGGCTTGCTCAATAAACTCAGATACCACCACCGGATGCTTTTTAGACACGTTGGCAGCCAGTTGCAAAAAATGCTGTAGCTCGTCTTTGTTGGACACCACATTCATTGCAGCTCCCGAAAGCACATAAGATGGGCGAATAAGCACAGGAAAACCAACCTCATCCACAAATTGATAGATAGAATCCAAATCACTTAGCTGTTTCCATCGAGGTTGATCAATATTAAATTTATCGAGCATAGAAGAAAATTTTTGCCTATCCTCTGCCCTGTCAATACTAATAGGTGAAGTGCCCAAAATTGGAACCTGAAGTGCATGCAAACGCAGAGCGAGATTATTTGGAATTTGTCCGCCCATGCTAACAATTAAGCCCTTGGGGTTTTCCAAATCCACGATATCCAATACCCTTTCCAGACTTAATTCATCAAAATAAAGCCTATCACTGCTATCGTAATCAGTACTAACGGTTTCGGGATTGTAGTTAATCATAACCGACCGATATCCATTCTTGCGAATACTATTTACAGCGCTTACACTCCCCCAGTCGAACTCCACACTGCTGCCAATTCGGTAAGCCCCTGAACCTAAAACAATTACAGAGTTATTATCGGCAAAGAAATCCACATCGTGTTCGCATCCGTGATAAGAAAGATATAAATAATTTGTAGTGGCAGGGTACTCAGCCGCCAAAGTATCAATTTGTTTTACAGATGGCAATACCCCAAGTTTCTTTCTATACTCGCGCACTTTCATCATATCCTTTTCAATATCCGAATCGCCACTATGCAAAATACTTCTGGCAAGCTGAAAATCAGAAAATCCGGCCTTTTTGGCGTTTGTAAGGGCTAATTTATCTAAATCTTCGAGTAAATTATATTGCTGCAAATCATTTTCTATATTGATAATGCGCTTTAGCTTTTCCAAAAACCAAGGGTCAATACCGGTAAGCAGATGAATTTCCTCAACAGAATAATCCTTTTTAAGTGCATGAGCGATAACAAAAATACGCATGTCGGTAGGTTGCGATAGTTCTTTACGAATATCATCCACTTCGAACTCTTTGTTGGCTGTGAATCCATGCATTCCCTGCCCAATCATTCGCAAACCCTTTTGAATGGCTTCTTCGAAACTTCGTCCGATAGCCATAATTTCGCCAACACTTTTCATAGATGATCCTAATTGCTTGCTCACACCGGCAAATTTCCCTAAATCCCATCGCGGAATTTTGCAAACAATATAGTCGAGAGCAGGCTCAAAAAAAGCAGGAGTTGTTTTGGTAACAGCATTTTTGAGTTCGTGCAAACCATATCCTAAAGCAAGTTTTGCAGCTACAAAAGCCAGAGGATATCCAGTAGCCTTACTCGCCAATGCACTAGAGCGGGATAACCTGGCATTTACTTCAATCACACGGTAGTCTTCCGATTTAGGATCGAGAGCAAATTGTACATTGCATTCGCCAACGATGCCCACGCTTCGAATAATTTTGATAGAAATTTCGCGTAATTTATGGTACTCAGCATTAGAAAGCGTTTGCGAAGGAGCCACCACAATGCTTTCGCCGGTATGTATTCCGAGCGGATCAAAGTTTTCCATGTTACAAACGGTAATACAATTATCAAAACGATCCCGAACCACCTCGTATTCTACCTCTTTCCAGCCTTTGAGCGATTTTTCCACCAATACTTGTGGCGAATATGAAAAAGCATTTTCGGCCAACTTCATAAGCTCCAGCTTATTATAGCAAAATCCACTTCCTTGTCCACCAAGAGTATAGGCAGCACGTAAAATAAGCGGATAGCCAATTTTATCAACCGCAGCAACCACATCCTCTATATTTAATGCGGCAATACTTTCAGGCGTTTTTACATCAATAGAACGCAATTTATTTGCAAAAAGCTCCCTGTCTTCGGTTTCCATGATTGCACTAACGGGAGTTCCCAGTACTTTTACGGCATACTTATCTAAAATACCGCTACGAAATAATTCTGTGCCCACGTTTAAAGCAGTTTGCCCCCCAAAAGACAATAATATACCATCGGGTCGCTCTTTGGCAATAATTTTCTCAACAAAATAAGCAGTTACCGGCAGAAAATATATTTTATCAGCAATCTCTTCAGATGTTTGCACCGTGGCAATATTGGGATTAATCAACACCGTAGAAATACCTTCTTCCTTGAGTGCTTTCAGAGCCTGCGAACCAGAGTAATCAAACTCACCGGCCTCTCCAATTTTTAAAGCTCCGGAACCGAGCAAAAGTACTTTTTTTAGCATTTTTTTAGATTTGAAAATTCTTTTACTTTTTCTAAAAAGATATCAAACAGAAATTCAGTATCAGTAGGGCCACTGCTAGCTTCGGGATGAAACTGAGTAGAAAAAAAAGGCTTACTGATATGATAAAAACCTTCGTTGGTTTGATCGTTGAGATTGATAAAATTTGGTTTCCAATCAGACAAAAGAGAATCATTGCTTACAGCATAACCATGATTTTGGGATGTAATGTAAGCGCGGTTTGTCTCAAGATGTAAAACAGGCTGATTATGGCTACGGTGTCCGTATTTGAGCTTATAAGTATCAGCGCCCGAAGCCAGTGCCATAAGCTGATTTCCCAAACAAATACCAAAAATTGGATTGTTATTTTGATAGGCATCTCCAATATGCTTTATTGTAATGCCACATTTTTTAGGATCTCCGGGTCCGTTAGAAATAAATAGTCCATCGTATTCCTCTTGTGAAAAATCGTAATCCCATGGAACCCTAATAACAGTGGTATTTCTTTTCAGAAAGTGACGAATAATGTTGTTTTTTACACCACAATCCACCAATAAAATTCTGTATTGTCCATTTCCATAGATTTGTTTTTCAGAAATACTTACAGCCTCCACAAGATTTTCCTCGTTAGGATTATACCACTGCACCTCTTCGGAAAAAACAATCTTAGCCAACATCGCACCTTTTTCCCTTATTATTTTAGTAAGCATTCTGGTATCAATTCCATATATACCAGGTACATTGTGCTCTACCATCCACTGATGCAGGCTTTTATGAGCATTCCAGTGACTGTACTTTTCGGAATAATCGGAAATTACTAATCCGGTAACCTGAATTTTATCAGATTCGTAAAATTGCAGCAAATTATCTTCTTCTCCAAAGGGAGGAACTCCGTAATTTCCGATAAGAGGATAAGTAGCTACCAAAATTTGGCCAAAATAAGATGGGTCAGTAAGACTTTCGGGATAGCCTGTCATGGCGGTATTAAATACCAGTTCGCCGGCTACGGAGCGCTCAGCTCCAAAAGTAAAGCCCGAAAATTCTGATCCATCTTCCAGCACTAGTTTTACTGCTTGATGCATAATTTATAGTTTTCAGATGATTTCGGGATACAAAGGTATACATAAACTGCGAATAAGCGACAATAAAAATCAAAATGTTGAATCAGTATTCTGCCAATTATTGATGATAATATAATACTGTATTTTGCTCCAACTAAAAAATAAAACTTATCTTATGGCAATAGAGAAAAACGATATCAATAAACAAAATAAAGAAGAGAATTTAGCTAGTTATCATTCTGAAAGAGAAGACGAAAAATAAAATTATATGGAGAACATTGCACAAGACATTAAGACCATTTTTGACCCATATTTTGCCGCCCCCTTAGATGTTTGGGAGTGTTTTGTGCAAAATGGCGAAATAATCGAAAAACAAAAAAAACGAGATACTAAAAAGAAATAATGAAAAATCAAATGATTTATATTTTATACTCAAAGGTTCGGGTGGAATTTTGCTTTATAATTACAACAACAATTATGTTTGCATAGACCTTTGTTACGAAAATGATTTTTTGGTTGATTATCAATCCTTTCTATTGAATCAGAGAAGCCAGTTGAAAGTACATTGCGTTGAACCTTGCAAATTATTTAAAATAAACCGTCAAAATTTTATGAACCTTTCTCAAACAGAATTCGGAAGAATAATTTGCCAAACAGCGGCAGAAAATTTATTTATGCGCAAACAGATGCAACAAATAGAAATTCTGACAAAAACAGCCGAACAGAGATACACAGAAATGCTTGTAAAACAACCAAATATTTTGCAGCGTACACCCAATAAATACATAGCATCTTATTTTGGCATAACCCCAGAAAGTTTAAGCAGAATCAGAAAAAAAACATTGTAGTAAGTTTTCTTATCATAAGTTAAGTTTTTTATGAATATCTCGAATTAAGTTTACCAAAAAAACCAAGAAGAAAAACTACAGATTATTTTCAAAAACAGTTTAAATTGAATTGAATAATAAATTAACCCTAAATTCTTTACAAATGAACAGAGTTTATCATTTTACCTTAGCAATTTTAATACTCATTCACACGGGTATGCAGGCGCAAGAAAACTTTACCCAAACGATTAGGGGCACTATTTTAGATGCCACAACAGAAATGCCTTTGCCAGGAGCCACAGTAATACTAGATTTTGAAGAACCTCAGCGCGGAACAACAAGCAATACAAGCGGAGAATTCAGATTTGAAAAAGTAGTTTATGGCAGACACAGTATCAGGATAAGCTTTATGGGCTATAAACCTGCCGCAATCCCAAACATAGAATTAACGGCAGGAAAAGAAATCGTATTGTCAATCCGTTTAGAAGAAATGATTATCGAAACGGAAGAAATAGTTGTAAAGGCCTATTCGAGAAAAGACCAGGCCATTAATGAAATGACAAGCGTTAGTGCGCGTTCGTTTACCATTGAAGAAACAGAAAGGTTTGCAGGCAGTTTAGGCGATCCATCGCGAATGGCATCGAACTATGCCGGTGTTCTGATGGTAAACGACCAACGCAATGATATAGTAATCCGTGGAAATTCCCCCCAGGGACTATTATGGCGACTCGAAGGAATAGATGTTCCTAACCCTAATCACTTTGGTGCAACCGGAACCACCGGAGGGCCTGTAAGTATGCTAAATAACAACGTATTGGCCAATTCCGATTTTCTTACAGGAGCTTTTCCTTCCGAATATGGTAATGCTGTGGCAGGGGCGTTTGACTTACGCATGCGTCCGGGAAATAACGAGAAACACGAATTTCTAGGCCAAGTAGGATTTAACGGTTTCGAAGCAGGTGCCGAAGGCCCATTATCAACAGAAGGAAAATCATCCTATTTAATCAATTTCCGTTATTCGACCATGGAGGTAATGCACGATTTGGGTATGGATTTTGGCACAGGCGATGCCATACCAGAATATAAAGACATAACTTTCAAGCTCAATTTTCCATTATCAAACAAGCATAGACTTTCTATATGGGGTTTGGGAGGATTAAGTTATATTGAACTGCTCGACAGTAAAAATTCGGATTTTGGTTTTGGGGGAACCGATGTATACTTTGGCACCGATATGGGCGTAACCGGCATTGAATATAACTATTATCCAAACGAAAAAACCAAAATTACCAACCATTTTTCAGCCTCATCTACCATAAATAAAACAGTTCTTGACTCCATTCATACAGACGAAGAACAAAACATTATAAACACGCCATTTGTAGATGGGAATTTTAAAGAATTTGTATACCAATGGCTTGGAGAAATATCGCATAAATTTAATGCCGCCAACAATATTCAGGTAGGAATTAATACTCAAATTTATGATGTTGATTACCAGCAAAGGATATTCGATGCCCAAGCAAATGAGTGGTTTGAATCTTTTGGCGAAAGCGGAATAATGTCGCTATACAAAGGGTATCTGCAATGGCAACATAAATTTTCAGATAAACTGGTAATGAACAGTGGTTTACATACGATGTACTTTGCCTTATCGGAATCGTTCGCAGTAGAACCACGTTTGGGTATTAAATGGCAAGTAGGCAACGACCAATCGCTTAGTGCAGGTTTCGGAATGCACAGTCAGTTGCAGACAAGAGCTTTATATCTCTTAACGGAGCTTGTTGATACGGCCAATGCCATTTATAAGCTTACAAACGATAAAATTGACTTTAACAAAAGTATGCATTTTGTAGTGGGCTACGATGTATTGCTAGCCACCAACCTACGCTTGAAAATTGAAGCCTATTATCAACATTTATATAATATTCCGGTGCATCCCGAACAACCAGAATTTTCTTTAATTAATCAAGGTGATAATTTCACATCATCAGGCTACCACCACATGCTTAACCAAGGAAAAGCTTATAACTATGGCACCGAATTTACAGTAGAAAAATTCCTTACGAAAGGTTATTATTACTTATTTACAGCATCAATATTTGAGTCGAAATACTCAGGATACGATGAAATATTCAGAAATAGCGCATTCAACGGCAATTATGTATTTAATTTGCTAGGCGGATACGAGTTTAAACTCGGTCGCAATATTCTGGCTTTAGATATAAAAACAGTATATGCCGGCGGAAAACGATTTGTTCCGATAGATATTGAAGCATCGAAAGCAGAAGGAAATGTGGTATATGATTGGGAAAACGCCTACAAAAATCGTTTAAGCGATTATTTTAGGCTTAATGCACGTATAACTTTTAAACTAAATGGTAAAAAAATAGCACAAGAATGGGGGCTTGATTTACAAAATCTGACAAACCACGAGAATATTTATATGCAAACCTGGAACAATAGTACCAAAGAACTAGAAACGTCCTATCAAAGCGGCTTTATGCCCATGATGACATATCGATTGAGATTTTAGTTTATCTATATAGCATCAATTAGCACTTCCACAAATTTTCAATTTTTAGGGAAAACAAGTTGGAAGTGCTAAATTAACTATTATTGTCTTAATATTTTCTCCATCGTCTTTCCTTTAGCCAATTCGTCTATTAATTTGTCCAGATAACGAATCTTTTGCATTAACTTGTCCTCCATTTCTTCTACACGAACACCGCAAACAATACCATTAATTTTAGATACATTCGGATTAATTTGTGGTGCTTCGCTAAAAAAAACTTCAAAATCTACATTTTTTTCTATTTGCTGCAGCAAAGTTTTATTATCATATCCGGTTAGCCAAAAAATAATGCGATCAACTTCGTCTTTTGTTCGTTTCTTTTTTTCGGCTTTTTGAACATATAAAGGATATATGCGCACAAACGAAGTTCTAAATATTTTTGTGTTGTGCATTCGATAAATAATTTTGAAACAAATTTATGCATAAAACTTGTTAGGCAAAAAAACGAAAAAAATTGATTAAATATTTAATCTAAAACCCGGTATGAAAGGAACATAAAGCAAAATCTTTTTTTTTGAAAAATACTCAGAAATGCTGATTACAAAGTTTTGGTATGGAAGCCTTAAAATGCCATAATAAACTTCTCAATTACTTTCTTCCAGGCGCTGCATAAAACAAAATCAATATAAATAAAAATCTAGTAAAGCTTCATTTGAAAATTGAATCAAACAAAAAGGAATATAAAATTACTCAGTAGATTTGATTATTTCTAATGAATAAGCCGTTTTCTCGGCAATTTTCTCGTCACTCATGCCCAATTCCCGCAGCAAACGAATGGTTTTCTTTATTTCAACCTGAATGGCTTTCTCGCGTTGTTCAATCTGAGGTAATAGCTCTAATTCTGCTTGTTTTCGTCCTTCAATTAGACCTTCTTTAATTCCTTCCTTAATTCCTTCCTTAATTCCTTCCTTCATACCGTCTTTAAGCGCATCGCTTCTAACTCCTTCTTCATAGCGCTGAATTTCTTCACGAAACCGATCATAATCTTCAATGTAATTAATTTGCAAAGGATCTTCTATTTCTTTTTTTAGACGACGAATAATTTCGCTAAAAATTTCGTCTTCTTCATACTGAACATAAGCATATTTATCGCTTATTTTATCCAAAGTTTTTTGCGCTAATTCAAACCATGCGTAGTATTTTTGGTATTTCTTGTTCCTAACTATATTCTTTTGAAAAGCATAAATTAATCGATTTTCATATATCCAGCCTAAATCCTTCGTGTCGTTTTGTAATTGAGTAAGCAATCGGTTTCGTTCTTGAACCAATTGTTGAACATCAGGATTCTGCCAAAGCCTTACATCGCGAATAAAAGCCGGAATTTGTTCGGGAGTAGGCACAAAACCAATATAGTCTTCCTGAAAACCCAGATTTTCATCCACAAGCCAAACCAAAGTAATCACAGGCATAATATGACGATAATCTTTAACCTTTAGCAGCTCCCTTTCACCAGCAAGAATATTCTTCTTTGGAATTTGTTCTAATTGCAATGCAGTATTTAGGGCCTGATACACCCAAAAGCGCTGTATAATATCGGGTTTGTACCATTGTTGCATTTCAATAATAACAAAATGATTTTCTATTTTACACCGAAAATCAAACTCAACATAATGTGCATCATCAGAAATGCTTTTCTTACGCTCTAAATGCTCAATTTGTTGTATTTCAATGTCTAGAAAATCTTCCAGAAAACGTTTTGCAATTTTCAGGTCTGAAAATACTTTTCTGAAATAACGATCGTAGTTAAGCGGAGCAAGATACATATCCGATTTTTTTAGAAATAAACTTCAATTGCAAATATACGTTTTTTTTGTAAGTTAATGATAAGCAGTAATGAAAAAAGTAATTTGCTGGCATATTATTGTTTAACTGAATTAACTAGATAAGAACCCCAATATTGACAGAGAATAAGAAACCGTTCTTTTGCATTAACAAGAATGGAAATTCAGCAAATATATAAAAACCGCACATTTAAGCTATGCCATGCAAAAGTCAGCCATAAAAATAAGTCTTATTATCTCATTAAAATAATTAAATATGAAAAACTATGTGCTGATATTATTGATGATTTGGCAATTTCAGTCGTTTGCACAAGATTATTCCACCATGCAAAAGGCTTTTGCTAAAAGTTATGAATTAGAAAAAAAAGGGGAATTTAAGAAAGCTGCCGATGCGCTTAAAGAAATTTACGACGAGTCCTCCTACGAAATAAACCTACGTTTGGGTTGGTTAAACTACAATTCTGGATTATTCGACGAATCGCAAGCACATTATCAAAAGGCATTAAATCTAAAACCCTATTCCGAAGAGGCCCGCTTTGGCATTGTATATCCGGCAGCTGCTAAAGGTAGTTGGGAATTTGTGATAAAAACATACTACGAAATTCTAAAAAATGCACCCGGAAATACCATTGCACTTTACAGGCTCGGCTTAATCTATTATGGAAAAAAGGATTATGCCAAAGCCGAAACCTATTTCAGTCAGGTAGTTAATCTATATCCATTTGGCTACGATGCTTTATTAATGCAAGCCTGGACCAATTTTCAGATGGGAAAAACCCGCGAAGCCAAAGTTCTATTTAACAAAGTTTTGGTATTATCTCCCGAAGATAAATCTGCAACTGACGGGCTATCTCTGATTAAATAGCGCTTTTTGCGTAAATTAACGCCGCTCTTGGTCGAAAAAATATGTAGCATTATTTTTGCTCTCGAAAAAAAACTTTGCCAATTGTAATAATTGGCAAAGTTTTTTTTTGGGCAGACTTGTTTTTATAGGTTTGCAATAGTACAACAAGATGCGTGTATTTTTATGTGGGAAAACATGCCAACAAATACCTTCATTAAAATATAAAGCTTTTCAGACAAAATACACGGTAAAGCATACATAGGGTCTGCTGAAAAAGTATTTAGTTCATTTAAGAGTGCTTAGTAACAAAAAGTGCAAGAATCAAAAGCATAATATTTATCATCAGTTTGATATATTCTTCAATGAATAATTTGAAAATATGCTGAATTGGGTTGGTATATTGAGACAATGAG
>DYOH01000008.1 GCA_020720625.1 Acetofilamentum sp. | reverse complement strand
AAAAGTTTTAGAACTTGTGAAAAGTTAAACGACAACTAATAAACGCATTGGATTATTGGGTCTTTCGGCTTTAGCCAACACTAATAATTTGGGCTAAAGCCAAATTTATTCGGCGCTTTTTACAACGGCATGAATGCCGTTGCTAGTGAAAAGAATATGTCGCACAAAACTTTTCAAAAGTTTGGAACTTTTGAAAAGTTAAAAACCAGTTATACAGCAAATTATACCAGTCAGGTTTTAGAAACCTGACTGGTCGGTAGCGCCAAAATATGCCAGCTGAGGAGCAACTCGCACACATATCATTAGCCGTGGCATTTATGCCACGGTTTTTTGATTATTGGGTCTTTCGGCTTTAGCCAACACTAATAATTTGGGCTAAAGCCAAATTTATTCGGCGCTTTTTACAACGGCATGAATGCCGTTGCTAGTGATAAGAATTTTTCGCTCAAAACTTTTCAAAAGTTTCAAACTATTGAAAAATTAAAAAATATGCAAAGAAATCACCCCAGCGGGGTGAATATCGGTAGAAAAAATAAAACCACAACAAAAAAGCACCCTATATGGGTGCAATATAAATTCCAACGGATTAATCAGAACCAGAGCCTAAGTTTAAAACAAGTAAACTGCCTAGGCAGATGCTTTCAGTTCTTTTATTTTAGCACAAATCCAGTCGCCCACTTCAGATGTAGATTTTGCAAATTGCTTTGAAATATCCTCCGTAACATACCACTGCTCCAAAGCTTGGTCAACAGCTACACGAATACTTTTTGCAGCTTCATTTTCGTTTAAATGCTCCAACATCATGGCAACCGAAAGTATTGTGGCCATCGGATTGGCAATGTTTTTTCCTGCAGCTTGCGGATAGGAGCCGTGAATGGGTTCGAAAAGAGCAACATTTGAGCCAACTGAAGCCGATGGCAATAATCCCATTGAGCCCGGAATAACAGATGCTTCGTCGGTAATAATATCGCCAAACATATTTTCAGTAAGAATTACATCAAATTGCGAAGGCCATTGAATAAGCTGCATTGCTGCATTGTCCACAAACATGGAACTATATTCAATTTCGGCATATTTTGGCTCCCTGGCGATAAGATCCACGGTAGCTCTCCATAATCGGGAAGTTTCCAACACATTGGCTTTATCAACCAAACAGAGTTTTTTGCGTCGTTTTAGCGCTGCATCAAATGCCAAACGGGCAATGCGGTCTATTTCGTCAACAGAATATTCGCTGGTATCGTAAGCACTTTTGCCATCTTCCGATTTTCCTTTTTTGCCAAAATATATACCCCCTGTAAGCTCTCTAAACACCACAAAATCAACTCCCTGAATTCGTTCCGTTTTTATGGGGGATTTATCGTACAGAATTGGGTATGTACTCACAGGCCTTATATTGGCAAATAATCCGAGGGTTTTTCTAATTTTCAACAAGCCTTGTTCAGGTCTAACCGGTGCATGTGGATCGTTGTCGTATTTTGGGTGTCCCACAGCGCCCAATAAAACGGCATCGGCATTCCGGCATTTCGTAATTGTATCCTCAGGCAAAGGATTTCCGGTTTGATCTATAGCCACAGCCCCAATAAGGGCTTCACTTAATTCTAACTCAAAATGAAAAGCATCTGCAGCAGAGTGTAGCACTTTTATGGCTTGTGCAATAACTTCAGGGCCTATACCGTCACCCGGAAGAACGGCTATTTTATATTTTTTCATTGTTTTTTATTGTTTATCATTGATTCTTTTCGCCAAAATTTTTCTAAGAAATAAATATGGGATTAGTCCAATCCAAAGGTAGAATGCACATCAAAAGAAATACAAATCTGACAAAAGTTTACATTATTTCTACTAAATTAAGCATTTTCTCTGTGGCCCTAATGGCCGATTTGGTTTGATCGGACGACAAGCCGCGGGTTTTAATCTCCTTATCTTTATACTTCCAGCTAATAATTGTTTCTACCAAGGCATCGCTTTTGCCACCGGGCGGTATACTAACAAAGTAGTTACTAAGCACAGGGAAGTCCTTACCAAGTTTTCCGTAAATTTTACGTAAAGCTTTTACAAAAGCATCGTATTGGCCATCTCCAATAGCGTTTTCTTCGTAGTTTTTTCCGTAAATCTCTACCAGAATATTGGCTACCGGACGCAATCCATTTGTCATAGAAAGATTAAAATGCTTGATACTGATATTTTTGCCAAAACGCTTATTATCAATAACATCAGCAATAATAAAGGGTAGGTCTTCCTTTGTAACACTTTCTTTTTTATCGCCAAGTTCAATAACCCTGTCGGTTATTTTTTTAATGGAATCGGCATCCAAATCGGCATCGAGTCCTAACTCCTTAAGATTTTGGAGAATATTGGCCTTTCCGGATGTTTTCCCGAGTGCATAATGCCTTGTACGACCAAAACGTTCGGGGCTTAAGGCATTAAAATACAAATTATTCTTTTGATCACCATCGGCATGTACGCCGCAAGTCTGGGTAAAAACATATTCGCCGATAATAGGCTTATTTTCGGGTACACGAATACCCGAATAGGTTTCAACGATTGAGCTAAGCCGGCTAAGCTGCGACTCAGTAATGTGGCTTTTAATTCCCAAATGATCGTTAAGCAAGCCCACCACACTAGAAAGAGGCACATTTCCGGCACGCTCTCCCAGCCCATTTACGGTAGTATGAATGCCTTTAATACCAGCTTTAATGGCCATAAACACATTGCCTGTGGCCATATCGTAATCATTGTGCGCATGAAAATCAAAATGAATTTTGGGGTATTTGTCCACCATTTTTTTGCAGAACTCATAGGTAAGCAATGGATCCAGGATGCCCAAAGTATCGGGCAACATAATACGCTCAATGGGTTCATTCTGCAAATTGTCGGCGAGCTGAAAAACGTATTCGGGCGATTGTTTCATTCCATTAGACCAGTCTTCAAAATATAAATTCACTTTAAGGCCTTTGCTTTTAGCATAATCAATGGCTTTTTTTATGTCGGCAATATGTTCCTGGGGCGATTTGCGCAACTGATGAGTGAGGTGGTTGAGCGAGCCTTTGCAAAGCATATTTACGGTTTTTCCGCCCGCTTCCTCAATCCAATCCAAAGAACTGGTTCCATCTATAAATCCCAGAATTTCAATCTTTTGTATACATTGATTTTCATTTGCCCATTGGGTAATTTTTTTTACCGACTCAAACTCTCCTGCCGAAACACGTGCAGAGGCTATCTCAATTCTATCCACTTTTACATCTATGAGTAACAACTTGGCTATGGAAAGTTTCTCGTGTGTATTAAAAGATATGCCTACGGTTTGTTCTCCATCCCGAAGTGTGGTATCCATTATTTCTATTCTCATATTGTTTTTGTTTCTCTCATTCGAAAACTAATAAATCCAATAAGCATTTTTCTTGCCTAAACTAATTCTAATTTGTTCTATCATAAGCAAAAAGCTAGACTTCAGATATGCAAAAATATCCCTTAGCATCTTAATGGGCGTTTTTTAAATACACAAGCAATTCATTTGTCACGCAATCTGATTAGCCGTGTAATCTACATGTTTTATCTCGAAAGCTTCAATTTCGTTTTTGCTATTCAAGAGATAATCAATATCGTCTAAACCTTCCAGTAAACATTGCTTTTTATAGCTATCGATTTCGAAAAATTCGTAAAGACCAAAAAAAGGTATGCTCATTTTCTGTAAGGGTAAATCTACTTCTAATTCCAATTTTGGGTTTTGGCTAATTTTTTCGAAAATTACTTCCAATAGTTTTTCGCTAATTTGCACCGGAAGAATGCCATTATTAAGGGCATTGTTTTTAAAAATATCGGCAAAATAGCTAGAAATAACTACCTTAAAACCATAATCACCTAAAGCCCAGGCTGCATGCTCGCGGCTCGATCCGCTACCAAAATTCTTTCCGGCTACCAATATACTACCGGCATATTGTTTCTGATTCAGGGGAAAATCCGGAATAGGCTGCATGTTTTTATCGTATCGCCAATCGCGAAATAGATTCTCTCCAAAGCCTTTTTTATCGGTGGCTTTTAAAAATCGTGCCGGAATTATTTGGTCTGTATCCACATTTTCAATATTTAATGGCACGCAGGTGGATGTAATTTTTATTAATTTTTCCATAATGTTTAATTTTTAGCAGGATATCATTCATTCTATTGCAAGGGGTCTATTTTTTCAGCGCACCTAACTATTTGGGTTCACAATGCT
The DNA here is from genome assembly GCA_020720625.1 of Acetofilamentum sp. Lineage (GTDB taxonomy): Bacteria > Bacteroidota > Bacteroidia > Bacteroidales > DYOH01 > DYOH01. Next base: position 73,212 of record DYOH01000008.1, on the reverse strand, counting down.
TGAAAAAAAATGATAGGTTTAGTATTTTCGTAAAAAAACACTTTCAATGCAACACATATCACTATATCCAATAAAATACGATAATTAAAGCGGATAAACGATTTTACCAGCAACAGCCGCCGCAGCAGCAAGCTTCGGACTTGCCAGCAAAGTGCGCGATCCGGGTCCTTGTCTACCCTGAAAATTTCTGTTTGATGTAGATACACAATATTTTCCGGCGGGCACTTTATCATCGTTCATTGCCAAACAAGCAGAACATCCGGGCTGTCGCACCTCAATGCCGGCTGCCTTAAAAATAGCTATTAATCCTTCTTCTTCGGCTTGTATCCTAACTCTGTGCGAGCCCGGAACTATCCAGGCCGTAACATGTTCGGCTTTTTGTTTGCCTTTTACCTGCTCGGCGGCAACGCGCAGGTCTTCTATTCTGCCGTTGGTGCAACTTCCAATAAATACAAAGTCGATTTTCTTGCCGAGCATACTCTCACCTTCCTTAAAATCCATGTATTGAAGAGCCTTTCGCAAACCATTTTTTTCGCTTTCGTCAGAAAATTTTAGCGCAGTAGGAATATTATCATTCAGTTGAATGCCCATTCCCGGATTGGTTCCATAAGTAATCATTGTACCAATTTTGGCTGCATCAAAAGTATATTCTTTATCAAAAGTGGCATCCGAATCAGAGGATAATTGCTTCCATTGATTTACAGCATCATTGAAGGCTTGCTCCTTTGGCGCAAATTTTCTACCTTTAATGTATTCAAAAGTAATTTGGTCGGGAGCCACCAAACCACCTCTCGACCCCATTTCAATGCTCATATTGCAAACAGTCATTCTCTCTTCCATGGAGAGTGCTTCAATCGTGCTTCCGGCATATTCTATAAAATAACCGGTTCCACCACCGGTTCCTAATTGGGCTATAATGTACAAAATAATGTCTTTGGCCGTAACACCATTATTGAGCTTGCCATTTACGTTTATGCGCATGGTTTTGGGTTTGGTTTGAAGCAAACATTGCGTAGAAAGCACCATTTCCACTTCCGAAGTACCAATTCCAAAAGCAATAGCCCCAAAAGCACCATGTGTAGCAGTATGGCTATCGCCACAAACGATGGTAGTTCCTGGCAATGTAAGTCCTAATTCGGGACCAATTATGTGCACTACACCGTTATTTTCGTGTCCCAGCCCAAAGTGAGATATCCCAAATTCGGCGCAATTGTTTTCTAAAGTGGCTAATTGTATTTTGGAAAGCGGATCGCTCACCTCACCCATCGTGGGCACATTATGATCGGCAGTGGCAAAGGTTTTTTCGGGTCTGAAAACCCTGATTCCGCGGGCACGCAATCCATCGAAAGCCTGCGGACTGGTAACTTCGTGAATCAAATGCCTATCTATATATAAGACTTCAGGGCCATCGGGAATTTTTTTAATGCTATGTTTTTCCCATATTTTCTCAAAGATTGTTTTCATTATTAAATTGATTTATAGATTATGCAAGGTGCAAACTTTGCAAGAGCACCTAATTAATAGCTTTAGTAATTAATAGGTTATGAAACCAAATTATTCGCAATTTTTTCTGATTCTTTTGATTTCCCGAAATTAAATCCGTTTGCCTTTTCAATAGCATCTAAAAAAGCTTCAGCCGATGCGGTAATAATATCGCGGTTAGCCGAAAAGCCATAATAACTAACATCGTTGCTTTTAATTTGCACATGAACTTTTCCCATATCGTCGCTACCTCGTGTAATTGCCTGAATAAGAAATTCTTCCAGAATAACTTGCTTTTTCAGAATTTTTTTTATGGCAGTAAAAGTAGCATCAATTGGTCCGTTTCCAATAGCTGTATCCGAAATAAGTTCACCGTTTACGTCGAGTCTGACAATGGCTGTAGGGAGCGGAGTTTTTCCTGCAATTACCTGAAGATGGTCAAGTTTAATTTTATGTTTCTCGTTAAATTTTATATCCAGCATAATAAGCAAATCTTGGTCGCTAATGTCTTTCTTCTGATCTGCCAGAGCCAAAAATTTGTCGTAGGCAACGTCAATCTCCGTTTTAGAAAGTTCAATCCCCAAAATTTCGAGTCTGTGTTTTAAGGCAGCCCGTCCGCTTCTGGCCGTAAGCACAATCGACGATTTGTTTATTCCCACATCGGTAGGATCCATAATTTCGTAGTTTTCGCGGTTTTTTAATACACCATCCTGATGAATACCGGAAGAATGAGCAAAAGCATTTCGTCCGACAATGGCTTTATTGGGCTGAACAGGCATTCGCATGAGCGTAGATACCAATCGGCTGGTGTTATAAATTTTCCGGCTATCTATGCTTGAATAATAAGGCAAATCCTTGCGGGTTTGCAAAATCATGGCCAATTCTTCCAGCGAAGTATTTCCGGCACGCTCTCCTATACCATTGATGGTAACTTCAACTTGTCGTGCTCCGTTTATTACACCCGAAAGCGTATTGGCAGTTGCCAAACCTAAATCGTTATGGCAGTGTGTAGAAAGAATAACGCGGTGCACACCTTTCACGTTTTCTCTAAGAAAGCGTATTTTTTGACCATACTCTTCGGGTGTGGCATAGCCCGTGGTATCCGGAATGTTTATTACAGTAGCACCGGCGGCAATTACCGCTTCTACAACTTTAGCCAAAAAAACATTATCTGTTCGTCCGGCATCTTCGGCATAAAATTCTACATCTTCGACAAACTTTTTGGCATAATTCACTGCCGCAACCGCACGCGCAATTATTTTTTCGGGAGTTGAATTAAGTTTTGAATAAATATGAAAATCGGATGTGCCAATACCGGTATGAATTCGCGGATGTTTGGCATATTTAAGTGCTTCTGCAGCCACCTCGATATCTTTTTCCACGGCTCGGGTAAGCGCACAAATGGTAGGTAGACTAATTACTTTTGATATTTCTAGCACCGAATTAAAATCGCCCGGGCTGGATATTGGAAAACCTGCTTCGATGATATCTACGCCCAAAAGCTCGAGTGCTTTGGCTACCTCAATCTTTTCAATTGTATTAAGCTGACAGCCTGGCACTTGTTCTCCGTCGCGCAAGGTGGTATCGAATATGTAAATCTTTTCATCCATAAAATTTGTGTTAAAGTATAAAGCCTGTTTCTGTTTTTTTGCAAGCTTAACAAGAAAACGCTTTGTGATGAACTTTTTTTTCCGGATATTTACGCTTTCTAAAACAGAAATTTTATTTTTAAATAATTATCTTATAGTAAATTATATCCATACATAATCCGATGTCCAAAACAGCATCTAATCATTTGTTTCAATTAATAAAGTCGATGACCACGGCCGAGAAAAGGTATTTTAAAATCTATTTCTCGAAAGGAAATGAACAGTCGGATTTGAAATTTATAAAACTTTTTCAATATATTGATGCTCAGGATCAATACGATGAATCGAAAATACTAAAAAAGGATAAAAATTTAAAGCCCTTGCAGTTATCAAACCTAAAAGCACATCTTTACGACCAGATACTCATCAGTTTAGCCAGTTACAATTCCGACAACGATGTTGAAATACAAATAAGAGAACAATTGAACTACACCAATATTCTATACAATAAATCTCTGTACGAACAATGTTGGCGAAGTTTACAAAATGGCAAACAATTGGCAGAAAAACACGATAAGATATTGCTAATGTATGAGTTGGTTGAGTTCGAGAAGAAACTATTGATAAAATACATGATGTTTGATATTCAGAAAGACGCAAGTGAGATTATTGCTGAATCTGAACGTTTGATTGAAGCCATTAAAAACACCCGCAGTTTTCAGAATCTTTCTTTAAAACTCTATGCTTTATACCTGCAAATTGGATTTATCCGAAACTCGAAAGACTTTGAAATCGCTAATCGCTTTTTATACGGATCCTTACCTGCTTTTGATGAAAATAACTTGAGTTTTAACGAAAAAATGTTTCTTTATCAGGCTTTTGTAGGCTACTATTTCTTTATTCAAGACCCTGCCAGAGCCAACGAATATGCTCAAAAACTAATTGATTTATTCAATGAAAATCCTCATTTAATTGTTCCCAAAATTGAATACTACATTAAAGCACTAAATAATCTAATTTCTTCGCTTTACCGCCAATTTCATTACACTGAATTTGTTGAAGCTACAAAATTACTCGATGGTATTGACCAAATCGAAGGTTTAAAACTAACTTATAGCCAGAAACTACTAAAATTCAAGTATGTATCTATTCATAAACTAAATGCTTTTTTTATGACTGGCAGTTTTACCGAAGGTCTTTTCCTTATTCCGCAAATTGCCGGAGAATTGCATCAGTTTGAACAAAAACTAGATACCCATAATACCATGTTGTTTTACTACAAATTCGCCAGCATGTATTTTGGTGCTCAAGAATATAATAAGGCCATTATTTGGCTAAACAAAATTATAAATGCTAAAGATTTGAATATTAGATCTGATATACAGGGATTTTCAAGAATTTTAAATTTAATTAGCCATTGGGAACTCAAAAATTCTGATTTAGTGGATTATTATATTCGCTCAACCTACAGATTTCTTAAAAAGAAACAGGATTTTCATTTATATCAGAAATATATGCTTAGTTTTTTGCGTAAATTGAATAACAGTACTCCCGATACCCTGATTGACGCTTTCCGACAACTCTACAACGAACTAAAACCACTGCAGGGAAACCCTTATGAGAAACGAGCATTTGTATATTTCGATATACTTTCGTGGCTCGAAAGCAAATTTAAAGGGATTCCAACCCAACAAATAATTCAGGAAAAATCCCGAAAAATTATAGAGCGCATAGAAGCACAACGCGGAAATAAAACCGACTGATTCCGGCTTTAAGCATCTTATTTATAATCAAAATAATTCATTGTTAATCAACAATTTATATCCTTACCGACGTGCTTAGGCATCGGCAATAAAACCCATTTTTGTTTTCTGTTTGCAGTGTATGTATCAAACTTTGCAAATAATAGCTGCAAAGGCTGATTTATAATTATTGTTAATTAATTATTAGTCTATCACTGCTTAGCTATCCCTTGTAAAAAAAGGAAAGACATTTGGAAATGAAACAAACAGGTAATGAAATACGAATTAAGAAGTAAAACAAGCACTCACGGAAAACGAATGGTAGGCGCAAGAAGCTTATGGCGGGCCAACGGAATGACCGAAAAGCAATTTGGTAAACCCATAATTGCCATTGCCAACTCGTTTACACAGTTTGTTCCCGGACATACGCATTTGCACAATGTAGGACAATACGTAAAATCTATTATCGAAGCACATGGTTTTTATGCCGCCGAATTCAATACCATTGCCATCGACGACGGCATAGCTATGGGGCACGACGGAATGCTTTATTCTTTACCATCTCGCGAAATTATCGCAGACAGCATAGAGTACGTTTGCAATGCACATAAGGTGGACGCGCTAATCTGCATTACCAATTGCGACAAAATTACCCCAGGAATGCTGATGGGAACAATGCGCCTGAATATACCAACCGTATTTTTTTCCGGCGGTCCCATGGAGGCTGGCGATTTCAACGGGAAAAAAATCGACTTGGTTGATGCCATGATTATGGGAGCCGACATTCATGTAACCGACGAGCAGATAGCGCAAATTGAGCGCAATGCATGTCCAACCTGTGGTTCTTGTTCGGGCATGTTTACTGCAAATTCCATGAACTCGCTCACCGAAGCCCTTGGCCTGGCGCTTCCGGGAAACGGAACTATTGTGGCAACCCATGCTTCGCGCAAACAACTGCTCGAAGATGCCACAAGATTGCTTATTAAAAATACAGAAGACTACTACTATCATGGCAACACCAATGTATTGCCGCTAAATATTGCATCCCGAAAAGCTTTTCTTAACGCCATGACGCTCGATATTGCCATGGGAGGCAGTACCAACACTATTTTACATCTATTGGCCATTGCCCACGAAGCCGGAGTAGATTTTACGATGCACGATATTGATCATCTTTCCAAAAAAGTGCCCAATATTTGCAAGGTGGCTCCAAGTTCTAACTATCACATGGAAGACGTAAACCGGGCAGGTGGAATTATGTCGATTATGGGAGAACTTGCCCGTGCGAATTTGCTGGATTTAAGCGTGTCGCGCGTGGATTTCCCTACTTTGGCCGAAGCCATTGAAAACTACGACATTCGCAGTACAAGTGTGAGTGCGAAAGCGCTTGATATTGCAGCGAGCGCAGCTGCATCAAACGGACGTAATCTGAGTTTTGCTTCCCAAAATACAAAGTCTGCATATTTAGATACTGATCGTGAAAGAGGCTGTATCCGATCTGTAGAACATGCCTACAGCCAGGATGGTGGATTGGCCGTATTATTCGGCAATATTGCCCGCAATGGTTGTATTGTAAAAACTGCCGGTGTAGACGAAAAAATGCATCATTTTACTGGAAAAGCAAAAGTTTACGAATCGCAAGACCAAGCTATGCAAGCCATACTCGATGGAAAAGTAGTGGATGGAGACGTAGTTGTTATCCGATACGAAGGCCCCAAGGGAGGGCCGGGAATGCAAGAAATGCTTTACCCAACTTCTTACTTAAAATCGGCCAGACTCGACAAAACATGTGCATTAATCACAGACGGCCGATTCTCGGGCGGTACTTCGGGACTTTCAATCGGGCACGTTTCTCCAGAAGCAGCCGCACATGGAGAAATAGCATTAATTTACGATGGCGACACCATTGAAATTAATATCCCAAATCGCAGCATTAATTTGCTGATAAGCGAAAATGAATGGCAAAACCGAAAAATGATAGAAGACAATTCGAATAAGCCATACCAGGCTAAATTTCGCAACAGAATAGTATCTAAAGCACTAAAAGCTTATGCAGCGTTGGTTTCTTCGGCCGATAAAGGTGCTGTAAGAATCATTGAATAAACCAAAAATTAAATTATGAACTATGGAAGTACAAACCCTTTTAAAAACAAGTAAACACACCGCCGTAAAACTAAGCGGAGCTGAAGCCGTAATTAAAACACTGATAAATGAAGGTGTAGAAAAAATTTTCGGTTATCCGGGCGGCGCTATTATGCCCATTTACGATGCCATATACGATTATCTCGACGTAGTTACGCATTATTTGCCACGCCACGAGCAAGGCGCTATTCATGCCGCAGAGGCTTATGCAAAAATAAGCGGAAAAACAGGGGTGGTTTTTGCCACATCCGGTCCGGGTGCTACCAACCTAATTACCGGTTTGGCCAACGCAATGGTAGACTCTACACCACTTGTATGTATCACAGGTCAGGTGTCTTCGCAACTACTTGGTTACGACGCCTTTCAGGAAACTGATGTGGTGGGAGTTTCTATGCCGGTAACCAAATGGAACTATCAGGTAACAAGTGCCGACGAAATAATGGAAGTAATTTCTAAAGCTTTTTACATTGCTTCAACCGGACGACCAGGACCTGTACTTATTGATATTACCAAAGACGCACAAATGTCAAAAACTGATTATTTATATCAAAAAGTAAGCCGGGTTGCAGCCTATTATCCTTATCCGAAGATTGAAGATGAGCAGGTTAAAAAAGCAGCCATTTTAATAAATCAAGCCCAAAGACCACTTATTCTGGCCGGTCAGGGTGTAAAGCTTTCCAGAGCCGAAGAATTGCTGGTAAAACTATCCGAAAAAGCAAACATTCCGGTAGCAGCAACTTTATGGGGCTTAACTGCTTTTCCATCGTCGCATAGCAATTATGTAGGCATGCTTGGAATGCACGGAAATTATGCTCCAAATATACTCACCAACGAGGCAGACTTAATAATCGCAATTGGAATGCGTTTTGACGATCGGGTTACCGGAAAGACATCGGAATACGCTAAAAGCGCCAAAATCATCCACATTGAAATAGACAAATCCGAAATTGATAAAATCATCAGAACCGATGTGGCGGTGGTAGGCGATGCAAGAGAGGTACTAAGTAAATTAATCCCCTTAGTGGAAAACAAGCAACACGAGCATTGGCTGGAACAATTCAAAGAACTTCGAAAAACAGAATGCGACCAGGTTATCCGCGAAGCCATTAACCCACAAACCCCGGGATTAAAAATGGCAGAAATCATTCACAGGATTTCCGAAAAAACAAAAGGCGAAGCAGTAGTTATTGCCGATGTAGGACAACACCAGATGATGACAGCCCGCTATTTCAAATTCAAATACCATAATCATTTTATCACTTCGGGAGGTTTAGGAACCATGGGATTCGGACTTCCGGCATCTTTCGGAGCTTCTGTGGCCTCGCCCGACAAACCAGTGGTTCTTTTTGTTGGTGATGGCGGTTTTCAAATGACCATTCAGGAATTGGCAACCATTGCCAATAATCGGGCAAACGTAAAAATTGTTGTTTTAAATAATAATTTTCTCGGAATGGTAAGGCAGTGGCAACAACTTTTTAACCAAAAACGATATTCGTTTACAACCATGCAAAATCCTGATTTTACCAAAATAGCAGGGGCTTATGGTTTAAAAGCAAATAAACTATTAAAGCGTGAAAACATTGACGAAATACTTAACGAAATGTTTGCCAACGACGAACCGTATTTTTTGGAAGTTGAAATTGAGAAAGAAGAAAATGTTTTCCCCATGGTGCCGCCAAACGAATCGGTATCAAATATGCTACTAAAAGCTGATTATTAATTATATATTTTACCTTTAAAAAAATGTCAGAACCTAAAAATTATACCCTCTTGGTTGTAACAGAAAACAACATTGGGCTGCTTAATCATATTAGTATTGTTTTTACCCGACGAAAACAAAATATACTGAGTTTAACTGCTTCCGAGTCAAAAATTAAAGGAATTTACACATTTACCATTGTAGTAAAAGCAGTAAAAGATTTGGTTACTAAAATAGCCAGACAAATTGAAAAAATAATTGGGGTGCACAAAGTATTCGTCTATACCGACGAAGAAATTGTTTATCAAGAAATTGCATTGTATAAAATGAGCCGGAATTTCAAAAATAATGGATTCAATCTGGAGAAAATTATCAGAGAACAGCATGCACGAATACTGAGTATTGAAGAAGATTACATATTGATTGAAAAAACCGGACATAAAGATGAAACCGAAGAACTTCTGCGCATACTAGAACCACACGGTTTACTCCAATTTATTCGCTCGGGGCGCGTGGCTATTGCAAAACCCATGAAACCCCTGGAAGAACACCTACAAGAACTTGATAATCAGTATAATTATTAATTTTAGCGGAATATTGAGCATTCTAATCTAATAAACATTTGGATGCGAAAGCCCGAAAAATGAAACTATAAACAAAAAAAAATGGCAAAACTGAATTTTGGCGGCGTTGAGGAGAACGTCATCACGCGCGAAGAATTTCCAATGCAGAAGGCATTGGATGTATTAAAAAACGAAACCATAGCCGTTATTGGTTATGGTGTACAAGGCCCCGGCCAATCGTTGAACCTAAAAGATAATGGTTTTCGGGTAATTGTTGGTCAGCGAAAAAATTCAAAAACCTGGAAAAAAGCCGAGTCCGACGGCTGGGTAGAAGGCGAAACACTTTTTGAGATAGAAGAAGCCTGCGAGCGGGCAACAATTATTCAGTATTTGCTTTCGGATGCAGGGCAAATAGCGCTTTGGCCAAGCATCAAAAAAAACCTTAGTCCCGGAAAAGCATTGTATTTTTCGCATGGTTTCGGAATTACATTTCGCGAACACACTCAAATTATTCCACCCAAAGATGTAGACGTATTTCTTATAGCCCCTAAAGGCTCGGGAACAAGTTTGCGCCGATTATTTTTACAAGGCAGAGGATTAAATTCGAGTTTTGCCATAGAGCAAGATGCCACTGGCCGTGCCAAAGAAAGAGTGCTTGCCTTAGGAATAGGAGTTGGCAGCGGATACTTATTTGAAACCACTTTCAAAAAAGAAGTTTTCAGTGACCTTACAGGCGAACGTGGAACTCTGATGGGAGCCATAGCCGGCATTTTTGAAGCACAATACAATGTTTTACGTAAAAACGGACATACGCCCAGCGAAGCTTTTAACGAAACGGTTGAAGAGTTAACGCAAAGCCTTATGCCACTTGTGGCCGAAAACGGAATGGATTGGATGTATGCCAATACATCGACTACAGCGCAGCGGGGCGCTTTAGACTGGAAAGGGCGCTTTAGAAAAGCAGTAGAACCAGTTTTCGAAGAACTATACAACAGCGTGGCATCCGGAAAAGAAGCCCAAATTGTTATAGAAGCGAATAGCAAACCCGACTATCGGGAAAAATTAGACAAAGAACTCGAAGAACTTCGAAATATGGAAATTTGGCAGGCAGGAAAAACTGTAAGAAAACTTCGCCCTGGAAATTGATTTTTTTTGCTGTTCATCCAATTAGCTAAAAACTGATATGATGATTATTATGAAGCGTTTTTAGCAAGGAACTTTTTTATTGATGCACAAATCTCAAAGCATCAATGAGTTCAGTCTAAAAAGATTGAAAAAATGATTATACCCCTGCCTGCGTTTTCTTAATTGACTTATAAACTGTTTAGTACAGTTACAGCATTTTATAAAAATCAACACTGACAGGGTTTTTAGACTAGACTCATCAATCATTATTAAATAGCTCTGTCGGAAGGCAGAGCTATTTCTTATAAAGTAGTATACCCGTTTTTTGCACTACTAACCAATACGGCCCGATTAAATAAAAACTATTTGCCTTCAAGGAAGCATAAATTGTGCTATCTTATTTCTATAATTCCAGCATGGGAAATGGCATTTTTGAATTTGTAGAACCAAACTATCTCATTTTTTTTTGCTAGTTTTACGCATCAAAACAAAATAAAAATGAAAAAACTGTTTTTCTTATTGATTTTAGCAGCTTTCAGCTCTTGCAGCAAGAAGCAGAATGTTGATTTAATGGTGTTTAACGCCACCATTTACACTGTAGATTCAGCTTTTACTACCGCCGATGCCATGGCTGTTCACAATGGTAAAATTGTGGCAATTGGCACAAAAACTGAGCTTGAAAAGCAATTTACGGCCACAGAAAAATCCGATTTGGGCGGAAAATTTGTCTACCCGGGATTTTACGATGCTCATTGTCATTTCTACGGCTATGGCAGCAACCTAATAAAAAGAGTGGATTTGAGCGGCACAAAGTCGTTTGAAGAAATTCTGGCAAAATTGAAGCAATTTGCCCAAACAAATCCGGAAAATATCTGGATAGAAGGCCGTGGTTGGGACCAAAACGATTGGGAAGTAAAAGAATTTCCGCACAAAGAAAAACTCGACGAATTATTCCCCGATAAAGCCGTTTTCCTAATCAGAATTGATGGACATGCCGCAATAATAAACACCAAAGCCATGAAACTGGCAGGTATTTCTGAAAATACCTTTGTTGAAGGGGGCCAAATTAAACTCGAAAACGGAAAGCCCAATGGTATTTTGATAGATAAAGCCATGGAAATTGTGTATGCAGCAATTCCGGAGCTTTCGCTAGAAATGCAAACCAAGGCGCTGTTGCAGGCCCAGGATTCGTGCTTTAAAGTAGGTCTAACCACAGTTGACGATGCCGGCCTTGAATACAGCCTTATCCGTTTGATAGACTCATTACAGCAGGCCAATGTTCTAAAAATGAACATTTATGCCATGTTAAGTCCCACTGTGGAAAATTTTGAACATTTTGTTAAAAATGGCCCCTATTCCACCGATAAGCTGAATGTTAGGGCGATAAAATTATACGCCGACGGTGCACTAGGTTCTCGCGGTGCTTTACTTAGCGCAGAGTATAGCGATGCCCCCGGAACTAAAGGCTTGCAGCTTACTAAAGCAAGTACCTACGATTCTATTTTGCATTTGGCCTACACAAATAATTACCAAATGAGCACACATGCCATAGGCGATTCTGCCGTAAAATTTGTGCTGGAGCATTATGGCACCTTTCTAAAAGGCAAAAACGATAAGCGCTGGCGAATTGAGCATTCACAAATTGTAGCTCCCGAAGATTTTGCCAAATATGGCCAATTCAGCATTGTGCCAAGTATTCAACCTACCCACGCAACTTCCGATATGTATTGGGCCGGGCAACGTTTGGGATCCGAAAGAATTAAGGGTGCTTATGCCTACAAACAACTGTTAGAGCAAAATGGTTGGGTGGCCAATGGAAGCGATTTTCCAATTGAAAGTATAAATCCATTGTATGGCTTTTATGCCGCCGTAGTTCGCAAAGACCATCAGTCTTACCCCGAAAACGGATTTCAACCGGAAAATGCCCTTACTCGCGAACAAGCGCTAAAAGGAATGACCATTTGGGCGGCAAAAGTGAATTTCGAAGAAAAGGAAAAAGGCAGTTTAGAAGCTGGCAAAAAGGCAGATTTTGTTGTTCTACCAATAGATTTATTGAAAGCTGACGAAAAAGAATTATTCAAAATAGCCATTTTAGCTACTTATGTAGATGGAAAAATGGTTTATTCGGCCAATAAATAAGTAGAATTAATAGAAATTTGATATTTTTGCCTTTTAGCATAATAAATCAAAAAAATACAGCATAAAATAACAAGAACATGATAGTCAAAATTTTGGAGAATAAGCTTTCGGAATGCATAAAATCTTTATACGGTGCGGAATTAACTCAGGGACAGAACCAAATACAGGAAACCAAGAAAGAGTTCGAAGGAGATTACACAGTGATGGTTTTTCCCTTGGTGAAAATATCAAAAAAATTGCCCGAACAAACTGCCGAAGAAATAGGCCACTATCTGTTGGAAAATGCAGCAGAGGTGATAAAATTCAATGTGGTAAAAGGATTTCTGAACCTAAGCATATCTCCGGAATTTTGGCTAAAATACTTAAAATCAGAGGAAAAAAACGAAAATACGGGATTTTGTGCTTCGAGCGAACAAAGCAGGGTAATTTTGGTAGAATACTCATCACCAAACACCAATAAACCATTGCATTTAGGCCATATTCGCAATAATTTGCTCGGTTACTCGGTTGCCGGAATATTGGCAGCCGCCGGACATAAAGTATACAAAACCAATATAGTAAACGACCGGGGAATACATATATGCAAATCGATGCTAGCCTGGCAAAAATGGGGCAATGGCGCAAACCCTGAAAATACAGGTAAAAAGGGCGACCACCTTGTAGGGGAATTTTATGTGCTTTTTGATAAGGAATATAAAAAGCAAGTTGCTGCTCTCAAAGCCAGTGGAATAGAAGAAGAAAATGCAAAAAAAGAAGCTCCCTTGCTGCAAGAAGCCCAGGAAATGCTTCGACAATGGGAAAATAATCAACCCGAAATACGAAATTTATGGTCGATGATGAATGCATGGGTTTATAAAGGATTTGACGAAACTTACCGGAAAATGGGAGTTGATTTCGACAAAATTTATTACGAATCGGAAACCTTTATGCAAGGAAAAGAAGAGATTTTGCAGGCAGTAGAAAAAAATATTTTTCAGCAAAAGGAAGACAGTTCGGTATGGGTAGATTTAACCGCCGACGGCCTGGACGAAAAAATTCTCTTGCGCTCCGATGGCACTTCAGTGTACATAACCCAAGACATTGGAACAGCCATTCTGCGTCAGCAGGATTTTGCATTCGACGACCATGTTTATGTGGTTGGTAATGAACAAGATTATCATTTTAAAGTATTGAAAGTTGTTTTGCAAAAACTTGGGTATACCTGGGCAGATTCCATTTACCACTTGTCTTACGGCATGGTTGAATTGCCCGAAGGCAAAATGAAATCGCGCGAAGGCACAGTGGTAGATGCCGACAATTTGATTGACGAAATGGTGCAAACAGCCACTGCCATGTCGAAAGAACTTGGAAAGCTCGACGAAATGACAACCGAAGAATCTACCAAAACAAATTATATGATTGCTATGGGAGCACTCAAATACTTTATTCTAAAAGTAGACCCAAAAAAAACAATCTTGTTCAATCCCAAAGAGAGTATTGATTTCAATGGCAACACAGGTCCATTTATACAATACACCCATGCCCGCATACGGTCTTTGTTAAAAAAAGCCGTAGAACAAAACATTAATATTGAACTCGATACCAATACAGAAATTACAGAAAAAGAAAAATCGCTAATCAAAAATATTTACAACTTTGCTTCCGTTATAGAAGAAGCAGCAAAACGACATTCGCCGGCACTTTTAGCCAACTATTGCTACGAAATGGCCAAAGAATACAATCAGTTTTATCACGACATAAAAATTCTGACGGAAGAGAATGAAGAAAAAAGAGCCTTTCGCCTGGTTCTATCCGAAAAAGTGGCTCAGGTGCTTAAAAATGCCTTCAATTTGCTCGGGATAGATGTTCCGGAAAGAATGTAATGCATTAATAATAAAAACTTTATGCCAACAAAAAAATACATCATATATCTGATTATTTTTCTATTGCCCTCAGTTTCTGCGGCCCAAAATCCGATTGTAGCCAAATTTGCGCAAATAAGCAATCTCATAGAAAAATATTATGTGGACAGCATCAATTTTGACTCATTGGAGAAAAAAATTTTCAACAGTGTGCTTCACGAACTCGACCCCCACTCTTCATATTTCCCAAAAGAAGAGATAATGGATATGAATAATCGCTTGAACGGACATTTTTTTGGTGTTGGCATTAGATATTATATTTTACAGGATACAATTACTGTTTTTAAAGTACAGCCGGGTAGCCCGGCAGAGCAAAGCGGGTTGCAAAAAGGTGATCGGATACTCATTATTAATGGTACTCCGGTAGCTAATAAAAAAGTAGTGCAGGAGAAAGTGCATCAATTACTGGGTGGAGAAAAAGGAACAAATGTTTTTATATCTGTTTATCGCCCTGTAAGCAAAGAATTTATGCAGTTTAAAATTACCCGCGATAAAATACCTTATGCAAGCGTAGAATCGGCCTATTTCATTAACGACAGTACATATTACATTAAGCTACAACGCTTTGCAAGCACAACAGGTAGCGAAATAAATCGTGAGATAAAAAATGCACGACATCGAAACGCTTGTAATGTTATACTGGATTTGCGCGATAATGGTGGTGGCTTACTAACTGCGGCCATTGATGTTGCGGGCGAGTTTCTGACAAAAAAAAACCTGGTTGTATATACCTACGGGCAAAACACCAAAACCGACTATTATTATCCTAAAGAACGAAAAGGTGATTTTATTGAGGGAAATTTAATTTTACTTGTAAATGAATATAGCGCATCGGCCTCTGAAATTGTGGCTGGTGCACTTCAGGATTGGGACAGAGCCATTATTGTTGGCCGCAGAACTTATGGCAAGGCACTTGTGCAAAGACCATTCAATTTAGACGACGGTTCGGCTATCAGGCTTACCATAGGCCGATATTATCTGCCAACTGGCCGTATGATTCAAAAACCTTTTTCGTCGGGATATTCTCAATATTCCGGTGATATCAAAAAAAGAATATCCAGTGGCGAGCTTTTTCAGGCAGAAAAAAATACCCCATCAGACAGTTTCCCATACAAAAGCAAAATTAAGCAAAGAACACTTTATAGCTACGAAGGTGTTATGCCCGATTTTTTTGTTCCACTAGATACAAATACTTTGAGTTTGGTGCAGCAGCAACTTATTTCGAGTGAAGATTTCATGAAAAAACTGATAGATTTCGGTCTTTATCATGCAAATATTCAGCAAAATATGAACGAAAGCGAATTTTCAGGCAATTTTTCCTTTAGCAAAGAAAACTTAGATGAGCTTGGATTTACAAATGCGCTAAACATTGGCAACTTTGCTCTTGAAACTGATCAAAATAAGTATTTTCTGCTCTCGGCAAAAGCCTATTTGGGCGATTTTTTGTACGACAATAATATGTACATTCAAATCATGAACTTGGAAGATAAATTTGTAAATCAAGCAGTTGAACTATTCAGTAATGTGGAGCAGTTTTCAAACTTTACGTTTTATTCCGACTCTAATGATTGAATTTTTACATGCTTACGACTTCGAAATTGCTGCAAGTCTTATCAGTTTTATCTACATTTACCTTTCGATTAAAGCAAGTATTTATCTTTGGCCTATTGGGCTAATCAGTTCATTACTTTATATTTACGTATATTATGAAGCCCAATTTTACGCAGATATGGGTTTGCAATTTTATTATGCCGGCATTAGTATTTACGGATGGTTTTATTGGAAGAAAAATGAACAGAAAAATGCTGAATCCTCTGAATTAAGAATTCATAAAATTCAAAGAGCAACAACATTAAAGCTCATTTATATTACAATACTGCTTTGTGCGATTATCGCCTTTATTCTGAAAAATTTCACAGACTCTCCTATTCCCTTTTGGGATGCCCTTACCACTGCCATAAGTATTACAGCCACTTGGATGTTGGCAAAAAAAATAATTGAAAATTGGATTTTCTGGATTATAGCCGATTTTATTTCCATTATACTCTATTTAAACAAAGAACTCTATTTTACAGCCATTTTGTTTATTGCCTATACCATTCTGGCTTTTGCAGGATATGCCCAATGGAAAAAATCGCTTATAGCAGAAGCAGTTTAATCAAAATTTACCAAAAGTGATAAAAATATATATCGAAGGAGCCGAATCAACCGGAAAATCAACATTAGCAGAACATTTGGCACACTATTTCGGTGGGCGCTTTCTGCCGGAATACGGAAGAATCTATTTGCAACAACATTGGGGAAAAATAAATTATAGCGATATAGAAACCATCGCTGAAATGCAGGTTTCCCTAGAGAAACTGCATGCAGCTGATTATAAAGGAGTAATGTTTATTGATGTTTCGTTAATCAATACCAAACACTGGTTCTTGCATAGTTTCCACAAATATCCCATGTGGATGGATTTTGAAATAAATCAATATAAAGAAAACTGTTTTCTTCTTTGCGAACCGGATATTCCATGGATTGCCGATGGAGTTCGTCAAAACGATGGTGATATGCGATTGGAGCTTCACGAAAAATATAGACAAACGCTTTTAAGCAACACCATATCTTTCTTTACAGTGTCTGGGAGTATTGAAAAACGTGAAAAAGTAGCTATTGATTACGTATCGGCTTATTTACAGAGCATTAAGGTATTTTCATAAACTTATGCGCCTGAATGGAAATCTGCCATTTGGGATTTTGCATCACGTATTCGATAATTTTGGGAGTAAGCTCTTTGTGTCGGCTCCATTCAGGCTGCAAATATAATTTGCAATCTTTATTTACCAGGTTTGCATTAAGCTCGGCCCATTGAAAATCTTCGTCTTCGAAAATAATTACTTTTAGCTCGTTGGCCAAGCCAAAAAATTCGGGTTGTGGAGGCTGGTTTCTTTTAGGCGACAAACAAATCCAATCCCATTCACCAGTTAATGGAAAAGCTCCGGAAGTTTCAAGAAAAGTTGTAATACCGCAATCAGATAATTTACTGCATAAATAATCGAGATTGTATGTAGTTGGTTCACCGCCGGTTACCACAACAGCTTTAGCGGGAAAAGGTGCAATTTTTTTAACCAGATTATCAACATCAACTAAAGGGTGAATATCGGCGTTCCAAGAGATTTTGGTGTCGCACCATCTACAGCCAATGTCGCAGCCCCCAATTCGAATAAAATAGGCCGCTTTGCCTGTATGAAAACCTTCTCCCTGCAAAGTATAAAACTCTTCAACCAAAGGCAGTTTAGTGCCATTTTCAAAAATATCCATTACAAAAAAATTAAGTTTGCAAAAGTAAACAAATAGTAGAAATGCCCAATAAAAAAACCCGCGTAAATATGTTTATGCGGGTTTTTTAAAAATTATGCCATAATTATTTTATTGTGCTACTTTCTTTTCGAGATCCTGTGCCTGTAATATATCAATACGCACACCATTTTTGTAACCCACTACAAATGCATCACCAATTCCAAGTTTCTTTTCAAATGCTTTAGCTTCGGTGTATTTAGAAAATTTACCAACATAGTATTTGTATAATCCGTCGGAAGGATCTTTAAACTCTTCAATCTGAGATGTGTTTGAGTATAATTTCTTCTTTTTTCTGTCGTTTGCCTGCTTACTTACAGCCAAAATTTGAACCTTATATATTAATTCAACATTTTCTTGTTCTTTAAGCGAACGCTCAGCAGCAATTCTTTCTTTGTATTCCTTAATCTTTATTTTTGCTTCTTCGACATGTTTTCCGCGGGGAAAATCTTTGATATATGCTACATAAGCATCAAAATCGTCTTGGGCGAGTGCTTTTTTCCAGGCTAATTCGTCTTTACTCATCATTTCTTCGTGCCGGAAAACAATTTCGAGTGCCTCTACCATATAATTTAGTGCATCCATCGACATTTTTCCAGCTTGATTCAAATCTACCTTCATTTTGGTATATTTCACATTCTTTTTTAAATCGCTTTCGGAGCTTTTGCGGTAATTTCCAAATAAATCGTTAGCCTTACCCCTGTTTACTTCGGCTTTTGATGCCAAATCTGCTACTTGTGCTCTAACCTGATCGTCGTAGTATGTGGCATTGTTGAGCCACGAATTATACATGTCGTAAACAGAATTTAAGCCATTAATATAAATGTTGTATGCTCCAATCCATTTTTGCTTCTGAGGAACAGATTTTTTTTCGCCTTTCGAAGTGTTTTTCTTCTGAAAATATTTCTGCAAATCTTTCTCTTCTTTAAGCACATTGTTCATTCTATTAACGGCGTCGGCCACTTCTGCATTTACTTTTTCCATGGTAAGCTTGTCTTCATCGCCAAATTTATCGGCAAATTTTACATATCCCGGAATTTCGGTGGTCTGGGCCTTCAAGCCCAAAGTGAAAACCAATAATATGGCTATTACACTCAATAATTTATTTTTCATTCAACTAATTATTTATCAGTTTTACAATTTAAGAACGTTCTATTGGCAACAAATTTCTGCTTGCTTACAAAATACCATAACCAAAAATTGTGCCTTTTCATATTGATAGTCTAATTTAACAAATAATACGCAAAAAAAAAAAAGAGCAGACTTAATAAGCTTTGTACTCCAAAATTATTTGAAAGGTAAACTTATTTGTAATCCTTCAAATCCCAGTATAGTTTTATGAAACAATGATTTAGCTTCATTAAAGAGTGGATCCAAATCGAAGTACCTTCCGGAATAATGCCCAATTAAAAGTTTAGATGCCTTTGCATTAAGGGCAGTTTTAGCCGCATCAACAGCAGTACTATGCATTGTTTGATTTGCCAGTAGCCTGTCAGATTCCATAAAAGTAGACTCATGATAAAGAATATCCACATTTTGAACGTATTTGGCTAAATCCTCGAAATACATGGTATCACTGCAATATGCATAAGACCGGGGTTTATTTGGCTCAGCGGTAATCTCCTTACATTTTAATATTGTGCCATCTTCTCTAATAACGTCATTTCCGGCTTTAAGCTGCACTATTTCTCTCAGACCCAAATCATACTCCACAATTTTATGCTTAAGAACATTTCGCTCTTTTTTTTGCTCTTCGAACAAAAAACCACAAGTTGGTATACTATGCATTAAAGGAAAAGAATATACCATCAAATTTTTTGTAGAAAGAATCAACGTTTTCTTTTCAAAATTAAGAAAATGAAAGAAAATGGGATAGCCTATATCAAGATATTTTAATTGGGAGCGAACCAATTTTTTAAGATCTGCAGGTCCGTAAATATGCAAAGCCTCTGTTCTGTTTTGCAAGCTAAAACTAGAAAGCAGACCATATAGCCCGAGATAATGGTCGCCATGCAAATGAGAAATAAAGATATGGTTAATACGCGAAAATTTAATTTTAAATTTTCGCAGCTGTATTTGCGTACCTTCTCCACAGTCGATTAAAAAAAATTGCTCATAAGCATTAAGCACATGAGCAGAAGGAAATCTGACTGATGTAGGAACAGCAGAGCTTGTACCTAAAACAGTAAGTTCAAAAGTCATGAAAAATTAGTTTTCGTGCTGCTTCTTAGCTTCTTCGCGATGCAAAAGCTCAATGGCATCTTGTTCGGTATCTGCAATGTTTAAGACAGTATCTAACTGAGAAATAGAGATTAACCTTTCAACGGCAGTTTGCAAACCGCATAAAACAAAAGTGCCCTGAGCATTTTTCGACAATCTGTTGGCCACTAAAATAGCGCTCAAACCAGAAGAATCGCAATATTTGCAATTTTTGAGGTCGAGGATAATGTTTTTTTCTTTGTTTCCTGCAATCACCACCAACTCCGATTTTAAAGCGGGAGCAATATGAGTATCCAGTTTGTCTGCTAAAACATTGATTAATGCATAGTTGTCTCTTTTTTCTGTTTTAAAATCCATATCATGATATTTTTAATGGAAAATAGTATCCAAATTTATCAAACTTTATTGAGAAAATCAACTATTTATGCACAAAAAAAAGCAGCATTTTATTGCTGCTTTTTTTTAATACAATTTTAACGATTATTCTTCTTCGTCTTCTTCGCTATTTTTTTCTTCGTCTTCTAATTTTTGTTTCAGTTCTGCTAAATCAGAAATATCTCCCAATGTAGTTTTTTCTAAAGAGATTTTAGTTCTTTTTTGAACCTTCTTAGAAGATTTTGCTTTTTTGCTTTCGTCGCCAGTTTGCTCTTCGCTCTCTTCTTCTACAACTTTAGGTTGGGCAAGAATTATTTTTTTGGCAGATTTGTTAAAATCGGCTACAACAAAAACCATTTTCTCTTCAACTTTTCCAAGGCTTCCGTCTTCTTTGGTGAGTTCTTTTTTAGGAGCAAAAGCTTCTACTCCGTAATCCAGCATCACAATAGCACCTTTTTCGTTGATGTTTATAATTGTACCTTCTTGTTCGCTACCAACTGTAAACATGGTTTCGTATACATCCCATGGATTTTCTTCCATTTGTTTGTGTCCGAGGCTCAATCTACGGTTTTCTTTATCTATATCTAAAACAACCACTTCTATTTCGTCGCCAATTTTGGTAAATTCGCTCGGATGTTTGATTTTTTTAGTCCAGGAAAGGTCAGAAATGTGTATTAATCCGTCTACACCTTCTTCAATTTCAACAAATACGCCAAAATTTGTAAAGTTTCTTACAATTGCCTTGTGTTTAGATTCTTTGGCATATTTTTCTTCGATATTTTGCCAAGGATCAATACGTAATTGTTTGATTCCTAAAGACATTTTACGTTCTTCACGATCAAGAGTTAAGATAACTCCTTCTACTTCGTCGCCCACTTTCATAAACTCCTGAGCGCTTCTTAAATGTTGCGACCACGACATTTCCGAAACGTGAATCAGGCCTTCAACACCAGGTGCAATTTCAACAAATGCGCCATAATCGGCTAAAACCACTACTTTACCTTTTACGGTATCGCCTTCTTTAATGGTTTCGCTGAGCGATTCCCAAGGATGTTTAGTTAATTGTTTCAATCCTAATGCAATACGTTTTTTCTCATCATCAAAATCCAAAATAGCCACATTGATTTTTTGATCAAGTTGAACAATTTCTTCCGGATGATTAACACGTCCCCAAGAAAGATCGGTAATATGAATTAAACCATCAACTCCACCTAAATCTACGAAAACTCCATAAGAAGTGATGTTTTTAACGGTTCCTTCCAAAATCTGTCCTTTTTCTAATTTGGAGATAATATCTTTTTTCTGTTGCTCAAGTTCTTCTTCGATAAGGGCTTTATGCGAAACAACCACGTTTTTGTATTCGTTGTTTATTTTAACCACTTTAAATTCCATGGTTTTACCAACATATACATCGTAATCGCGAATAGGTTTCACATCAATTTGAGAGCCGGGTAAGAAAGCTTCGATGCCAAATACATCTACAATCATACCACCTTTAGTGCGGCATTTAACGAAACCTTTGATAATTTCATCACCATCGAGGGCAGCATTAACTCTATCCCATGACTTTAATGCACGTGCCTTTTTATGCGATAATAGTAATTGTCCTGTTTTGTCTTCCAGACTTTCTACATAAACTTCTACAATATCGCCGGTTTTTAACTCGGGGTTATAACGAAATTCGTTTAAGCTAACTACACCTTCTGATTTTCCACCGATGTTAATTACAACATCTCTATCAGAAAGGGCAATAACTGTTCCGTCTACAACTTCTAGTTCGCTTACAGTTTTAAGCGTTTGATCATAAATAGCGGCCAATTTGTCGTCGGCTTTTTTGTTGTGGCCATCTTCGCGCTCTAAAGCATCCCAATCGATTTCTACCACGTTTGCTGTTTCTTTTTTTTGAACTTCTTCCTGAGCAGGAGTTTCGTTCATTGGCTGATTTTCAAAAATTTCTTCATTCATTTAAGTAATTGTCTTTAAATTAATAAGTTAGACATTATTTTTAGATTATAACGGGGCAAAGTTATAATTAATTCCTTATTATTCAATATTTTTTTTTATTCTTTTTTTGCTACAAACCCAATGATTTTGCGTTTTATTTAGTAAATTGTAGTAAATTTGATGTTCCAAATATTATTTACATCAATAAAACAAATGAAAATGAATAAAATACAAAGCAGTATTCTTATTTTCCTGTCCATATTGTCATTTAATTGCAACAATAACAGTGAGTTAAAAGCGTCCATTATTAAATCGGAGCAAATAATTGAAGCCATAAATAAAGGTAAATTTATCGAAATAAAAGACGCAACTATTAAAGGTGTTCTTGACTTTACTTCTGTAAAAAACCAAATAGAAGAAATTCCTGGTATCCAAAGAGCTTATATTGATGTTCCGCTAAGTTTTATCAATTGCATTTTTGAGGAAAAAGTAATTGCATTTTCAAAATCAGAAAACACTTCTACTCTAAGTTTCTTTAGCAAAGGAGTAAGCTTTATCAACTGCAAATTTAATGATGAAGTAAATTTTGACCAAGCCGTTATAAATGGTATAATCAATACAAATCAATCTAGCTTTGCAAAAGAATGCTTTTTTCAAGGAGCAAGTTTCCGCTCGGCAAACAATTATTTCATGGAAGTTACGTTCCAAAGTAAAGCAATGTTCAGTCAGCTGCACGTGCTCGGAAATATTAATTTCATGCGTTCGGAATTTTACAAAGAATTTAGCCTAAAAAATAGCTTTGTTCAGGGAAAAACCTTAATTGGTGCCGCAAAATTTAAAGCTTATGCCGACTTTAGCTCTTCGCGCTACATCGACTTTATCGATTTTAAGTATAGTAAGTTTGAACAAAAGACCGATTTTAGTTTTTCGGTATTTCACGACCACTTAAAACTCGACGATGCCGAATTTTTAGGCGAACTAAGTATAGAAAAAGCATCATTCTACGAAGAATTACAGTTTTTGAATACCCGGTTCTCCGAAAAAACAATGATTAAGCATTGCTACTTTCATCAACAATCAATAACAGATTTACAGTCGATTCAAAATTATTTAAGTGAGAATTTCTATTTTATTAATTAAACCCTAAAAATTATGTTGAATTTTAAAAAAGTCTTTTCCATTTTAGTGGTATTTGCGTTTTTAGGAACAAGCATTTTAACCACACCTTCCTGCGATTGGCTTACAGACGCATTGGAAGACACTACGCTTGTAGATTTAGATAGCCTTGCCCATTCTTTGGGTTGGTTTGGTAACGAAAATCTGGATGAAATTGAAGACGATGTAAATTTCGGATTCAGTTCGGGCAATTTACCCGCAAGCGTAGATTTACTAGCCAATTTCCCGGTAATAGGAAACCAGGGACAATACGGCACATGTGTTGCCTGGGCAGTGGCCTATAACCACATGACTTTTATGGAAGCCAAAGAAAAAGGCTATACTACCAGCACACTTAATAATTCGCGAATCTTTAGTCCCAAGGACTTATTTTGGGCTATCCCGAATGCACAAAAAGGAAGCGATTGCAATGGAACAGGCTTTGAATCGGCCTACGACATACTATTATCCAGAGGTGTAGCTACCATGGGTACTATTCCATACACAAGCCTGGGTTCTTGCTCACAGGCATCTACAGGAGGCGAATCAGAAGCTGCCAAGCACAAAATTACCAATTACAGAGAAATTGCATTCGATAAAAACACCATCAAATCATACCTTGCCGATGGAAAACCAGTGGTTTTTGGAGCAAAACTTGGCGACGAATTTATGTCGGCCGACGATGCATCTGTACTCGATTATCAAACCTATGGATACACCGGTCAGCACGCGTACCATGCACTAATATTATCAGGATATGACAACTCCAAAGGACCAAACGGAGCGTTTAGAGTTGTAAACTCATGGGCCACAAGCTGGGGCGATAACGGATACATTTGGGTTGACCAGAACTTTTTTAGCAGTGGCGATTTTGCTTTCTGCGCATTTGTAGCTCAGGTTCCAGGTGGAAATCCGGACGAAAACGGCGACAATGAAGTAGATGATCCTACTTCGGGATACGATGTAATTGCTTGGAACTTGCTCGACGAAAACTACATTGATACAAACGACAATGCAAACCTTAGAGACCGATTTATTACCTATAATGTATTTAACGGCGGAACAAGTGCACTAAAGGCTTCCGACGACTGGTCTATTTTCTACGGATTAGCCAATGCTTATGATGCAAAAGATAACTACATTTTAATATACGACTATTACACAAACGATTATGGCTCATACGGCCAATATGATTTAATGAACAGCACCGACCCAAATGCTTATGGTACAAGTGTAAACTGGTGGAACTATATAGATGTGCCTGCAGGTAAAAGTGTTGCCAGCGAATTGGTGGGCGAAGATAATTTTACTTTTACTTACGAGGTACCAACCGCCGTTAATGGTTACTATTACTTTATCCTATGGGCCGACGGTACCAAAAAATTTGCTGAATCTAACGAAGACAATAACTACCTGATTTTCTGCCAAAGCAACGGCGAACCAATCGAAATTCAGAATGGTGTAATTGCCAGTAGTAATGTTTTTGCCAAATCGACCCTAAAAAAAGGTGTTCCTTCGCAAAATATGGAAACATCGAACTACGATGTAGTAGAAAAAGGAAATCCAAACGCTTATACCCCGGCAGAATTTGCTAAAAAATTCGGTTTTGGATTCCAAACAGGCGATTTCAAAAGCAAAGCCACAGAATTTGCCAAAGAGAAAAAGGCAGGTGCACGAAAATCTAAAAACATTTAATTTTATAATCGCGTTTTATGAAAAAAATTGCATTCAAATTTAAAACACTTTTACTAGCCTTTGTGCTAAGTTTTACAGCGCTAACAACAACATCTTGCGATGCATTGCTGCAGATTCTCGAAGAAATGGCTCAACCGGTAGAAAATACCGAAAAAACCACTAAAGAAGAAACCAAGCAACCTAGCGGAAAAACCATGAAAAAATTTCCGGCTCCCGAAGAATAAGTTTCTAAAACATTTTTCATTAAGCGCTTTAGCCCAGGCTATAAGCGCTTTTTTTTATTTTCAATATTTATTAAATTCCAATAATGGCTAAAGCATGTTGCGCTAAAACATTTTTAGAAATGCCTTCGATAATCCCCAAATCACATTACGGATATTTTCGCAAAAACTCCTTAGGTTGATAATTGTCTATGTAACAAAAAATTAATAAAATCTGATGCTAAAATGTGTGATTCAAAAAAAAATTAAAGTTACTTTACAAAAAAATTTGTTACTTTGCATGGTATAGTTTTTTTTGGCCATCATGATAGCTTACATGGAAATCGGTTAATATTTTTCACTCTAAAACCAATTTCCGATGGATATTGAAAAATTAAATAAAAAATAGACTAATGAAAAAAAAACAACTATTAATCTTATTTATAATCATTTACAGTAAGTTCATATTAGCCCAACAAACATTATTGAGCACAGGTCCAATGGTTGGATATACCACCACCCGCGAAGCACAGATATGGATTCAAACCAGATCAGAGGCAGAAGTCTATGTAGAATATTTTACCGAAACTGCAAGTACAAAAAAATGGAAATCGGGCATTCAAAAAACCAAACAGGAAAATTATTTTATCAGCAAAATATTATTAGATACTATCTTACCAGGTCTAACATACCAATACGCAGTTTATATCAACAATACAAAACTTGAATTTCCTTATAAATTGCAGTTTAAAACCCCTCCAGTATGGCGCTACCAAAGCGATCCGCCAAATTTCAGTATTGCAACCGGAAGTGGCGCCTATATTAACGATGAGCCCTACGACAGAAGCGGCAAACCTTATGGAGGTGAATACGAAATTTTTGAATCCATAGCTTCAAAAAAACCTGATGTAATGCTTTGGTTGGGCGATAATACCTATCTCCGGGCCGAAGAATGGAACTCCAAAACAGCCATAGCATATAGATATACACATACCAGAAAAACACCCGAAATGCAGGAACTATTAGCTACAACGTCGAACTATGCTATTTGGGACGATCACGATGCAGGCCCTAATGATTGCGATGGCAGTTTTTGGAATATCGATAATGCACTCCAAATTTTTGAATTATTTTGGGCAAATCCTTCCTGCGGGTTAAAAAATACCAAAGGCGCAATAAGTTATTTTAATTATGGAGATGCCGATTTTTTCCTCTTGGACAATCGAACTCATCGTGATGCCGATTTATACCAAAAACAGGAGAAAACGATATTGGGCAATCAGCAGTTAGAATGGTTAAAACAAGCTTTGGCATCGAGCGAAGCAAAATTTAAAGTAATTGTTATGGGCGGGCAATTCTTAAATTCCGCAGCCAGATTTGAAACTTATGCAAACTATGGTTTCGAAAAAGAACGAAACGAAATAATAGAATTTATTAAACAACACAATATCAAAGGAATTTTCTTTTTAAGCGGCGACCGTCATTTTTCTGAACTCTCCCTGCTTAAAACTGAAAATAATCTATCAATGTACGATTTAACCGTATCTCCCCTAACTTCAGGCCCTTCTTTTTCTGCTAAAGAAGAAAAAAATGAGAATCGTGTAGATGGAACACTAATTACGCAGAGAAATTTTGCGATTTTAACATTTTCAGGAAAGACCAAAGACCGAAACATTCGTATAAGTATTTACGATGTAAATGGTAAAATTTTATGGGAGAAACAAATACACGAAAATGATTTCTAAAACGGAAAAACATTCATTAAAATAACCAATACTTTAATTTTTAATTATTTATGAAACAATTATTCGTCATTTTAACAATTGCCATGGTGCTTTTTGATGTATCACATCTAAGGGCCCAGGAAGAAACCGACAGCGTTAAAACCCTGATTGTTGCAGAAAACCAGGAAGCCGAAGTAGCCTACAACAATGGCATAAACAAATTTAACCAAAAGCAATTTGCAGAAGCCATAATCGAATTCGATATGGCCTTAAAATTTAACCCGGCGTTCGACAAAGCTTATTTCAATCGTGGCAGTGCAAAAGTAGAAACAAACGATTTAGATGGTGCGATTTCTGATTTTAAAAAAACTATAGAAATCAATGCAAAATATGCCAAAGCCTATTTTGGACTAGCCTTTGTATACTATAACCGACAAGAATATAAGGAAGCCATAGAACAATTCAATAATGCAGTGCTATATGGTTTTGACGAAGCAAAAGTTTTCTACTACACGGGAGTATCATATTTTCAAATAAATGAATTTGCGAAAGCCATAAAACAATTTGACAATGCCATAGAAAAAGATGCAAAATATGTATATGCCTATAATGACAGGGGAAGCGCAAAACGAAAATTGGAAAACTACGAAAGCGCCATAGAAGATTATTCTGCCGCCATTGCACTCGATAATCAGACCGCTATGTATTACAACAACAGAGGTAGTGCCTATCGCAAAAAAGGAGATTTTATCTCTGCAATCGCTGATTACGATAAAGCTATTGAACTAAAAAACGATTACTACATTGCATACAATAACAAAGGTTCGGCCAAATACGAATTAAAAAAATACCAGGAAGCCATTTCAGATTTCGAAAAAGCTATCCACTTGAAACCAGATTATGCCTTTGCATACAACAATCTTGGAACAGCAAAAATGAAACTTAAGGATTACGATGGTGCTATTGCGGCTTATTCTAAGGCCATAGAAATAAATCCGGATTACAATTATGCGTTTTTCAACAGGGGTAGTGCCAAAGAAATGAAGCGTGAATTTGAATCTGCCTGCGCCGATTGGCAAAAAGCTGCCGAACTTGGCTACGAATCTGCAAAATCTCTGGTTGAGCAATGTAAATAAAAATATGATGAGGAAATTACTATACACATTATCCATAATATTAATACTTGCTGCCGGAAAACTAAATGCCCAGCAATTTCTGTCCATCTCGAAAAATGAGTTTAAAGCAGGAGAAATTGGATTTAAAGAAGCCTGGAATGAGATAGAAAACGGCAACGAAGCTTTTATTCAAGATACCAAAGGAACTTATAAAAAAGCCTTAGTGCATTATCTAAAAGCAAACCAATATAATGCCGAATCTGCAAAACTGAACTATCTCATAGGCATTTGCTATCTGAATACCATTGAAAAATATAATGCAGAGAAATTTCTGAGCAAAGCATATCATTTAAATGAATTTGTTTCTGCTGATATCCACTATTGGTTAGGAATTGCCAAACAACTAAACTTTAAATTCGACGATGCTGTTGAACAATTCAAAAAACATAAACAACAATTATCTCCTTTGGATTTAAAAGCACAATCAAGCACAATCGAAAAGCGTCTTACCGAATGTAAAAATGGTTTAGAGCTTTCAAATATTCCAACAAGGGTGTTAATAGACAATATGGGAAGCAATATTAATTCGGAATTTGCTGAATACTCCCCTGTAATATCGGCCGACGAAGAAGTTTTATACTATACATCCCGCAGACCGGAAACAATGGGTGGCAAAACCGACCCCATGGATTATGAATATTACGAGGATATATTTATTTCTATTAAAGCACAAAACGAATGGCTGGAATCCGACCCATTAAGCCAACCAATAAATACCAAATTCCACGATGCCACAGTTAGCATTGCACCAAATGGCCAAAGCTTGTTCATTTTTAGATCAAACAAAGGCGGCCAAATAATGGAAAGCGTTTTAGATGGTGCGGATTGGACAAAACCACTTCCCTTGCCAAGTACCATTAACAGTGATAATTATGAAAATAGCGCCTGTCTTGCCGCCGACGAAAAAACGGTATATTTTATCAGACAAAGCGAACCCGATTTTGTACTTAACAAACCCGGACAAAAGGATATCTATATAAGTCATAAAGTATTAGGAGAATGGACAGAAGGAACCAAGCTGCCAGGAGAAGTAAATACTCCTTTCGACGAAGATGCCGTTTTTATTCATCCCGATGGCAAAACACTATTTTTTAGTTCAAAAGGGCATAACAGCATGGGAGGATACGATATTTTTAAAAGTACGATGGACGAAAATGGAAAATTTTCCAAACCAGAAAATCTCGGATATCCCATAAATACACCCGACGACGATATCTTTTTTGTTCTATCCGCCAGCGGAAGGCATGGATATTTTTCATCGTCGCGACCTAATGGTTTTGGCGACCAAGACATCTACAAAATAACATTTTTATCGCCCGAAAATATTATCATCAATACAGAAGATAATCTTATTGCCAGTATTGCAAAGCCTGTTTCGGCCATTTCTGCAGAAAAATCTGTTGAAATCAAAAAAATAAGACTTACTATTGTTAAAGGAATTATAAACGAAGCACTTACATCTAACGCAATTGAAGCGACCATCGAAATTATTGACAATTCAAAAAATGAGCTCGTATTTCAGTCTCAATCTAACAGTCACACAGGAAAATACTTGGTAGCACTCCAACCGGGCAAAAACTATGGTTTAGTTGTCCGAGCAGATAATTACCTTTTTCATTCCGAAAACTTTGATATTCCTGCTACTACAGAATATGAAGTTATAGAAAAAAACATCGAATTACTCAGCATGGAAATAGGATCGAAAATTGTGCTAAAAAATATTTTCTTCGAAACCGGCAGTGCAAAACTTAAAGATGAATCTAATGCAGAGCTCGACAGAATTGTAAATCTTCTGAAAACTTATCCCAATATCAAAATTGAGATTGCCGGACATAGCGACAAAACCGGCTTAGAAGACTTTAATTTAAAACTATCGCGAGAAAGGGCCAAATCTGTGGTTGATTATCTGATAAGTAAAGGCATAAGTGCATCAAATCTAGTATATAAAGGTTACGGGTCGTCTAAACCCATTGCAACTAATGCAACACCCGAAGGAAGACAGCTAAACAGGAGAGTTGAATTTGAAATTATTGAAAACTAATAAGTTAAAAAAATATGAATACCATAGGTAGCTTAAGAAATATGCTGATAGTTTTTTTATTATTAAACTATTTAACAGGATATGCTCAGGAAAATCCCAAAATTAGTGGTTCTGAAATAGATGACCAAGTGGCCAAAGAAGACATGAAAGAGTTTATGGGATATTTAAGAAAAGCAGATGCCTTATATAACCAGATGAAACCCGGTAGTTTTCAGGAAGCTGCCGAACTCTATCTTAAGGCTTATGATTTTCTGCCAGATAATGCAGCATTAAATTACAAAACTGGAATAAGTTTGCTTTTTGCAGGTCCAAAAAAAGATGCACTCGAATATCTACAAATGGCTCGTGCCCTGGACCCAAACGTAAGTACCGATATTTTGTATTTTCTGGCAAGAGCCTATCATTTTAAATGGAATTTCGATTCGGCCAACTACCTATACGACGAATACTACATGACCCTTAAACCTTCGAAACAGAAAAAAGAAAGGGAAAACCTTGAATATCTAAAAAGACAATGTGCCAATGGAAAATTGCTCCTTAAAAACGATACAAATGTGATAATAAGCAATATGGGGCCATTAATAAACACAAAATTCGATGATTACAACCCTATTTTTTCCGTAGACGAAAGCGAAATGTATTTTACATCCAGAAGACCATTTAACGAGAAATCGCCGCTTAATGAATTGGATAATAAATATATGGAAGACATATATGTGAGTTTTATGGGAAACGATAAAAAATGGACCGAAGCCTTCAGGATTAATGAGCCCCTGAATAGCCCATACAACGATGCGGCAGTAGCCCTTTCGCTCGACGGCCAGGAGCTATTTATGTATCGCGGAAACAAAGATTTTGGCAGTTTTTATAAAACTTCGCTTAAAGGCGATAAATGGAAAACTCCAACAGAATTATCTTCAAAATACAATTCCGAATATCACGAAACTTCTTTAACTTATTCTTTTGATAATAAGCTGATGTTTATTATTTCTGATGATCCACAAAAAGGCATTGGAGGAAAAGACATCTATATGAGCCTCTTTAATGGAAAAACCTGGTCGAAGCCAGAGAATGTCGGACCGGTAATAAATACTCCTTACGACGAGGAAGGAATATATCTGGCACCGGATAACAAAACCTTATATTTTAGTTCTAAAGGCCACAATTCTATTGGCGGATACGATGTATTCAAATCGGAATTGCGCGCCGAAGGCATCTGGACAGCTCCAGTAAATATTGGAATTCCGATAAATACTCCCTACGACGATCTTTTTTACAAACCGGCTTTAAACGGACGATTTGCTTATTATTCCAGCGTAAACGACAGTTTAAATTATGGTGGATTAGATATTTACGAAGTTTTCTTCTTTATTCCAAAACCACTTATCCAAAGTCATGAAGATAATTTGCTGGCATCTCAGTTAAATCCCTCGCAAGAAACCATGATAGAAAAAACCCTTGAAATTAAAACAATCAGATTAACGATTGTGGAAGGTTTAATTACCAGTTCTTCAGGCGAAGCAGTAGAAGCCGCAATACAAATTACAGATTTAGCAAACAATTCTATCGTTAGTCAGATAAATTCTAACTCGGCATCGGGAAAATACCTTGTTACACTTCTTCCCGGAACAAACTACAGTATGAACATCAAAGCACTTGGATATTTATTTCACTCCGAAAATTTCAATATCCCGGATACTTCCGGATATCAAAAAATAAAAATTGATATTGAACTTCAAAAGGTGGCCATTGGCGCAAAAGTAGTGCTTAAAAATGTATTTTTTGATACAGGAAAAGCAACACTTAGAACAGAATCGTTTGATGAACTAGACAGGTTAATAACTTTTATGAACGAAAACCCAACAGTAAAAATTGAAATCGGGGGACATACAGATAATATTGGAAGCTTTGCCAGTAATCAAAAATTATCGAAAGATAGAGCACAAGCCGTAGTTGATTATTTACTTTTAAAAGGAGTTAATCCCGATAGGCTCGAAGCGATGGGCTACTCTTCGTCAAAAGCAATTGCAGATAATAAAACGGAAGAAGGAAAACAACAAAACAGAAGAGTAGAAGCCAGAGTTATTGGGTACTAATAAATCTATTAAGATTATTGAATTAGGCATTTAGCTAATAGAGCAAAAAGTATGCAAGCAAATGAATTAATTTAAAGCAAATATATAATAGCCAATAAGTACTATATATTTGATAATAAACCACTTAGTGGTGAAATATTTGTAGAAGATATTATCTGGCGCTAACTCAAATTCCGAAGGTTTTGCGAAACCTTCGGAAGAAATCTAAAACATTATAGTAATTTCGCCACTACGTGGCTTTAATATGCAAAAAAATCGTAATACTACAAAGATATCGCCGCTAACGCGGCTAAAATCAAGTATATACTTGAGCAACCATAAATCCAACATTTTATAACTTAAACGCCTAATTCAGTAAGATTAAATAAATGCTTAACAAAGATTTAGTGTAGTAATAATATCCTAAAACCCGAAAGCTTAAGCATAACATGCTCAATAGGTTATAATTATAACTAAATGTTTTTAAATAGCATTTTCGTCCCATTAAGTGCGTGCTTTTTTCTTAACTTTGTTTCAAATTTAAAAAAGCTTACTAAATGAAAACAACAGTTTTTACAGAATTTCATAAAAATTTGGGCGCAAAAATGGTAGAATTCGCAGGCTTTTATATGCCAATAGAATACGAAGGAATCAGCAAAGAACATCTGGCAGTGCGCCAGGGCGTAGGAGTTTTTGATGTTTCTCACATGGGCGAATTCTGGATAAAAGGCCCCAAAGCTTTTAATTTAGTTCAAAAAATCACTTCAAATAATGTAGCCAAACTTAGTTCGGGCAAAATTCAATATTCATGCTTTCCAAATGGCCAAGGTGGAATAGTTGACGATTTATTGGTTTATCACTACGAAAACGAAAAATACTTGCTCGTTGTGAACGCCGCCAATATTGAGAAAGATTGGAACTGGGTGCTACAAAACAATACAGAAGGAGCAGTTTTAGAAAATGCCTCAGACCAGATCTCCCAATTAGCCATTCAAGGTCCAAACGCCATAAAAGTACTTCAAAAATTAACGAATGTAAATTTAAGCGAAATCACTTACTACACATTTACTGTAGGAGAATTTGCCGGCGTTAAAGACGTTATAATTTCTGCAACAGGTTATACAGGTTCTGGCGGCTTCGAAATTTATATGAGAAATAACGATGGCGCAAAAATCTGGAATGCCATCTTTGATGCAGGTATAGAATTCGATATTAAACCAATAGGATTAGGTGCCAGAGATACTTTAAGATTAGAGGCAGGCTTTTGCTTATATGGTAATGATATCGACGATACCACAAATCCGATTGAAGCGGGTTTAGGATGGATTACCAAATTTGAAGATGGTAATAATTTTATTGACAGAGAATACAACGAAATAATTAAGCATGAAGGACCCGGAAGGAAATTGAAAGCTTTTGAACTTAAAGACAAAGGTATAGCTCGACACGGCTATGATATTGTGAATGCGCAGGGCGAAAAAATTGGTGTTGTTACCAGCGGAACTAATTCTCCTTTGACTAAAAAATCTATTGGTATGGGCTATATAAATGCTGATTATGCTGAACTTGGAACAGAAATTTTTATTCAAATCAGAAATAAAAATATTTCGGCACAGATTGTAAAAACTCCTTTTTTCCAACTATAGTAAAATCTATTAAGTATTTATTTTCCGCAAAAAAATATTGTAAAAGCCACAAAAATTATTCTTTGTGGCTTTCCATTTTCCAGGAATCTTTTATATGTAAATGGTAGAAAATCGTCATTATTTTTTAATATTATTGATTTTAAAATGATTACCAAAATAGTAAAAACAAAAAATGGCGACCATACGCTATTCGTACCCGAATTTGATGAGCACTATCATAGCACAAACGGAGCCATTGAAGAAGCCGAACATGTATACATTAACGGGGGATTAAAACAAATTGAATCGAACGAAATTTTTGTGCTCGAAATTGGATTTGGTACAGGACTAAATGCCTTTTTATCGGCTATGTTTGCTGCAAATAATAAAATCAAAATTCATTATCTCGGATTAGAAAAATATCCTTTAAATAATGAAACACTACACGCTCTAAATTACCCGGATTACTTTGAAAAAGATAAGCACTTGTATTTTAGCATAATAAATGCTGTCTGGGACAAGGAGCAAGCTATACATCCGTTTTTTGATTTAACCAAAAGGGAAATAGATATTCTGAATGCTTCTCTCCCACCCGATGCCTTTGATGTAATTTATTACGATGCCTTTGGACCAGATAAGCAGCCGGAAATGTGGACGGATAATTTGATGCAAAAAATGTATTATTGCCTAAAACCAGGTGGAATTCTTTCTACTTATACCGCAAAGGGTACTGTAAAAGAAAGCTTACGCAAAGCCGGAATGGCAATAAAGCGTCTAAAAGGAGCTGCAGGTAAACACCACATGCTTAATGCAATAAAGCCGATATAAAACAAATAGACCCGTATAGAAAAAATTTAATTACTCTTCATCGTTCAATTCTACCATTTTATTTTCCTGATTGAAAATTGAGTTTTTGGCATGCTTCTTCATTTTGTAAAACCCTAATATCCAAAGAAAAATAATAAACGGAATGAACAACAACAAAAGTAAGGTATTTCCAGAAAGCAAGATAAAGTCGTAGATACCATGCAGTACAAATGGCACTACAAAGGCCAAAACAAGATATAATTTTGTAGCCTTTGGATTAAATTTAGCAATTCCAAAGTAATACCCCATTGCAACACCAAATAATGCATGCCCGGGCACGGCAGTAAATGCTCTCAAAATACCGGTTCCTGTACCCATTTCGAACACATAAAACAAATTTTCTACAGCAGCAAATCCAAGCGAGATATAAGATGCATAAATTATGCCATCAAAAAGCTCGTTAAAATTCCGATTCTTCCAGATGATAAGAATAAAAGCCAAGTATTTGAATAATTCTTCGGTAAGTCCGGCAACCAGAAAACTATTGTAAGCATTATAAGCTATTAGTTGTTCATTGTTTCCAACAAATTCTACTTCCGCTAAACCAACTTCTCTTAAGCTGGTGGGAAAAATTGCTATTGCAATATTAGTCAACCAACTCTCTATCAACACAGTAGGCAACACAATAATAATACCGGCCAATAAGGCCCGCAGTAATATTCCTATAGGTTCCTTCTCATATTTATCGCGCGAATAAATATATAATAAGATGACTAAAACCGGAGCTAATGATAAGGCAATTGTAGACAACATAATTTTTAGCTTATTTACCATGTAAAAGTAAAAAATTCCGGCTTATTTTACAAAAAATGCTTGAAAAATGCATAAAAGTTATCGCATGCGAAAATTAGGGTAATGCAAGCCGGAAAATGATAACGTTAAGAACTTCGTTGTTCATAGAATTTTCGCTTTCTTCGCTAACAAAGAAGATATGTTCCACATAGCCCGAAAATTCTTTACCGGGGAAGTTTATCAGGTATGGGTTTCTTTCATTTAGATTTATAAGCTGTAATTTTTATGCATTTTAGCTAACTATTTGCATGTGTGTGTATGTTGATCTAAATAATTGATAAGCTTAAAAAAAAATTGGTTACTGATGAAGCATTTAATAAAAGCAGATGGGATGTAAACAATAGAAAATTTCTATTCCTACACCCCAAAGTTTATTCTTAGGTAAATAATAATTAGAACCAGTGAATTACTTTCCGGAAGTATTCTGGGTACTCCCAAACACAATCTCCAAAATAGATTCGGCAGTTTTTAAAGCCCAAGCAACAGGATCTCTGCGAATCTGAATTTCGAAATCGGCTACTTTTACAAATAAACCATCGAGTGCCTTTTGGGTAACATGTTCGGCCAACGAAACATTGAGTGGCTCTCCGCCAATTAGTGGAGCTACCGGGTTGTAATAATCAGTAACTACCTTCCATGCTTCGTTTGTAGAAACATCGCCAACCAGATTTTTCGCAAGTGCATTGTTTATTTTGGGTTCATAAGCTTCAAAAAGCTGAGTATAAGTTACAACCATCAGATAGTGTGTTGCTGCCGAACTGTCAAATTCGTTAGATTTTGTGCTTGCCCCGGGGTTTATTCCGTTCAGTATATCCCATGCATCTACCAGCGATAAATTTGTAATAGCATCAGAAAAAATGGGTTTTGCCTCGTATGCAGCATTTTCGGCGGCTCTATTCATAAGCAAAATTACTTTTTCTATTTGTGCACTTAGAAATTTATCCAAACCGCTGTTCTGAATTAAGGTGCTATTAATTGCCTTATCCAGAATTTCTTGAGCATCCTGCGGTAAAAAAATCTTGATAAGTATATCTTCAAAATAACCATCTTGCTGACTAACAACAACAACAGAAGTATCTGATCCAACAATTAAGGCGGTTTTTAGTCCTTCAATAACTTGTTCTTTAGTTAGTTCGTCGGCTTCTTCAAGCACATCCAATAAAGAATCGCAAGAAAACAACAATAATGGAAAAAGCATTAAAATTAGTGCAAGTTTTTTCATGGTAGCATAGTTTAAGATAAAAAAATATATGTTTGCTTGGTTAAACGCTCAACTTTCGCAAGAATTACAGTAAAAATGTTTACCAGAAACAAAATTTAAAACGCATAATTTCATTTTAAAGGCCATTTTTTTTGCTATTATTATCTGCCGCTGCAGCACACAATAGCATAAGGCACGATTAAATTCAGCCCCAAAATGAACTCTTCTCAGGACTTCTTAGTTCAAAGAATTTTCTCTATCTTCCATAGCGACTAAGTTCAGCTAGGTGCAAAAATTACAAATCCGGGAAGCTTCACTAAGGCGGGGTTTACTGCATTTAGATTCATAAATCTAAATACTTAGCAATAATAGGGCTTCTGTTTTATACGCAAAAGCCCCGATAATGTTTGTTATTTGCGCCCGAAAACCTTATTGAGAATATCTTTGGCCACTTTTTTTGCCCAAACAGCCGGCTCGCGTCTAATTTCTTTTTCGGTTTGTGCCACTTTAAAAAAAAGGCCGTCTAAAGCTTTTTCGGTTACATAGTCAGATAGCGAAGGGTTTAATTGTTGTCCGCCAATATAGGGCGCAACTTTATTGTAAACCCCGGTAAGCTTATTCCATGCCTCGTTTGTAGAAATATTGCCAACCAGCTTTTTGTCGAGTGCTAAATTTATTTTAGGAGTAAATGCCTGCTTAAGAGCCGGATAAGTTGCCGATTGAAGATAATGGGTGGCAGCAGCCGAATCAAAACCCATGGTTTGAGTAGCTGCCATAGGATTACGACCTTTCAGAATATCCCAGGCTTGCGGTATACTTAAACCGGTAATTGCATTGATAAAAATTGGTTTTGCCTCGGTAGCAGCGTTTTCGGCGGCTCTATTAATTCTTAAAATCACATCTGATTCAAGTTGCTGAATTTGTTTGTCGAGCCCCAAAGTTTTGGCCATATTGTTGGTTTTTGCCTTCTCTAATAAATCGCCGGCTTCTTTTGGTAAAAATATTTTTACAGCCATATCTGCAAAATAACCATCCTGAGCATGTAAAATATTCACTGAATTTTCTGCTCCAACATTCAAAGCCGTTTTTAAGCCATCGGCAACCTCCTCTTTGGTTAATTCATTATTATTCTGATAATTATTGGCTGTCTCGTTAGCTATTTTCAATAATTGATCGCAGGAAGAAAACAGCGCCAAAACAAAAATAAATCCTATAATTTTTTTCATTTTTCTTTTAATTTATATTTTTTGTTAAAGGTAAAATCATGGAAATTTTGCAATTAATTTCCATGATAAAAACATGCATTTAATTAAATCGCTAAATCGCTTTTAACCAACAGAATTTTTTCACGGGCACATTTCTGTGCGGCTTCAAAATTTTCGGACTTGGCTAAATCAATTTTAACGCTTACATAAAACTTAATCTTTGGCTCCGTACCACTTGGTCTGACAGAAATTTTAGTAAAATCTTCGGTAATAAACTGAAGCACATTTTCTTTCGGAAGTGAAATATTTTCTCTTCTGTTTTCTTTTAGATTAATGGTTTCGCTGTTTAGATAGTCTTTTATCATAACCACATCAGAACCTCCAATTTTTGCAGGAGTGTTATCCCTGAAATTTTGCATCATCCGGCTAATTTCTTCTGCTCCTTCTTTGCCTTTTTTTACTACATTTACCAAATCCTCTTGAAAATACCCATATTTAGCATAAATTTCCATCAAAATATCCCACAAAGATTTATTCTGGTTTTTTGCCCAAGCTGCGGTTTCGGCGATTAATGCACAGGCCATCACGGCATCTTTATCGCGCACAAAATCTCCGGCCAAATATCCATAGCTCTCTTCACCACCAAAAATAAAAGTTTTTTTACCTTCGTTTTGGCGCATAATTCCGGCTATATATTTAAATCCTGTAAGTACATCATAATACTCCACATGAAATGCTTTGGCCATTTCGGCAATTAGTTCAGTG
The DNA here is from genome assembly GCA_020720625.1 of Acetofilamentum sp. Classification (GTDB taxonomy): domain Bacteria; phylum Bacteroidota; class Bacteroidia; order Bacteroidales; family DYOH01; genus DYOH01. Next base: position 34,426 of record DYOH01000008.1, on the reverse strand, counting down.
GTTACTATAGTTTTTACCATATACTCTTTGCCTTGCAGCAAATTTTGTTCTTTCCAGGTGTTTAGCATATAATAGCTGAGAATGGCTCCTGTTTGATTTCCGTTGAGTAATAAAAATTGATTATTAACTTTAATTGCAATTCCAACGCGGTCGGCATCGGGGTCGGTAGCCATCACTAAATCTGCATCTACTTCCATTGCTTTATCAATAGCCATTTGCAGTGCATCGGCATTTTCCGGATTTGGCGATTGAACTGTAGGAAAATTGCCATCTACCACATTTTGAGCATCTACTCCATAAATATTATTAAACCCAATTTGTTTTAAAATGGCTGGCACCAGCTCCACGCCCGTTCCGTGAATTGGTGTGTACACAATTTTCATGTCTGCAACTTTGCTGATGTATTCTTTTCCCTTTACTACGGTTTCTAAGCGATTAAGGTACACTGCATCTACTTCATTTCCAATTGAATGTATCATGCCTTCGCTGGCCTTCTGTTTTACATCAGAGATGGATGATATTTTTCGTACTTCGGCGATAATATTTTTATCGTGAGGGGCAATAATCTGTGCACCGTCTTCCCAATAAACTTTATAGCCGTTGTATTCTTTAGGATTATGCGATGCGGTTACAACAACACCTGTCTGACAAGCAAAATGGCGAATGGCAAACGACAATTCGGGTGTTGGTCTTAGGGAGTCGAACAGATATACTTTTATTCCGTTAGCGGCAAAAACTTCGGCCGTTTTTTGGGCAAAAAGTTGGCCATTATTCCGGCAATCATAGGCAATAGCTGCACTGAGTTTTTTTCCCGGAAAATTTTTTATCAGATAATTCGATAATCCCTGGGTTGCCATTGCCACAGTATAAATATTTACCCGGTTGGTACCCACGCCCATTATTCCGCGTAATCCGCCAGTTCCGAACTCCAAATCGGTGTAGAAGCATTCAATCAGTTCTTTTTGATTATTTTCCATCAAATGCCTGATTTCTGCTTTCGTATTTTCGTCGTAGGCTCCGTCTAACCACTGCTGAGCTTTCAGCATTACATTGGTAATTAATGTATTATCCATTTTGATTGATTTATTTTATTTTATTTTTATTGCTAATATAGTAATATCATCTCTTTGTTCGGTTAATTGCATGTAATTATCTAAACTTTTTTCCAAAAAAACTTTTTGTTGGCACATTTCCAAATTTTTCATTTCCGAGAGCGTATTCACAAACCTTTTAGAACCATATCTTTTTCGTGCCGGATTACTTTGATCGATAAACCCGTCGCTGCTGAGATAAAAAATTGTATTACTCTGACAAATTATCTCTTCCTGAAGAAATATTTCGGTGTGAATTGCATCTGAATCGCCAATTTTACGCTTATTTCCGGGAATTATTTTTATGGAATCCTCGTTTAGATTTGCTATGTACAAATTTCTTCTTGCCCCTGAATAGCAAACCTCCGGATTGGGATTATCCTTAATTACTGTAATACGCAGAAAGGATACGTCCATGCCTTCGCTATAATCTGTTTTGCTTTGCCGGAGCGCTCTCTGAAATTTTTTGTCTAATAGTCTAAGAATCTCCTTTGGCTCGTAAAGCTGGTCGATATGTACAATCTCGTTGAGCAAACTAAATCCGATAAGCGACATAAAAGCTCCGGGAACTCCATGACCAGAACAATCGGCAGCGGCAAAAAAATACAATTTTTTACCTTCTTTTTCCATTTGTGCATACCAATAAAAATCTCCCGAGACTATTTCTTTGGGTCTGAATAAAATAAAGGTTTCGAAATGCTGGTTTAACTCCTCTTCCAGTGGGAGAATTGATGATTGTATGGATTGAGCAGATCTGATACTTGCACTAATATTTTCGTTTTTTAACTCCAGCATTCTTTTTTGTTCAACCAACATATCGCTTATTTCGCGCAATTCAAATGCCTGGCTTGATATCTCCTGCTCGGCCTTTCGCATATCGGATATATCTGTATCTATGGTTACCAAACGATGTAGATAACCCAAATGATTTAGCACCGGACTAAGTGTGGTGCGGGTAAAAACTTCGGACTGGCCTGCAAACTTATGTATCGCTTCGAAATGAACGCTCTCTTGCTTATTTATGGCATGGTAGAATATTTCTTTGATATTCACAGAGTTATAAAAACTGAAAATATCAAAAATTCCCGACTCAAACAATTCGTCCAGATTTTTTCCGTATAATCTTTCAAATCCGGAGTTTACCCATTCTATGATACCGTTTGGACTTATTAGCATAATTGAATTATCGGTTTTTGCTGCAACTATCGATAATTTTTCAAGCTCTTGATTTAAATTTTCAAGATTTTGCGTTGTTTGAATCATACTTTGTCGCTGTTGCTCCATTTCTTGATTCTTTTTTGATAATAATGCGTTGAATTTGCGGATTTTTCGATTGTTAATTAGTGCCCAGAAGGCCAATACAAATGAAAGCACAAGCAATGCTGTGATAACATATAAAATAGATTTTTGCCAACTTACATTGCGATTGAGATTACTTAACACATTATTCTGCTGCTCTATTTTACTTTTCTGTATGTTTATTTCTTTACTTTGTATACTTAGCACTTGATTGCGCATTTCAATATCTTTCATTTGCGCTTGTATATGCCTTTGTTGTTTTAGGTATTCCTTTTTCACGTAGCTAATTTCTTCGCTCCCAAGAATTTCATCAGACATGGCATTTTTCACATCTGCTTCTGCTGTATTTAGCATATTTTCATTTTCAAAACCATTATTCAGTTTTTCAGTTTTTTTGAAATTTTCATGTTGCTTTTGAAATGCTTGCAGTTGCCTGTGCAATTCTCTTTTTAGTTGCCTGATAATCTCTTCCTGATAGTTTATTTGCTCGTATTGGTATTGCCACAACTGAACAATAGATAACTCGCTTATGAGCAAATCTGAAAAAAAATTCTGCTTCCATTTCAACTGTTGCAAGGTCATCAATGCTTTATTATACCTAAAGCTATAATTATTTGATGAATAATACTGAAAATGCATCATCAGCAGCGGAATGAAAGACGAATTTTCGGAAATAATCAGCACCGGCTTTCCGTAGTATTCTTTTAAAGCCTCCGAAAGAATATTGGCACTGCCTTTTTCAATCCACAAAACCTGAGGTTGATGTGTGATGGTTTTAATACCGGAATATATTTGAACCCTTAGCTTAACTCCTTTGCTGGCGGCAACTTTGTTTAATTCGCGCATGGAAAAATTACGTGGTGAATTTCCTAAATATGCAAGCAGAATTTCTTCTGAAGCATGTGTCTCAGGCCAATCAATTTGCCTGGTTACCTCCAGAATCAAGGCAACTTTTTTTAAAAATACTGAATCTGTTTGAGTATTTCCTCTCATTGAAGCAACTAAAAACAAAAACAGCAAACACATTTTTTTCATAAAGCGCCCTAAACGATTCAAATTTTGAATAAAGTTAATCATATTGACCGAAATAAAAAAGCTGTTCTATCTTTAGTTTAAAATGATTTTACTATTTAAGTTATTAAATTACAGCATAAAAACGGTATTACAGAAACTTGCTCTCGACGATGAATAAAATCTAACCCAAAATGGGGCTAGAAAATTCAATAATTTTAAAACAAAAATGCTTTCGATTCTTCAAGAAATTTGGCAACTAATACTCGAAATGAGTGTGTATCTGCTGTTTGGCTTTCTGGTTGCAGGACTATTAAAGTATTACATTTCAGACAGATACATAAAAAAAATTGCTGGCAAGGGCAATCTTGCTTCCGACATTAAACTTAGCCTTTTTGGTATTCCGCTACCACTTTGCTCTTGCGGTGTTATTCCCACGGGCATTTCATTGTTTAAATCTGGTGCATCAAAATCTTCTACCACGGCCTTTTTTATTTCCACACCGCAAACCGGAGTAGATAGTATTGCGGTTACTTATTCGCTTATAAATTTGCCATTTGCGCTAATTAGACCCATTGTGGCTTTTCTTTCGGGTATTTTGGGCGGTTTTTTTGTTCGATTGTTTACAAAATATGATAAGAAATCTACAACTTCGGTATTAACTGAAGTAAAACCAAAGGTAGCACAAGGAAAAATTAGTTTTTCGGACTCAATGCGTTATGCTTTTATCGAATTTTTCGACGATATATCCAAATGGCTTAGTATTGGAATTCTGCTGGCAGCCATTATCAGCGTGGCTATTCCGGCAGGTTTTTTTTCTAACTATATCGAAAATCAATTCCTGCAAATGATTCTTATTTTGATAGCCTCTATCCCACTCTATGTATGTGCCACCGGCTCTGTTCCAATTGCTGCTGCACTCATGCTTAAAGGATTATCGCCCGGTGCAGCCCTGGTGTTTCTTATGGCAGGACCAGCTACCAATATGGCCACTATTACTATTATAAAAAAAGTGCTTGGAATTAAAACCCTGGCTGCTTATCTTTTGTCAATCAGTTTGGGCGCTATTACCAGCGGTGTTATTATCAACAATTTTTTTCCGGCAGATTGGTTTAGTCTGATTAATCATCACTCCACACACCAGCATCAATTATTGCCCATCTGGCTTGAATTTATATCTGCCATAATATTTTTGATGCTGTTGTTTGCATCATTTTATCGCAAGTTTTATGCAAAATATTTAAAAAAACACAAAAAAATAAATCCCCAAAATAAATTTGATATGTCGAAAATAAATGTCTCTTCGCTTAAGCCCGAATTTCAGCCAAACACTATCATAGTTGAAGGTATGACCTGCAACCATTGTAAGGCCAATGTTGAAAATGCCTTAAAATCAATTAATGGTATTTCAAATGTGGAAATTAATTTGGAAAACGGACATGTAAAACTTGATGGTTCTAATTACTCGTTTTCCGAAATCGAAATTAGTATTAATGAATTAGGCTATAGCTATAAAGGACTAATAAATAATTAATTATGCATCTTAATGAAAAAGATTATCGTAAATAGATTCACACATGAAGTTAATTTTCTGGTTATAAAATTCTTGCCATGTATCTAATAAAATAGTCGCACTTACTATATCGAAAAATGCTTCAAACGGATTTTCACCCGAAAGGCCCTCAATAAGTAAGAAATTGCTTTGAATAGCGGCAAACTCATTCATCCATTCAAACTCATCTGCTTCAGAAATTGGTTCAATGGATACAAAATTTTCGGGCTTTCGTTCAATATGCACCAATTGACAGGCCTGAAAACTCCCGTATTCAAGCATTTGAGCGTTTTTTGCCAATAATATCAGTCGTTTATTTAGTTTATCGAAAAAATAGTTATGACCTTTGTCAGTAATTGCTTGTCGAATCTCAGAAATAATTTGTGAACTCATATTGCGTAATCATATTTTTCTAAAAATTGATAAAAAATTATGCAAATGTAGCGTTTATACTCAATTCTGCATTTTTTCAATCAAAAAAAACCCATTCTATTCCCTGACCAAAAAAAATAAGGTTTCCGGAAGAATAAAATGGGTAACTCGGTTAATTCCAAGTACTAATTATTCCTTAATATCAAGCAACATAAACAAAAATGCAAATTGTGTTGCATACTCCTTTAATGCCTGAAATCTGCCGGATGCACCACCATGTCCGGCATCCATATTGGTACTAAACAAAAGCAGATTATTATCTGTTTTCATTTCGCGTAATTTAGCTACCCATTTAGCAGGTTCGAAATATTGCACCTGTGAATCATACAATCCGCTAGTAACCAAGATATTAGGGTATGCAGTAGCTTTCACATTATCGTATGGAGAATAAGAAAGCATATACCAGTAAGCCGCCGAATCTTTTGGATTTCCCCATTCGTCGAACTCACCAGTTGTAAGCGGAATAGATTCATCGAGCATGGTTGTAACCACATCTACAAATGGCACTTCGGCAATAATACCTTTATAAAGCTGAGGAGCCATATTGGCAACAGCTCCAACAAGCAAACCACCGGCGCTACCACCCCAGGCAAAAAGATGCTCTGGCGATGTGTACTTCTGATTGATTAGATGCTCTGAAATAGCAATAAAATCGGTAAAAGTATTCATTTTATTCATTAACTTACCATCATCGTACCAGCTACGCCCCATCTCCTGACCGCCTCTCACATGGGCAATGGCATAAATAAATCCCCTATCGAGCAGCGATAATCGGGTAGAACTAAAATATGGGTCGAGACTGTATCCGTAAGAACCATAAGCATAAATTAGGGTAGGATTCTGTCCACTTTGGATATTTAAGCCTTTTTTATAAACAATAGAAACCGGAATTAAGGTTCCGTCGGAAGCTTTTGCATAAAGTCGTTTTGATTCGTAGTCGTTTTTGTTGAAATTGCCAATTACCTCTGTCTTTTTTAGCATTACCCGCTCTTTAGTTTCCAAATTATAATCATAAATTTCTGTTGGCGTTGTTAGCGAGGTATAGCTAAAACGAAGCACTTTAGATTTCGGATCAGTATTTGAAGTCATATCAGCAGAAAATACTTCTTCTTCGAAATCGATACCATAGGATTTTTTGCTTTTTAGATGATACACGAATAAATTTCCAATTCCGGCCACTTTTTGCTGAATCACAAGATAATCGCTCATTATTTCTATCCCCTCTGTAAATATAGAATCATTATAAGGCATTACATTCTTCCAGTTTTCCTTTGATGTTTTGTTATCTAGGGTTTTCATTACATTAAAATTAAGTGCCTTATAATTTGTGCGAATATAAAATTCGTTGTTGTAATGCTCAATGGAGTATTCCAGGCCTCGTTCGCGTGCTTGAAAAATCGTAAATTCGCCATCCGGATTATCAGATTTAAGTAGTCGGTATTCGTCGCTCACGCTGCTTGAGCTTGCAATGATTATGTATTTTTCATCTTTACTGGTATACACATATACACCAAAAGTTTCGTCGTTTTCCTGATAAATTAATTTATCGTCTTGCACCGGAGTTCCCAAAGTGTGCTTATAAATCTGATAAGAACGTAAAGTTACTGTATCTTTTCGGCTGTAAAAAACGGTTTTATTATCTGCAGCCCATGCCGCACTTCCTTCGGTATTCAAAATTACATCCCTTAATTCAGTGCCGCTTTCCATATCTTTGAATCGAATTTGATATTGCCTTCTGCTCACGGTATCGATTCCATAAGCCAAAATTTTATTATCGGGGCTCACACTCAAAGAGTTCACACCACAGTAGGCTTTACCTTCGGCTAATACATTCACATCCAGCATAATAAGTTCATCTGTTTCGAGAGTTCCTTTTTTTCGACAATGAATAGGATATTCTTTACCTTTCTCGAAACGATTGTAATAAAAATACCCATTAAGAAAATAAGGTACAGATTTATCGTCTTCAGAAATGCGGGCTTTCATTTCTTCAAAAAGCTTACTTTGCAATACCTCCGTAGACTTTAACATTTCGTTAGCGTAGGCATTTTCAGCCTCGAGGTGTGCAATAACTTCGGGATTTGAGCGCTCGTTGAGCCAATAATAGTTATCAATTCTTTCGTGTCCGTGCTGTATAAGCTTTTTTTCCTGTTTTTTTGCAACAGGCGCTTCTATTTGAGTGGGAGTTTTGCTTTGCTGATTACATGAAAACAAAAATAACCCGACCAATATCAACAAATAATTTTTTTTTATTACTTTCATGGTGCTTTTGTTTGTGTAGTTAAAATATTTTAACCAAATATAAGGCTAATATTAGTAAATTTACAGCATGAAACTGATTAAATTTTTAAAAAAACATTAAGAATTAGCAAAATGTTCAAAATCTATTTCAAAATAATTTCTAAAATACTAACCAAATACTCAAAATATACTTTTAGTAATATACTTGGACTTTCGGTTGCCGGGGCTTCTATTATTTTACTTTATATGATAATTGCCGGTGAGTTAAGCTATGAGAAAAATTTTCCAATGTCGGCTCAAACTTACCGAATACATTTTAGCTATTCTAATAAAGAAATGAACCAGAAAATGGCAACTACACCTATTCCATTGGCGCAAATTCTGAAAGAAAAATTCGAAAATAAACTCGTAGCTGTTGGACAATTATTTAATTATCAGCTTACCGAACATTATTTAAAGTCAGAATTGGCCGAAGATTACGAATCAAATTTCTTTTTTGCGAATTCCGATTTTTTGAGAATAGCCAATATTAGCCTAATTAAAGGCTCTTTAGAAAACTTTAACCTTAATAATAAGGTAATTATTTCCGAAAGAAAAGCAGCCAAATATTTTAAAGACGAAAATCCGATAGGAAAAATATTGCTTTACGAAGGCGAAGTTCCTCTGGAGGTAATCGGAGTATATAGAAAATTGTCGAAAAATACACACTTTAAAATTGATTTTCTTGCCAGTTTTGCTTCAACACATCTCGAAAGTATTGGAAACTGGGCATGGAATCCAACATGGACATATATAGTTGCTCCCAACGAAAAAATTAAAAAAGAGGTAGAGAGCTTTTTTCCGGAGATTATTAATGAATATTATTTTGAACCTGAGAAAAACTTCATTTCACTTTCTTTATTCCCTATCTCAGACATTCATCTATTTTCGAATGCACAAAATGAAGTTTCGGCAAATAGTCAAAAAAAATATGTTATTATACTGATAATATTGACGATAGCTATATTCTTAAATGCCTTTATCAATTTCGGAAATCTTACACTAAGCAGCATTAGCAGAAGAAAAAAAGAATTTTATGTAAAAAAGGTACTCGGAGCCGATGCCCGTGTTACCTATTTGCAAATATTTACAGAAACTTTGATTATTAGCTATTTATCGCTATTCTTTTCTTTACTTCTGGCCGAATGGTTATTTCCGGTTTTTCGAAATATTATGTTAATTGAGATGGTTTTTTACCAGTTTATAAACTTAAAATTTATAGTATTGGCTCTTTCTATTACCACCTTACTATCTGCAATAGTGGCTTTATTTGCTTATTTAGGCTTAAGTAAAACCAATGTACTTGATTACAGTCGTTTTAAATGGAAAAAATTTACTGTTGCAAACCGTCAGGCGCGATTTTTTATTTTTATTCAATATGGCCTTTCTGTTACATTTATAATTTTGGCATTATTGCACATAAAACAACTTTATTTTCTAATAAACAGCGATTTAGGTTTTGAGTCGGAGAACGTATATATAGTGCCCGTATATAACACTCAGATTTACGAAGACTATGAAAATTTTGAAAAAAATATTGCAAATATTCCTCAAATTGAAAGTTTTTGTGCCATTAGCGATATTCCCGGAATTAACTATAAAATGGAAAAAATTAGCATTTTTAATAAAGAAAATAAAATATCAGCATTTATTCCTTCAATAACATTTTATGGTGATTTTTTGAACACTTTCAGGATTTCGCTCGAAGAATCCACCCGGGGGGCAAGTGCCGCAAAATTACTTTATATCAACCAAAAATTTGACCAATACATTAGAAACCAAACAATGGAATCTAATTTAGGCCGAAATATTATGCAATTCGAACAAGTGAACAAAATATCGGGAATTGTTTCAGATTTTTACACCAATTCATTGTTTCATGCCATTCCGCCCATGATTTTAAAAGAGGCCACGCCCAACGAGCTATGGAGAATAAACTACCTGGCAATTAAAGTAAAAAACGATGCATCAATAAGAGAACTCGAAAAACAAATGTTGCATTTGTGGGAATCTAAAAACATTAGCAAACCCCCCATGCTGCGTCAGCTTAAACCATTGTTAAGCTTTAGGTATGTAAACGAATATAGTTTTACATTTTTGCTTTTTAGCTTTTCGCTGGTGTCCTTTTTTATTGCCATTTTAGGAATAATTGGCCTTACAGGTTTTATTACCGAACAAAAAACCAAAGAAATTGCTATTCACAAAGTACTTGGTGCATCCCTTACGAATATTATTGCCATCTATTTTAAAGAATTAATAGGAATCTTACTTTTTGCCACCCTCGTATCATTGCCTCTGTCTTTGCTTTCGATGAATCTTTTGTTAAACGTTTTAGCTGTTCGGGCTTCTATCAGTTGGTTCTTATTTTTTCAAGGTAGTGTACTTAGTTTGGCTATTTCTATGCTAATTGTAGTCTATTTTTCTTATCAGGCATACAAAAAACAAACCATCGAAGCCATCAAATATGAATAAAAAGTTCTTGCGTTTATCTGTGCGCCATTGGATACTGGTTAACTCGATACTTATCTTATTATTAATATATTACAATATTCTACCATCCGAATTGTTTCACAAGCCGCTCTCAACGGTTGCCATAGACGAAAACGGGTATTTAATAGGCGCAAAAATTGCTAAAGACGAGCAATGGAGATTTGCAGCATGCGATTCTGTTCCGCCAAAAATTGCCGTTTGCATGACGCAATTCGAAGACAAACGATTTTTTAAACACCCGGGTTTTGATTTTATAGCCTTTTTGCGGGCGGCCTATCTAAACCTGAAAAACAGAAAAGTTGTGAGTGGCGGCAGCACCATTACCATGCAAGTAATAAGGCTTATGAGAGGGAATAAGGCCAGAACTGTATTCGAAAAAATTATTGAAATTGCACTGGCCACCAGATTGGAATTAAGCTATAATAAAGAACAAATTCTATCGCTATATGCTTCGAATGCTCCCATGGGCGGAAATATTGTAGGTATTGATGCAGCAGCATGGAAATATTTTCAAACTCCTGCCGATAACCTTTCTTGGGCTCAGGCAGCCACTTTGGCCATTTTACCAAACTCCCCGGCATTAATTCATCCGGGCCGAAACAGAGATAAGCTCTTAAAAAAACGCAATATATTGCTTACAAAATTACACGAAAAGCAAATAATTGATAATGAGACTCTTGAGTTAGCTTTAGAAGAGCCTGTTCCTCAAAAAACTTTTGCACTGGAGCAGCATTCGGTGCAATTATTAAGCTTTTTGGAAAATAATCAAAAAAACAAAAATGATGCTTTTCACAAAACCAGTATTCAATTAAACTTGCAGCAACGAATAGAAGAAATTCTGGCACGCAAACAAGCCTTTTGGCAATCGAATCAAATTTTTAATGCAGCTGTACTTGTAGTTGAGCCCATTTCCGGTAAGGTATTGGCATACGTTGCCAATACCCCGATAAAAGACGGCAACAAAGCCTATATGGTCGATTGCATTCAGGCACAAAGAAGCACCGGCTCTATTTTAAAGCCATTCTTATATGGGGCCATGCTCTACGAAGGTCAAATTCTGCCACAAAGCATTATTCCGGATATTCCGGTACAATTTGGCGGTTTCATGCCCAAAAACTACAACCGAACCTACGAAGGTGCTGTTCCTGCCGATCAGGCACTTGCTCGTTCGCTAAATATTCCGGCAGTGCTTATGCTTAAAGATTATGGAATAGAAAAATTTCATTCTAAGTTAAAACAAATCGGATTAAAAAGTTTGTCTAACTCAGCTGAGCACTATGGTTTATCACTCATTTTAGGAGGAAGCGAAGCCTCCTTGTGGAATCTGGCCGAAATGTATGCCAATATGGTACGTATTCTGAATAATTATCACGAAAACAATGGAAAATATTATCAGCAAGACATCAAAGAATTATCAATCTCCAAAAAAAATGAAGAAAACAGGTCAGAATTGAATGAATTGGCAAATCCGGTTTACGATGCTGCATCTGTTTATTTTACGCTCAAAGCCATGCTCAATGTGGTTAGGCCTGAATCGGAATCGGCCTGGCAACTGTTCAGTTCATCTGGGCCAATTGCATGGAAAACAGGAACAAGCTACGGTTTTAGGGATGCCTGGGCCATAGGTATTAGTTCTCAGTTTCTGGTGGCCGTATGGGTTGGAAATGCCGATGGTGAAGGCCGCCCCGAATTAACCGGTTCTATTATGGCTGCTCCCGTGCTTTTTGAAACATTCCGACTTCTGCCCTCCGCTAAAAAATGGTTCGACCAACCGGCTGATGAGTTTATTAAAGTAAATGTGTGCAAAGAAAGTGGTTATCTGGCCGGTCATTTGTGCCAAAATACCATAAGCATTTCGGCTCCCAAAAGTGCAGAAAAATCGCCGGTGTGCAAATATCACCAGATGGTGCATCTGGATCAAACGGAAAAATACCAAGTGAATGCTGCTTGCTACAATGTATTGCAAATGAAATCGAAAACCTGGTTTACCCTACCTCCGACCATGGAATTTTACTACAAAAAAACGCATAAAGAGTATGTTTCACTTCCAGATTATTTGCCGGGTTGCGGCGCAAATCAGGCCCAAAACATGCATAAAATTGAATCAATTTACCCTCAGAACGGTACTAAAATTTACCTACCTCTCGACTGGAATTCTAAAAATACCAAAGTAATTTTTAGAGCGGCACATGCCCACGGCTCTGCTAAAATATTTTGGTATATCAACGATAATCTTGTTGCAACAACAAAAAGCCATCACGAAATTGAAATATTTTTAAAACCCGGAAAATATAATCTATTATTGCTCGATGATTTTGGAGAATCGCAACAAATTAATTTCGAAGTTAAGAACAAAGAATAACTAAACAGTTTTTCCGTTTGTATTTTTATAATTATTGAGTATTCATGAAAAGTTTTCGCTTTATTCTTTATTTCATTGTCGTTTCAACAATCATTACATCGTGTTTTTTGCCCGAAAATAATTTTGATGGAAATGTTAAACTCAGTTTTTCGACAGACACAGTGCATTTCGACACCGTTTTTGTTGGCATTGGCTCTGCCACACAACATTTTAAAGTATATAACCATAACGAAAAGCCTTTAATTATCAATAAAATATATTTAGCAGAGAATAGTAATAATTATAGACTGAATATTGATGGAAAAGCGACTAATGCTGTCTCCGATATTGCGCTCGCTGCCGGCGACAGCATTTATATTTTTGTGGAAGTAACAATTAATACCGACCTAGATCAGTTGGTAGAATCAGATAGCATTGTTTTCGAGCTTGATGCAGGAAAACAAGATGTAAAATTATATGCGTTTGGACAAAATGTACACTTAATAAATGGAAACGACAGTAGTGGGTATATTAATACACAAACCTGGACAAATCAGAGACCATACCTTATATATAACTCCATGTTGGTTCTGCCCGATCAGTTATTAACTATCGAAGAAGGCACAGAGATTTATGTTCATACCAAATCGCGATTGTATGTGCAAGGAAGTTTGATTGTAAACGGTACAGCAGAAAATCCGGTTATCTTTACAGGAGATAGATTAGAAGAATGGTACGAGAACGCTCCGGGACAATGGACCGGAATTTGGCTAATGGCAGGCAGCAAAGATAATCTAATTAATTGGGCGATTATTAAAAATGGAATAGAAGGACTTATTGTTGATACAGTGGCTTCCGAGAAACCTACACTTACTTTGCTCAACTCCAAAATCGAAAATATGAATAGTTTTGGACTTTTGGGTCGGGGTGCGCATATTTTTGCCGCCAACACGCTCATTGCCAATTGTGGACAGATTTGTGTCGGATTAATCTGGGGAGGCGAGTATGAATTTTATCATTGCACCTTGGCCAATTATTGGAGCTATTTTCCACGACAGGCTCCTGCTTTGTTCATAAATAATTACTATGTCGACAACAATAACTATCTACAAATAAGGTCTTTATCAAAAGTTATTTTCGAAAATTCGATTATTTATGGCGGATTACCAGGAGAATTGGCACTTGATTCGGCACCTGTTTCGCAACAATTTAACTACCAGTTTAATCATTGTTTAATCAAATATGATAATGAAAGCATTCTATTTTTAAAGCAAACGAACTCCCTGTTAAATCCGGTTTTCCACTTCAAAGACCAACGCAATTATGATTATCAACTTGATACGCTATCACTCGCCAAGGACAAAGGAAACCCAAAATTGCTCGGTGTTTATCCAAATATACTATTAAACGATTTAAACAACAATTGGCGAAACAAAGACATTGCACCTGATATAGGTGCATACGAAAGAGATGAAAGCTTACAAAACTGAGTTTTTAGCTAATCGAAACATTTTTTATATTGCTTCTTTCTCTGTATTTTTGCTTCAAATCATTAGTATGAGCATTACAATACTCAGCATAGAATCTAGTTGCGACGATACATCGGCAGCGGTTTTGCAAGACACCACACTGCTTTCTAACATTGTTGCCGGACAAAGTGCCCACCTGAAGTATGGAGGTGTGGTACCGGAATTAGCTTCCCGAGCGCATCAACAAAATATTATCCCGGTGGTTGATTTGGCACTAAAAGAAGCCAATATTGCCCCAACACAACTCAATGCCATTGCCTTTACACGTGGCCCCGGATTACTAGGCTCCCTGCTTGTTGGTACTTCCTTTGCTAAAGGATTTTCTATTGCCAACAACATTCCAATTATAGAAGTTAATCATTTGCAAGGGCACATTTTAGCTCACTTTATACAGGAGAAAAACCTAATAAAAGAAGTTCCCAAATTTCCATTCATCTGTCTTTTGGTTTCAGGCGGCCACACGCAGTTAATGCTGGTTAATAACTATTTCGATATGGAAACCATTGGCCAAACCATAGACGATGCAGCAGGCGAAGCATTCGACAAATGCGGCAAAACCATTGGCTTGCCATATCCTGCAGGTCCAATTATCGATAAATTATCCGAAACCGGAAATCCTCTGGCTTTTCAGTTCAATAAACCTAAAATTCAGCATCTCAATTATAGCTTTAGTGGCCTTAAAACTTCGTTCTTGTATTTTGTAAGAGACCAAATTAAACAAAATCCGCATTTTATTGAAGAAAACAAAAACGATTTATGCGCTTCACTACAGCATACCATTGTAGATATTTTGCTCAATAAGGTAAAAAAAGCAGTAAAAGAAACTGGCGTAAAAGATTTTGCCATTGCCGGCGGTGTATCGGCAAACAGCGGCTTACGTAAAGCGGCAATCGCATTTGGAGAAAAGAACCACATAAATATTCATATTCCGCAAGCTAAATTTACCACCGATAATGCCGCCATGATTGGTATTACGGCTTATTTTAAATACCTTAATGCCGAATTTTCCGATTTATCTACAGTTCCAATAGCCAGAATGCCTATATGAATCTTTTGCGCTACATATTGATTTGTTGGATTGCCATTTCTGCTGCCATAAACTTAAATGCGCAAACGGAGGCACTTCCAAAAACGCAATTGCAAGTTGGCAGTGGCACCATCATTAAAACAAATCCCATGGCTATACTTTGGGGCCCGATTCCTTTTTCTGCTGAATATCGGTTGGTTTACGAAACCCTTATCATGCCAAGACAATCGCTCGTGGTGGGTGCCTCATATCTAGGCAAAAGCTTATTGCTTACAATGAGCGAAATGATGGACTCCTCTTATCAAAACCAAGCAAAAACAAAAGTAAATGGCTTTAGAGTTCAATTGGAATACAGACTATACTTCAAAAATAAAAATGCACCATCCTGGGGCTACTATATTGCACCGCATTTCTCTTATTCAAAAGCAGATTTCTTCGACGAATATTATGTAAATTTTGGATATATCACACAATTCAGATACATGGACTATGGTATTATTATCGGAAACCAAAACGTTCTTGCATCTAGTGCCCTTGATATTTGGATAGGTGCGGGCTACAAACAACACTACGCCTATTGGATTCAACCAAAAAAAATTGAAGAAATTGACGATTACGAGCCATTTCTTTTACATCTCAAATTATATTTTGGAATAAACTTCGGCATAGCTCAATAATTTTTCGTATATTCAATTTTTATCAATTTAAATAAATTGATTGATTTATATATACATACATGGCATTCTAATTTAGAATCAATTTAAATAATCAAAAAATTGTGTAAACCTGCTCTACAGATTATTTAGTTTCTACAGCAGCACTAACTTTGCCTATTAAAATTTTGTGCAAAGTGAACAAAATCATCGAACACGACGGCATTATAAAGCGTATTGAGCGCGATTTTATGATTGTAAGTATCTTAAATAAGGCTGCTTGCGTTTCTTGCCAATTAAAAGGTGCTTGCACCTTATCGGAGATTGAAGAAAAAGAGATAGAAGTGGCAACAAATCCGGGTCAAAATTTTGTGGGCGGAGAAAAAGTTAAAGTATATTACCAACAAGAATTAGGATTTCTTGCACTTTTTTTGGGTTATATCTTTCCTTTTCTAATCATGTTTTTTATCCTGATAATAGGTCAAAAACTCAAATATAGCGAATTAATCTATGGACTTGCCGCTATCTTTAGCCTATTACCCTATTACCTTTTGCTTTTCCTATTCAAAAATAAAATAAAAAACACCTTTAGATTTTCTGTCAAAAAAAC
Organism: Acetofilamentum sp.; assembly: GCA_020720625.1. Classification (GTDB taxonomy): domain Bacteria; phylum Bacteroidota; class Bacteroidia; order Bacteroidales; family DYOH01; genus DYOH01. The sequence continues at coordinate 18,111 of DYOH01000008.1, read as the reverse complement.
AGAATTGCTAAGGGATTTACCAAAGATTAATCTCATTAACAATTAATTATGAGCGAAATTGTTTTGTATACCATTTTAACGGTTACAGCTGTTGGAGTTACAGCAGCCACTATTTTATATTTTGCGGCTCAAAAATTTAAAGTATTCGAAGACCCCCGTATCGATCAGGTTGAAGAAGCGCTACCTAGCGCCAACTGCGGTGGATGCGGATATCCCGGATGCCGTAATTTTGCTGATGCCTGCGTGAAAGCGGATAATTTAGACTCGCTTTTTTGCCCTGTAGGAGGCAACGAAACCATGGCCAAAGTGGCAAAAATTCTGGGTAAAGAAGTAGCCCAACAAGCCCCTAAGGTTGCCGTAGTAAAATGCAACGGACAGCCAAAGTTCAGAGCGAGAATAAATGTATACGACGGCCCGATATCATGCACCATAGAACACATGATGGGTGCCGGAGATACAGCCTGCCAATACGGATGCCTCGGCGGAGGAGAATGTGTTGAAGCTTGTAAATTTGATGCTATTCACATGAACCCCAATACAATGCTACCCGAAGTTATAGACGAGCTTTGTACTGCTTGTGGTGCATGCGTTGTAGCTTGTCCGCGCGATATTATTGAACTTCGCACAAAAAACAAAAAAGACCGCAAAATATTCGTATCGTGTGTTAGTCAGGACAAAGGAGCAACCACAACTAAAGTTTGCCAAGTTGGGTGTATCGGATGCTCCAAATGTTTAAAAGTTTGCGAGTACGATGCAATCACAATTGGTAACAATCTGGCTTTTATTGATAGTGATAAATGCAGATTATGCCGCAAATGCGTAGACGTTTGCCCTACGAATTCGATTCTCGAAATTGGTTTTCCGCCCAGAAAACTAAAAAAAGAAGATTCGGGTGCAGATATTAATCAATCAAATGCTTAAACCGTAAAAAATATTTCAAATATGCTTAGAACATTTCCAAAAGGTGGTGTACATCCACCGGAAAATAAAATAAGTGCCGATAAACCCATCGAAATATTGCCACTTCCAAAGCAAGTGGCTATTCCGGTTTCTCAACATATAGGTGCACCGGCCAAAATTATTGTAAACAGAAAAGACAAAGTTAAAGTTGGACAGATTATTGCATCAAGTGGTGGATTTGTTTCTGCCAACATTCATTCATCGGTTTCGGGAACCATTGCCAAAATAGACAAGGTTTTCGACACATCCGGCTACCGCAAAGATGTAGTTATAATTGATGTGGAAGGCGACGAATGGGATGACAATATACTAAAAAGCAACGACTTAATCAAGCAAATTAGCTATAGTAAAGAAGAAATTCTTAAAAAAATTACCGAGGCCGGCATTGTTGGCTTAGGCGGTGCCACATTCCCTACTCATGTAAAACTGGCTGTTCCCGGCGGTAAAAAAGCAGATATACTAATTATTAACGGTGTGGAATGCGAACCATACCTTACCTCCGACCACCGCCTGATGATGGAAAAAAGTAGTGAACTTATGGTTGGCACACAGCTACTTATGAAAGCCCTTGGGGTAGATAAAGCGATTATCGGGATTGAAAATAACAAACCTGATGCCATAGAGAAATTGACAACACTCAGCAAGGGGTTTCAAGGAATTGAAATTCAAGCTCTAAAAGTAAAATATCCGCAAGGAGGCGAAAAACAACTCATTAAAGCCATTATTAATCGTGAGGTACCTTCCGGCGCACTTCCTATTGATGTTGGAGCTGTGGTTCATAATGTGGGTACTGCCTTTGCTGTTTACGAAGCAGTGCAAAAAAACAAACCTTTATTTGAACGTGTTGTTACAGTAACGGGAAAATTTGTAAAATCACCCAAAAATTTATTGGTGCGAATCGGTACGCCTACAATGCAGCTTATTGATGCTGCCGGAGGTTTACCCGAAAATACAGGCAAAGTAATTAGCGGTGGCCCCATGATGGGAAAGGCACTCAATAGCCTTGATGCACCGGTTGCTAAAGGTACCTCTGGTATTCTGCTGCTCAGCAAGGACGAAGCATTCAGAGCGGAAACCAAAGCTTGCATCAGATGCGCTAAATGTGTAAATGTATGCCCAATGGGACTTGAACCCTTTTTGCTGATGACAGTTGGCGAGAGAAAAATTTGGGACAGAATGGAAAACGAGAGAGTAATGGATTGTATCGAATGTGGCTCCTGTAGTTTTGTTTGTCCATCAAACAGACCATTATTAGATTATATCCGACTTGGAAAAAACAAAGTTGGTCAAATCATTCGTCAACGTAAATCGAACTAATTTTTTTAACGAAATATACTTATTTACTATGAGTAAACTATTAAGCCTTGCACTTTCGCCCCACGAAAAAGGAAAAGAATCGGTAAGCAGGCTAATGTACGATGTACTAATTGCTTTATTGCCTGCCTTTATAGTGGCCATTTTTTTCTATGGACTTGGTGCAATAATCATCTCCCTTACAGCGGTAATTTCAGCCATTGTTTTCGAGTACCTTATTACACGTTATATTTTAAAAAAACCATCAACAGTGATGGATGGATCGGCAGCCCTAACCGGGCTTCTTATCGCCTTTAATGTGCCAAGCAATCTTAATCCATTCCTGGTTGTTTTGGGCTCTTTTATAGCCATTGCTGTTGCTAAAATGTCGTTCGGAGGTATTGGAAACAATATTTTCAATCCGGCTTTGGTGGCTCGTGTCTTTCTGCTAATTTCTTTCCCGGTACAAATGACCAGCTGGCCTGTACCCATTGAAAACAGAATGAAATACCTCGATGCCATTACAGGCCCCACGGCTCTCGGGCAATTAAAAGAAGGTGTTATGAACGGACAAAATGTTCCGGCCATAATAAGCCAAATGCCCTCGCAAATGGATATGTTTTTAGGTCAAATGACAGGCTCACTTGGTGAAGTTAGTGCTTTGGCCTTAATTATTGGCCTAATCTATATGCTCATCAGGGGAGTAATCAGTTGGCATATTCCTATCACCATTTTTACCACCGTTTTTTTGATGCAAGGTGGTTTATGGTTAGCTAATCCGGGCGCATTTGCCGATCCCGTTTTTCACCTTATTTCCGGTGGATTAATGCTTGGCGCAATATTTATGGCAACAGACTACGTTACTTCGCCAATGAACAAAAAAGCAATGGTCTATTACGCCCTTGGAATTGGAGTATTAACGGTAGTTATTCGTAATTTTGGTGCCTATCCGGAAGGTGTTTCCTTTGCTATACTAATCATGAATGCAGTAGTGCCCATCTTAAACCGATATGTTAAACCTAAAAGATTTGGGGAGATAATAAAAAATGGCAAGTAAAAAAGAATCAACATTTATCAATATGGTACTTACATTGCTGATTGTTACCGGAATAGCTTCGGCCACACTCGGTTATGTATACGAACTTACAAAAACACCTATTGAAGCAGCAAAGCTGCAAAAAACCCTAAAAGCGATAGCCAATGTAACACCTGCTTTCGACAACAACCCTAGTGCCGAGGCCTACAAACTTCCGGTGGAGAACGACGATTCTTTGGTTTGTTATCCGGCAAAGAAAGACGGAAAGCTCATCGGTACAGCCATTTCTACCTATACTGATGCAGGTTTTACTGAACGATTTTTTATCATGGTTGGCTTTGCTCCCGACGGAAGCATTATAAATACAGCCGTGCTTTCGCACAAAGAAACTCCGGGATTGGGCGATAAAATGGACAAAAACAAATCGGACTGGAGCAATCAGGTAAACGGAAAAAATCCGGCCAATTTCGAACTAAAAGTTAAAAAAGATGGTGGAGATGTTGATGCTATTACAGCCGCAACATTTACTTCCAGAGGATTTGTTGATGCTATTGATAGAGCTTATCAAGCATATATGAAAGGAGGAAAACATGAATAAACTACAAATATTTGCCAAAGGATTTCTAAAAGAAAATCCGGTTTTTGTATTGCTGCTTGGAATGTGTCCAACACTGGGTGTTACCACATCGGCCATTAATGGATTAGGAATGGGATTAGCCACCACTTTTGTGCTTATTATGTCTAATATGGTGGTTTCGCTGGTGAAAGATTTTATTCCGGATAAAGTGCGCATACCATCCTATATTGTCATTATTGCTTCTTTTGTTACTATTGTAGAACTTACCATGCAAGCTTATGCTCCATCATTATTCGAAGCATTGGGTATTTTTATACCCCTTATTGTAGTAAACTGCATTATTTTAGGCCGGGCTGAAGCCTTTGCATCAAAAAACAGGGCCATTGACTCTATTCTCGATGGTGCCGGAATTGGACTAGGATTTGCCATGGCGCTTACAATTCTGGGCGCAATTAGAGAAATTCTGGGCTCAGGCAAATTTTTCGGAATTGATGTATACAGTGGTGATGGTGCCTTGATTTTTGTGCTGGCTCCGGGAGCATTCCTCGTGTTGGGTTACTTAATTGCACTCTCCAACAAATTAAACAAAAAACTCTATAAAAAATAAGCCATGGAATATATATTAATTATCATATCGGCCATTTTTGTAAACAATATTGTATTGGCTAAATTCCTTGGAGTTTGCCCTTTTTTAGGTGTTTCAACCAAAATTAGCACTGCCTTGGGAATGACAGGTGCCGTTACTTTTGTGATGGTATTAGCTACTATTGTAACTTTTTTGTTGCAAAAATATGTACTTGAACCACTGGGAATTACATTTATGCAAACAATCACCTTTATCCTGGTAATTGCAGCACTGGTGCAGATGGTTGAAATTGTACTAAAAAAAGTAAGCCCATCGCTATACCAGGCTTTGGGAATCTTTTTACCTTTAATAACAACCAACTGCGCTGTTTTGGGTGTGGCTATAATGACGGCAATGAACAAAGATTTTAATCTGATGGAAAGCACAGTATTTGCATTTGCCAATGCCCTTGGTTTTGGCTTGGCGCTCATACTTTTTTCTGGAATGCGCGAACACTTAGATTTAATTGATGTGCCTGAAGGAATGAAAGGTGTACCGATAGCTTTGGTTTTGGCAGGTTTACTTGCAATGGCATTTATGGGATTTGCCGGCATTGCCTAAATAAAATAGTATAATAATGCAATGGCATTTAGCATATAAGTATCTGACAATTAGAATATTACACAAAATCCATGATCAGTTAAATAACTGACCTTTTTTTTTAAGGCTGTAAGAGCTGAAATCTTATACCATCATACGCTCACAAGGATATGATGTGATATCTGAACCTTATGCCAAACCGCCGTAGCACGGATAACAAGAACTTTGCATAATGCCGATTTGCTTTCATAGTAATTTAAAATTACGCAGATGAATGCAAATCGGTATTATTTATTTTACAAATATCGCCATTATTCGGCGCAAAAACATCCCGAAAATATTCTTTTTTACAATAAACGCCGCTAACGCTAAAAATCTATTATTTACAAAAAAAACAACATTGATTGATTCATTTATTTATAACTATTGTCATGCTGGTAAATGAAAGGCCTGAATGCGATTTTTAAAAGAAAAACAGATGACCAACAGCATTCAAACAAGAATGCCCGAATATATAAAAGGATGCAAAAACATTCAATTAAGTACATTAGAATTTATAAATCAATAACTTAACAAAAAAATGGCTACAAATTTCCCCAAAAGCCCTATTGAATAACATACGCACTACAGATACACATATCTGAAAATATGTTTTTTTTTTAATCGAAATCGTTTACTTTTGGAAATCGAAAATTAAAAAACAACAATATAATGAGTGTTTTAGTAAACAAAAATTCAAAAGTTATTGTTCAGGGTTTTACTGGAGGTGAAGGTACATTTCATGCCCAGCAAATGCTTGAATACGGTACAAAAGTTGTAGGTGGAGTAACCCCAGGAAAAGGCGGTACCTTGCATCTTAATCTTCCGGTTTTCAACACAGTGAAAGACGCAGTGCAGGCTACAGGAGCCGATGTTAGCCTTATTTTCGTGCCACCGGCCTTTGCCGCCGATGCCATTATGGAAGCTGCCGATGCCGGTATTAAGGTTATTGTTACTATTACCGAGGGAATTCCGACTTCTGATATGGTAAAAGTAAAAGAATACCTTTCAGACAAGCAAAGCCGCGTTATTGGGCCAAACTGCCCCGGAATTATCACTGCCGGAGAGGCTAAAGTGGGTATTATGCCCGGTTTTATCTTCAAAAAAGGTACTATTGGTGTAGTTTCTCGCTCAGGCACACTCACCTACGAAGCTGTGGACCAACTCACCAAAGTTGGTTTAGGTCAAACTACCGCTATCGGAATTGGTGGCGACCCCATTATTGGTACTACAACCAAAGAAGCTGTTCAAATGCTTATGGAAGATCCGGAAACTGAAGGCATTGTTATGATTGGCGAAATTGGTGGAAATATGGAAGCCGATGCTGCCGAGTGGATTAAAGCCAACGGAACTAAACCGGTAGTTGGATTTATTGCAGGTAGAACGGCACCTAAAGGTAAGCGTATGGGACATGCAGGCGCAATTATTGGAGGAAAAGCCGATACAGCCGAAGCTAAAATGCAGATTATGCGCGAATGTGGTATTCATGTAGTTGAATCGCCTGCCGAAATTGGCGAAACAATGCTGAAAGCCCTTAAAAAGTAATTTTTCAAAGTTTTCATATTTTTACCCGATAGATTATTATTTATCGGGTATTTTATTTTGGTAAATTCTACCTCCCTAAAAAGAACAAAACTGATTGATCAGCAATTCAACAGTTCAACAATTCAACAATTCATCAAATCAACAAATCAACAATTCATCAAATCATCAATTCATCAATTCATCAAATCATCAATTCATCAAATCAACAAATAAACAATCTTTAGATTCCCTTTTGATTAAGCAGTGCAATAATATTGTTTTTATAGCTTCGGCCAATGGGAAGCTCCTTGCCAGCAGCAATGATGCTGTAGGATGTATACGAATTAATTTTATCAATATTTACAATAAACGAACGATGAATGCGCAAATATTCGCTTTCGGGTAATTTAGATTCTAAATTACTGATAGGCATTTTGGTAATTACCGAAATGCCTTCGCAGTGTATTTTAACGTAATCTTTGATACTTTCAACATACAAAATTTTCGATAATTCTATTTTTACCATCCTTTTGTTTTCTTTTACATAGAAATAAGCCTGCGAATCTTGTTCTTTGGTATTTGCTCCCGACTCATTAAATGGCCTGCTGTTAAGCTTGTAAAACCTGTCTATTGCCGACATAAATCGCTCAAAAGAAACCGGTTTAATCAAATAATCGAGCACATCGAGTTCAAAACTTTCTACCGCATACTCGCGATAAGCTGTGGTTATTATAATTTGCGGATGGTTCTGCAAAGTTTTCAGAAAATCAATTCCGGAAATCTTTGGCATTTGAATATCGAGAAAAACCAAATCGATGGTTTTATTTCTAATCAGCTGAAAAGCATCCAAGGCATTATAAACCTTTGCAACAAGCGCAAAATCATCAAATTTTGCCAAATACGACTCTATTATCTCGCAGGCTAATGGTTCATCATCTACAATCAAACATTTGTATTTCATTCGCAAGCTATTTTTATTTGTCAAAAAAATGCTGGTTTTATCTACAAAAATCCACAATTGGACTTTCGGTTTCGGATTATAAACAAATTTTCTATAAAATTAAGCCTTTTCTCTGTATCTCAAACACAAAAGCACAAAAAAGCGGTCATCTTTGTTCTCAATTGTCAGTTCGTAATCACCTTTGTGCAATAATTCGAGTCGGCGTTTTACATTATTAAGCCCTATGCCTTCCTGATAACTGTGCTGCTTAATATCCTTTTCCTTTGAGTTCTCAATCTGAAACAAAATTTCGTCTTGATCAACTTTAATTATAATATTTATCCATGGTTTTTCCAATATTCCGCTCGCTCCATGCTTAAAACTATTCTCTAAGAATGGCAATAAAAGCAATGGGGCAATATAAACTCCTTGCAATGATCCATCTATATCAAACTGAATATGAATACGTTCTCCGTATCTAATTTTCTCAAGCTCGATATAGTTCTCCAGCATTTCGATTTCTTTTTTTAATAGGGCGTATTTTACATTGCATTCGTATAAAATATAATTCAACAGATGCGAAAGTTTTAGCACAACCGTCGGTGCCCTATCATCTTTTTTTAAGGTTAAGGCATATAGATTATTCAGTGTATTAAACAAAAAATGTGGATGTATCTGGGCCTTTAATAATTTCAATTCTGCCTGAATTTTTTCATTCTCAAGTTTTTGGGTATCCCTCAAGCTTTCGTAATATTGCTTTAGAAATTTCAAACTTAATAAGGCAATAGTAACGGTGTACAAGTTTATCATCCCTTTAAAAATAAGAGGCCAATGCCAAAAGAGATTAGCCAAAAATTCGGGATAAAAATTTGGAAAGGTGATATAATAATAAACACTTCGCTGCAAAACGCTGAACACTAAAACACTAGTAATTAAGCTTGTAGCAAAAAACAGGTAGTTTTTTCTGAGCAAAACCATCATTACCAATATATACACCGTAAAATAGGCTGTAAGTATACGCAAGGGCAACACAATAATCACCTCCTGAAGTCGCTGAAAATAATCCTTTTCTAAACTACCGTATACCGTTACCAAAAAAATAATATACGATAACCAAAACACCAGATGCCAGAATATTCTTTTCCAGCTAATTTCGTTACTATTATAATCTAAATTCATAAAATAAAATCTGCAACGAAAGTAGTAAAATTGAATATGCTACAAAGAAAGAAAAGACAAACAACCAGTAAATAAAGTAAAACAGCAAAATTATACTCATTCTGTCGTTTATAGCTATTATGGGCATTAACGTCGATAAATTTGCAGCATTCGGCCACTAAATTTGCGCAGATGCCGAATTCTATTCACTTTTGTATCGGTAGGATAATAGGTTAATAAGTGTCACTAGGGGCAATTGTATCGGGAAATACATTGCCCCTAAATTTTTTTCACAAAAAAACTTTGCCTTTCTTCCCTATTTTGTATCACGCTGAAGTTGTTCATCGCCTCAAAAAATACATTCGTCTGTTCATAGCATTGATATATCAGCCAAAAATTATCTTTCGGCAAAAAATATTGCGTATAGCTTAAAGTTTGTACACCTTTGCATTGGTAGGATAATAGGTTAATAAGTGTTTAAGGGGCAATTGTATTGGTAAATGCATTGCCCCTTGTTTTTTTAGTTGATTTTTATAAAAACTTAAGCTTTTTATGACTGCTTTTTTGCTACTTTCGAAGCCACAATCCGGAAAATATGTCTCAAAACATGGTAGAAATTAAAGGTGTAAAAAAATATTTTAAAAATATTAAAGCCGTTGATGGAGTAGATTTAAATATCGCTAAAGGAGAGTTCGTAGCACTTCTGGGGCCAAACGGAGCCGGAAAAACCACTTTGGTTGAAATGGTTGAAGGAATTCAAATTCCCGACGAAGGCCAAATCTCCATCACCCGAAAAACATGGAAGGAAAACCGCACCGAGTTGCACAAAATGATAGGTATTTCGCTGCAAGAAACCAGGTTTATGGACAAAATAAACGTGCGCGAAACCCTTTGCCTCTTTGCATCCTTTTATGGAAAATCGCAAACCCGCGTAGATGAAATATTGCATTTAATTAATCTCACAGAAAAAGCAAGAGAACGTGTTAATGCCCTAAGTGGTGGACAAAGACAGCGTTTAGCACTGGGAATTGCGCTCATCAACAATCCCATTTTGCTTTTACTTGATGAACCCACTACCGGACTAGACCCTAACGCAAGGCGCGAAATTTGGAGCATTCTAAATAAACTTAAACAAGAGAAAACGGCTTCGCTTATCCTAACAACTCATTATATGGAAGAAGCAGAAAATCTTTGCGACAGAATTGTAATCATGGATCAAGGCAAAATATTAATGCAAGGTAGCCTAAACGAATTGCTCGTTTCCAATAATCTAAAAAATACCCTATATTTTAATTTCGTCGAAAAAACTGATAGTCAATATTTCTCAGATTTTAAAATGGTTTGGAAAGAGGAAGCCATCTCAGGCAAAATTATTCTCAACGAAATGAATGAAGATATTCGCAGATTTATGAAAATAATTGAATCTAAAAACCTAAATATTAAGGATATGGAGATAAAATCGGCCAATCTCGACGATTTATTTATCTTATTAACAGGAAGGCACCTAACAACTTAATTTACAAAAAATGAAGCAACAGTTCCGACAATTATTTTTTACACATATCAAAGAAATTATTCGCGAACCTGCCGTAATTTTCTGGGGAATGGCATTTCCGCTGCTCACTGCCTGGGGTTTGGGAATGGCGTTTGGAGAGAAAAGTGAAGTAGAAAAAAACATTATTGTGCTAAAACCTCTGCAAAATTCACAAATTATTCAATGGATAGAAAAATCGGATAAAGTAAACGATTCAGTATATGTAAGCGATGGTTTCAGCTTAACAATAATGGATGAATCAAATGCAATAATACAGCTAAAACGCGGTGAAGCTTCGCTGATGATTGCCCCCGGTAATGAGCTTACTTTTATTTACGACCCTGCCAATTCGGAAGCAGAAACTGCCAAATTACAATTTATGGAAACGCTCAGTAATGGTCAGAATAAATACATTACCCAAAAAATCACGGTACCGGGAAATCGTTACATCGATTTTTTACTCCCCGGTCTAATGGGCATGAATATTATGATGTCGACCATGTGGGGCATTAGCTACGGCATGATAGAAAAGCGTAAACTTAAGCTTCTGCGCAGGATGATAGCCACACCGATGAATCGCTCCTATTTTTTGTGGTCGCTCATACTGGCACGTTTTCTTATCAATGTGGCCGAAATGCTTTTACTATTCATTTTTGCCACATTGCTCTTCGATTTTAAGCTTCAAGGAAGCGTATTAAATATTGCCCTTGTATTTATTTCTTCGAATATTTCTTTTGCCGGGCTGGCCGTTATTCTCTCTTCACGAACATCTAATACAGAAGTAGGTAATGGACTGATTAACGCCATTGTAACGCCAATGACCGTTGTTTCGGGTGTATTTTTTAGCTATCATAATTTTCCGGAATTTGCCGAATCTATCATAAAATGGCTGCCCCTAACCATGAGTATTGATGCCCTGCGCTCTGTTTTTAACGAAGGTATAGCGCTCTCTGAATTATGGCTGCCACTGACTTTGCTCAATCTAAGTGGTATTCTATTTTTTATTGTCGGTTTAAAAATATTCAAATGGTACTGATTATGCTCAAAAAAATATTCGTTTTTTCATTTTCAGTATTTGTACTATTTGGTACAGCTACCCAGTTTCAACGTTTAAAATATTTGCTTAAGCAAGGAAAAGGCCAAATATCGCTTATTCATAAAGCAAAAGATATTGAAAAAATGCTAAGCAATAATAACCTGAGCGACTCACTAAAAGCACAATTGGAATTGATTAGAGCTGTAAAAAAATTTGCCGAAGATTCATTATTTCTTGCCCAAACAAAAAACTATACCACTTTTTACGATGCCGGTAAAAACAATGAAATAAACTGGTTGGTTCTAGCTGCATATCCCTATGAGCTAAAGCCTTACACATGGAAATTTCCGCTTATGGGCAACTTTCCGTATTTAGGTTTTTTTAATCCTGAAGATGCCCAAAAGGAAGCCGAAAAATTAAAAAAAATGGGAATGGATGTGCGTATTTCGCATCCTGTGGCTTGGTCAACACTTAAAGTTTTCAAAGACCCCGTGCTAAGCACCATGTTGAGATATTCTGCCGGAAGAATTGCAGAAATTATTATCCACGAAACCACACACGCTACTTTTTTTGTGCACAACAATATGGAACTCAACGAAAACCTTGCCAATTTTATTGGAAAAGAAGGAGCTCTCCATTTTCTCGAATCGTGCTATGGCAGGCAATCCGCTACCTACCTGGCATTTAAAGCCGAACTTGAACGCAAAGAGTTTGTTTCGGTTTTCTTGTTTAAATCGGCAATGCAACTCGACAGCCTTTATAAGCAACTGGCAGAAAAACCGGATTCCATTAAGCGTGCCGAAAAAAATAGCTTGCTTAGGCAAATTGAAAAATCTTATCTCGAATTACCCATTTCGGAAAAACAAAAGCAAGAAACCATCAAAGACTCCTTGCTATACAACAATAGTTTATATACCCAGTTTTTGGTGTACAATCAAAGCTATAGTGCATTAAAGCAATTATTGCTAGGCAAATACCATAATTCTATCCAACTTTTTATTACCGATTTGCACCAGCAAAAACACTTAAACCAAATTTTAGACTCCCTTTGAACAACAAAAATAAAACCCTTACAAAATAAATGGAAACAGTCAAGGAATTGAAGGTTTTCTTATTCATAATGAAATTTATTTAGGAACAATTTTATTTTAGATATTTATATTCTATTTTTGGCCATAACTTAAATGAAAATAAAATGTCAGTATTAGTAGGAAAAAAAGCGCCCCAATTTTATGCTCCGGCAGTTATTAACGGAGGAGAAATTATAGAAAAATTTTCTTTAGAGCAGTTTATTGGTAAAAAGTACGTTATTTTTTACTTCTATCCGGCTGATTTTACCTTTGTGTGCCCAACCGAAATCTTAGCATTTCAGCACAAAATGGATGAATTTGAAAAACGTGAAGTGGCCGTAGTTGGTTGCTCTGTAGACTCCGAGTTTTCGCATTGGAAATGGCTAAACACAGAAATCAATGATGGCGGAATAAAAGGAGTTAAATATCCTTTGGTTGCCGATCAGGCAAAAACAATTGCAGAAAATTACGATGTGTTGGCAGGTAGTTACGAAGTTAACGATGATGGGAACATTAGTTTTATTGGAACTCCTCAGGCCTATCGTGGATTATTTCTCATTGACAAAGATGGAGTTGTTCGTCATCAGGTGGTAAATGATATGCCATTAGGGCGCAGCATAGACGAAGCCATTAGAATGGTAGATGCTTTGCGCCATTTCGAAAATCACGGTGAAGTCTGTCCAGCCAATTGGAAAGAAGGCGACAAAGCCATGAATGCAACCCAAGAAGGTGTTGCAGAATATCTTGGCAGTTTTAAATAATCAAAAAAAATAGTCAACAGTTAGCATTTTTATACTGTTGACTATGCTTAAACTTTCATTTCAGTTTATTTTGTTCCACCAGCTTTATTACATCCTTGGTGCTTACTACCTTTGAATAAGACCGTATTGTAGCCAAAGTAGATTTGTGCACGGCCTCGGCCGAAATTACATATTCGTCCCATTTCAAATCTTTGGTAGCACATGCATCATCCACAAAATAAACCACATAACCCAAATCGTGGGCTGCCCTGGCCGCCGCTTCGGTACACATGTGTGTTTGCATTCCACAAACAATTAAGGTATCTACTCCCCTGCTTTTAAAATAGTATTGTAAATCGCTATTAAAAAAAGCGTTTACTTCATCCTTAGACACTACTTTCTCACTTTCGAGCGGTTTTACCGAAACATGGATGTTTCCGCCGGGCTCAAAGTTATGTCGAACATGCACAATACTCATATTTTGCGCACGAAAAGCGCCTAACAAGAGGGCTCCATTGGCAACCGCAGGCTCAGGATTTACCAAAGCCGATTTGCCGCCCGGAAAATAAAAGTCCTGGTAATCGACCAGCAATAATCCGGTTTTAGGTCCAAACTGACCATACGAAATATTTACTGCAAATAGCAAGAATAATAACGATAATAATTTAGTTCTCATAATGCAATCCTTTTGATTTATTACACTCAATATTAAACATAAATTCTAAATTGTGGCAAAATGCAAAATACAGAAATTTTTAAAAAACATCTATTATTGAAAATGAATCGCATCATCGAAGCCCAAAATTCCTACCAAAAAAAATATTCCCTAAAAACACCAGAATAATCAAATAAAATAAGGACTTTTACAAAATTTTAAAGGAATGAACATACTTTTTGCTGCCAAACAAGGCTTCTCTTACAATCGAACACTAACCTTATGGAATGGATTAGAAACACTCGACAATGTGAATTTGCGTAAATTCGAAATCATTTCTAAAAATCATTTCGACTTTGTTGCTTTTAACGAAGCTGCCGATTGGGCCGATTTTATTTATATTCCCCCTTTCCGACACTCTGATGCACGGTTTTTATACGGAAAAACAAAAAAACCGATAATTTTTGATCCGCTTATATCGAAATACTTAACAAAAGCAATCGATTACAAACAGTTTTGGAAAGCACCGCAAAAGTATTTTGTTGATTTATGGAGCTTAAAAAACTGCGACCTGTTATTGGCTGATACACAAAATCACAAACAATATTACCACAAAATGTTTGGCATTCGCTTGGAAAAAATTTTTGTTTTGCCCATTGGTGCCGAAACCAACGTTTATTTCCCTACCGAAAATAAAGCATCAAATGATGTTTTTAGGGTTGGATTTTATGGTAGCTTTGTTCCTTTACAAGGTGCCGAAAAAATTGCAGAAACAGCTCATTTATTGCGTAATGAGAAAGATATTCACTTTCACATCATCGGAAACGGATATACTTACAAAAAAACTTTAAAGGTTATTCAGCAAAATAAACTCAATAACATTAGCTTACACGGAAAAGTGCATTACACACAACTGCAAGAATTTATCTCCGGCTTTGATATCACATTGGGCATTTTTGGCGATTCCCTTAAAGCAGATTTGGTTGTACCAAATAAAGTTTATCATTATGCGGCAGTAAAAAAAGCCTGCATCACAAAAGATACACCCGGAATTAAAGAAATATTTATAGATGGCGAAAATATTTTACTTACGGAGAATATACCTCGAAAAATGGCAGAAAAAATCTTGTATCTCAAAAATAACCCGGATATTAGAAATAAATTGGCCGAAAATGCTTATCAACTAATCCAAAACAAATATTCTCACGTACATATTGCCCAAATGTTTGTTGATGTTTTACAAAACTACAAGCCTAAATCTTAAGCTGCATTCTTACTATATAATTCTGTTTATGGCTCTAAAATCCAGATTTGCGAAGCTTTCCCGATATAGCATCATCGGGAATAGCTCAAAAAATTCGCAAAACTCCTTGAACAAAGATGTACTGAGCCAAGGCAATACTACTGCTCAATAAATCTCTGAATTTTTGCGCAATGCGTTCAGTAAAAATGTTTTAATGCTACATTCTAAAAAATCCAAAAAAGTTTATGCGCATATATTCCAATTTTTTGTATGTTTGACCGAATTTTATTAACGATAGTTTAACATGTATATTAAAAAAGTAAGCGACAAAGAAAGTGAAATGCTATTTCTAAAACTGCCGGAAATTATATATCAGCATGATGCCAATTGGATACCCCATTTAAAACAGGATATTGAGCGAATTTTCTCACCCGAAAAAAACAAAACTTTCCTGCAAGGAAAAGCAGAAAGATGGCTACTTTATAATTCTAAAAATGAAAATATCGGTCGGATTGCCGCTTTTATTAACCAGCGCAGCGTTGATAAAACCATGTATCCCACCGGCGGTTTGGGTTTTTTCGAATGTATTGATAACCAGGAAGCAGCCAATATTCTGTTTCAAACCGGAATCGAATGGTTAACAGAACAGGGCATGCAGGCGGTAGAAGCGCCAATCAATTTTGGCGAAAACAACGAATTCTGGGGGCTTCTTATTGAGAATTTTATCGACCCGCCCACTTACTTAATGAACTATAATCCGCCCTATTACCAAAAATTATTCGATGATTTCGGTTTTCAGGTATATTACAAGCAACTCATGTTTCACCGCCAGCTTTCTGAGCCTGCGCAAGATGTATTTGTGCAAAAAGCGCTAAAAATGCGTGCCGACCCCAAATTCTCGTGCACCAATATTCGCAACATGAACTTAACTGAGGTGGCCGATAATTTTTTACAAATTTACAACGATGCCTGGAAAACCCACAAAGGTTTTAAAGAGCTTTCGCAGGAAAAAGCCCGAAAAATTATTCATTCGCTAAAGGAAGCCATCGATCCTGATATTTTTATTTTCGCTTTTTACGAAAATCGTCCCGTCGGTTTTTATATCAACTTGCCCGAGCTGAACCAAATTTTTAAGTACGTAAACGGTGATTTGAATCTGATTGGAAAGCTCAAATTTGTGTACCACAAATGGCGCAAAACGGCTACCACCATGTACGGTTTGGCGTTTGGCATTGCACGCGATTTTCAGGCTCAGGGCGTAGAAGGTGCCATGATAAAATTTGCCGAAGAGACCATCGTTCCGCAAAAAGTCTACACCGATACCATTCTCGCCTGGATTGGCGATTTTAATCCAAAAATGCTGAAAGTAGTAGAAAATTTAGGGGCCAAAAAATTCCGCACCTTTGCCACCTACCGCAAAATTCTGGTCGAAAACGGCGTTTTTGAGCCTTACCCAACCGTGAATGTTGATTAGTAGGCTGGTTCGGCGTATCTGCTCATTTTTGAGTGAGAAGATACGCCGAACTTCACTGAGTTAAAAATTTCCTTATATTTATCGTTTCAATACCCAAAAACTCCTCATTAGTATATTCATCGGCAGTTACTACTAATTTACGATAATTATCACCCACAGCCAATAAATTGCCGTATTCCCTTATACGCACTTTCTCGTCAGCCAAAGATAATGTAACCTGTAGATAAATTTTTTCGGAATTTCTAACGGCTATAAAATCAATTTCCTTATCATCAAATTTGCCTACAGTAACAGAATAGCCCTGAATATACAAATGCAGAAGGACTATATTTTCCAACAACTGACTAATATCTGCTGATTTATAAGATATAATCGCGTGTCGCAAACCCAAATCGTGGAAATAATATTTTTCACCGGTTTCTAAAATACGCTTTCCTTTTAAATCATTTCTGCGAATAGAAAATATCAGAAATGCCTGTTGTAAATAACCTAAATAATCTAACACTATATTATTGGAAAACTGCAACTTCTGAGACTTTAAATAATCTGAAATATTTTTTGCCGAAAAAATTTGGCCAATATTGTCAGCCACAAAAGCAACTAAACGTTCTAAAAATGAAGTATTTCTTATGTTAAATCTCGAAATAATATCTTTGTACAAAATGGTTGTGTAGACATTTTTTAAATAATCGAATACTATCTCTTCTTTTAATTCAAGATGAATAAGATACGGCAAACCACCATATTTGATGTACTGAGCAAAACTAACTGCATTTTCTTCTAAAGCATGGAACTGCAAAAACTCAGGATAAGACAGACCATACATTTTTATCTCAATATATCTACCTGAAAGATAGGTCGATAATTCACCTGACAATAAATTTGCATTACTTCCCGTGCAATAGATATCCCATTTACCGGTAGCTTGTAAATGACGCAAGGCCTTTTCAAAATGTTCAATATCCTGAATCTCGTCAATAAATATTGCATGTAATTTTTCCGATTTTCTGCTTTTCTCGGCAAACTCAACCAATTGATTGTAATCCTTGATATGGTCAAATCTTAGATCTTCCTTATTTATATATATTATCTCTGTTTGAGCATGGTTTTGCCTGATTAAATCCATGAGCTGGAATAAAAAATAGCTTTTCCCTGTTCTCCTTTGTCCTACAATTACCTTTATAATATCTTTTCCCATAAAAGGTTTTATCCTACCCTCGTAATGTTGCCTTCTGATGTATGTTTTCATGGTTTTACTTTAAATAGTTTTGATTACATTCAAAACTATTACGAATATACGAAAAGTTTTGATTATACTCAAAACTTTTATTCATTCCCAAAAAACTTAATAGGTAACATCCATAAAACAATTGTTCCGCACAGAACTTTTCAAAAGTTTGAAACTTTTGAAAAGTTAAATATAAGATATACAACGTGTTAAACCTATCAGGTTTTTGGAAACCTGACAGGTCGGTAGCGCATAAAATTACAACTCTTTCTTGCCGCGCCGAAGGTGCAAAAGCAATAGCCTGCGGGCCACGCCCCAGGAATTATATACGCCACCACCTTTTGGGTCGCCCTGAAAGGGCATTGGATAAACAATTGATTACCTTTTTCCTACGCCCTTTCAGGGCTTTTTTGTTCATGCGTGCTTTGTTTCCCGGGGC
>DYOH01000142.1 GCA_020720625.1 Acetofilamentum sp. | reverse complement strand
CTGGCAGGGGTATAATCATTTTTTCAATCTTTTTAGACTGAACTCATTAATACATGCCAGTTTTTCATAAGCATCTATAAGTATATAAGTAGCATTTGATATTGTTTATTGTAATTTATTTAAATTCTTCATTTTTAGTCTGCTACAAATCTTAATCTATTTCAACCAGGCTTTGCAATTCCTGTACGTTAAGCTGCAAAGTTTGCATGGCCGTAGCAATATGTTCGGCCAACTCGTGATAGCTTTGTGCGCTTGAATTTAAAACCGCCATTCCTCTGTTTATCTGCTCTATACCTGCACTCTGTTCCAAAGAAGCATTGGCAATGGTAATAAGGGAAGCACTAATTGAAGAAACCTGCGAAATAATAGCATTCAGAGCCTTTGCCGCCTCATCCGAGAGCGAGATATTGCTTTCTACCAAATCGGTAATTTCCCGGGCAGCCCTATGACTAAATTCCGACAATTTTCGAATTTCACCGGCAACCACAGCAAAGCCCCTTCCAGCCTCTCCTGCCCTTGATGCCTCAATAGAAGCATTAATGGCCAAAATATCTGTCCTTTCGGCCAAATCAATAATAGCCTCTGTTTTTCGATTAATGGCTTTAACCGATTGCAAAGATTTGCTCAGCGAATTTCCGCCGGTTTTTACAAGTATATCAGTTTCTTTGGCCTGCCCGATAGAACTATGGGCTTTTTGCGCATTTTCGGCAATAAACTGCGATAATTGCTCCAATGTAACACTAATCTCGTTTATGCTGTCGGCTTGCTTGGCCGTATTGTCGCGCATATTTGTTGTAGAGCCGCTAATATCGGCCACAAAAGTATTCAAAAAAGATACCGTTTTTTCTAAGGAACGGATTACATTGCTCATTACCTGGTTTTGCTTCTCTTTAAGCTCCTTCTCTGCATAAACCTGCTCTATCATTTGGTGGTTATTTCGAATCAGGTAGTCCATAATAAATGCAGCTACAGCAAAAATAATGAGAAACCTGGCAAATCCGGTTTTCCCAATTTCGAGCATATCGTATTCTACTCCAACGAATAAATCTTTAGCTCTAAAAAACAATAACACCACACCGAAAAGAATAATGCCACTATTGGCCAGCGATACCAATCGGGTAGAAAACATTCCGGCAATCATTAATATTCCAAAAAAAATGTAAAACCCCGAAACAAAAGACAAGTAATAGGGAATTACCAATCCGGTAATGTTGAGCGAAAAAACACTGGCAATGGTAATACTTAGGGCAAAAACATTCCCCGCCCATTTAGCATTTTTACGCATTACAAATATATTGCTAATCAGCAACAATGAGAATAAAGTAAAAGTAATGCTACGAACGAGGCCACCTCCGGTAAAAAAATTTATCAGGGCTAAACCAAATGCCAATACGATTAAAACAAGAATAATAAAAAATAAGGTTTTAAGACGGCGGGCTTCCACAGCCAATTTGTCTTTTGTAAGTTGGTTAAGGTAATTGGTGAAAATCATATTACATAGATCTTATTTTTAAATAAATTGATGCAAGTTACAATCCATTTTTAGTTTAGCAAAAAAAGAAATGACAGATTCTCAACTTTAACATATCGGGGAAATAGAAATTATAGTAAGAAATATGGTGATACCCTAAAAAACAACGAATTAGTAATTTTTATAGATAAATGCATATTTCAAAAAAAATGCGACAACAACGAAACGGTCTTTCGCAACATAAAAAAAGAATCATTTAGTTTTTAAAATATTCTCAACAAAGCTCATATACAATACTTAACAAAATAAATTTAGTTACCAAGACAAAGAAACGGCAATTAAACTGCAAGTAATTCACCATTTACATGCATCAACAATTATTTGTTCGTTTTGCAGATTCATACATTTAAAATGCCGTTTTGGGCAAGCAGAAAACCCGATTTTGGTGCATGGCCGGCAATTTAAGTTATTTACCTCTATTATTTTGGAACCATCAGCAGACATGTAAGGTGTCATGCCAAAAGCAGGAATGGTATTTCCCCAAACAGAAACTATTTTTTTTTGAAAAGCGGCGGCAATATGCATCAGTCCGGTATCGTGGGTAAGCACAACCGCAGCATTTTTTACCATATACGCCGACTGATTAAGTTTAATTCTCCCGCATAAATTTACAATATGCGAAATATCAATTCCAAGCATTGCCTGGCGCGCATTCTCAACATCGTCGGGGCCTCCAAGGAGCACAACTTTTTGCTTAATAAGCGAAAGTATAGCACCAATTTTCTCATTAGGTAATCGTTTGGTGGCGTGTGTCGCACCAATTGCAAAAGCCAGATAATTATTCGGTTCTAACTGATAATCAGATAGCACAATTTCGTCGTCTTTCGACAAAAAATAATCCAGTCCGAGATTGTCGTTTTGCACATCAAAAGCCTTGGTGGTATTCAAGTAGCGATCGACAATATGCATTGGTGGCAAGATATTTTTTCTAAAGTTAACCATGAGCCACTTTTCCCAATTTATCTTATCAAAAGAAAAAGCCAAAATTCCTAATTTATTCTTAAGCCGATAAGTTCTCAAATTATGATGCAAATCGATAACATAATCGAAGTACTCATCTTTAAGTTCTTCCACAAGCAGCGAAAAATCCCTGTCAAATAGATGGATTTTATCGATATAGGGATTGTGCTTCACCACATCGTAATAAGCCTTTTTGGTTACAAAATGCAGCACACTGTTTTTGACTTGCTTTTTCAACATCCTGATAACAGGCGAAGTAAGCACTATATCGCCAATAGAACTAAAGCGCACGACCAGAAATTTAACCTTTTCGCTCATAATTTGTTAATGAAAAATGTTTTTTTTGGGAATTCCGGCCAAAAAGTCTTTTAAATAAAAAGGTTCGAAATAAGCAATGTTTTCAAACTCCTTGTGCTTAAATTTCGTTAATGCCGAAATCAAAAGGTGCTCAGCCCTAGGCTCAAAACCATCGATAAAAAATGCATTATGATGATTAATCTGTTCTTTGCATTTTGCAGCGCCGCTACCAAAAAAATAAACCCGCTGCACATTCAGATATTCAGCATACGAATTAGGGTCAACAATATCTGCCCTTGTTTCTCTTATTTTTGAAATATTTTCGTCGAAAACTGCACTGTAAACTTCCATTCTGCGAGCATCAATCATCGGAATAAGAAAAGCAGGCGACAAAATATTTTGATGTGCAATAAATCCGAATGACATCATTCTAAGCGTGTTTATGGCCATAAGTGGAACATTGGCCG
Organism: Acetofilamentum sp.; assembly: GCA_020720625.1. Lineage (GTDB taxonomy): Bacteria > Bacteroidota > Bacteroidia > Bacteroidales > DYOH01 > DYOH01. Next base: position 2,206 of record DYOH01000142.1, on the reverse strand, counting down.
CATAGGCCAGCCCTTTAGCCGTAGCCACCCCAATACGCAAACCGGTATAAGAGCCTGGCCCTTTACTTACTACAATGGCATCCAGATTACGAGCAGCAATAGCCGTTTGGGTAAGCAATTCACGAATAAATGGTGCTAAAACAGCAGCATGTGCTTTCTCTTCGCGGCTAATGCGTTGGGCAATAATTTCGTTATTGCGGCTTATTGCCACCGAACACACATTTGAAGTGGTTTCTATTAGTAAAAAAACAGGCATCCCTAAAATTTTAAAATGCGATTATCAATTATTTCTCATCAGTCTTAAAAAGTTTTTTTATATCTACAACTTTCACTTCTGATTGGTCTTTCAGCTTGCGCGAAATGGCATTATAAGGCGCCACCACCACATCAGCCGAATCGCTTAATCCATCCACAATTTCGATATATAAATTATCTTGTATACCCGTTTTTACCAATCTAAGCAGGGCTTTATTCTTTTCAACCACAAAAACAACTTCCATTGGTTTAATTTCCACAGCCTTGGCATTTGAATTTTTGTTTTCATCGGCCGATTCTTCCTCCATACCCTCTTCCATTGAGCCGCTTGCCGTTCCTGAAGCCATTGTGCCAAGGGAATCGCTGCGGGTTGTAACCGTTTGAATAGGCACCGTTAGTACATTATATTTTACATTGGTCTGAATATCAGTTGTAGCAGTCATACCCGGACGAAACGGGAATTTATTTTCGGGGAATTTGGCTTTAGCATCTCTAAAGGCTTCGGGCAGAATACGTACTTTTACTTCAAAATTGGTAACTTGCTCCGAAGAAACCCCAAGTGTGTTGGCCGAATTAGAAATTTCGGTAACAATGCCACTAAAAGGCATACCCAAATAGGCGTCCACTTCAATAACAGCGGTATCGCCAGTTTTAACGATTACTATGTCGTTTTCGTTAACATCCACCACAACTTCCATTTTATTCAAATCGGCCAGTCGCATTATTTCGGTACCTGCCATTTGCATGGTTCCAACAACCCTTTCGCCCTTTTCCACATTCAGCAACGAAACGATACCGCCAATGGGGGCATAAATTGAAGTTTTGCTTAAGTTTTCATTGGCTTCGTCTTGCGATGCCTCGGCACTTTTTACCTGGTACTCAGCCGCTTTTATAGACTGTCGGGATGCTCTAATTTCAGCTTCGGTCGATTCGTACTGGGCTTTGGCTTGTTCGTAATCGGCATCTGATATTGTTTTTTCTTTCCATAAGCTTAAACTGCGCTCGTATGCCGCTTTAATTTGCTTAAACTGGGCTTCTGACTGGGCTAGACGAGCCTCGGCTTGTGCTAGGCTCGACTTTGCACTGTTTACAGCTGCCTCTGCGCGTTTTACTGTAGATGTATAGATATCCGGTTTAATGCGCAATAATAAATCGCCTGCTTTAACCGAATCGCCCTCTTGTACAAATAAATCTACAATTTCGCCCGATACATCCGCACTTATTTTTACTTCGGTTTCCGGTTGAATTTTTCCGTTAGCCGTTATAATTTCAATAATTTTTCGGTATTGCGGTTTTTCTGTGGCTACTTCAATGGAATAAGAATTGCCAATCATTCCGGTTTTTTTGGCAATAATCAGAAACAGAATAATTACCACAAGCACTCCGCCTAAAAGATAAATAGTTTTGTTCGACATGGTGATACGGTTTTGTATAAAAACTAATTAATTCTCTTTTCCAAGATTATATCAGGCAAAGTTAAGAGTTTATCGTTAAAATTTTATCTGATTTAAAAATATTAAGAAAATTTGTTGAAAAAGCATAATAAAGTGCCGGATTTGGCAGATTACAAAACAAACTTACTTGTTAAGCCGCATTTTTCACAAACAATTCAGTTTCTAAAAAAAAATGAAGGAAAGCCATACCAAGTGAAGCTTTCCGATAGAATTTCTGGGATTAGCCGAACAAAATTCTATAGTAATCAAAGATAGCGAGAATACAAAAAACGGCTTAACTCTCAGCGCTTGTAATTCTCCGGATGAAGGAAAATATATTTTGTGATGCATAAGGAAAAGCAAAAAAAACGCTGTTCGGCAGAGACTCCCTGCTGCTTTTTTTTGAAAGATAACAAGCATTTCAGGCCGATGCGCCTTTGCAAGAAGACAAAACAAAATCAACATAGGGTCTGCTGAAAAAGTATTTAGTTCATTTAAGAGTGCATAGTAACAAAAAG
>DYOH01000141.1 GCA_020720625.1 Acetofilamentum sp. | reverse complement strand
CCATTTCAATTTTTTAACTAATTTCAAGGCCTGAATTTTCAATATTCTTTGTAGATTTACCCTTTGTATAAACGATAAATTTTTGAGAAGATGAATCCAAAAGAATATGCCCAAAGTTTAATAGATTTTATTTACGAAAGTCCGAGTACCTTCCATGCGGTAGAAAATACAGCCCAACAGTTAAGCGAATTTGGCTATACCGAACTGAAAATGGAAGACAAGTGGAGTGTGGAGAGAGGCGGAAAATACTATCTGAGATACAATTCATCCGCTATTTTCTCGGTTCAGATTGGCACCGAAGCGCCTGCAAACAATGGTTTTAAAATTATTGCCGCACATACCGATTCTCCGGGCATCAAAATAAAACCATCGCCCGAGATGTACCCATCGCAAAAGGATATAAAATTGAATACCGAAACTTATGGCGGCGGCATTTGGAGCACCTGGTTCGACAGACCACTTTCCATTGCCGGAAGAGTATATGCACAAGGGGCCAATGCCCTTGCACCACGCGAAATGCTTGTAAATATCAAAGAACCTGTGGCCACAATTCCCAATTTGGCTATACACATGAACCGCGAAGTTAACGAAGGCTTTAAAATAAACCCACAAAAACATCTGCTGCCACTTTTTGCACAATTTGATTCCGTGCCTTCACAAAACGAATTATTGCAGATGCTGGCCAATCATTTAGGCATACATGCCAGCGAAATTCTCGATTTTGAACTTAATTTTTACGAAACACAAAAAGGTGCATTAATTGGGGCAAATCAAGAATTTATATCCAGCGGTAGAATAGATAATTTGGGTATGGTACACGCCGGATTAATGAGTCTCAAAGACGTTAACAACGAAGAAAGTACAAAAGTACTGGCTTTCTTCGACAACGAAGAAATTGGCAGTGCTACCAAGCAGGGGGCGCATTCGCCTGTATTGCGCATGATTCTCGAAAGAGTAAATACGGCTATGGGCGGCACTCAGGAAGATTTTTACCGCGCCATTGCCAAATCTTTTATGATTTCTGCCGATATGGCACATGCACTGCATCCGAATAACACCGAAATGCACGATCCGGTAAATCATCCGGTATTAAACGGTGGCCCTGTGATTAAAATAAACGCCAATCAGAAATATACCACCGATGCACAAAGCGGTGCTGTTTTTGAAGCCCTTGGTCGCAAGGCCGAAGTTCCGGTGCAGCGATTTGTGAATCGCTCCGATTTAAAAGGCGGAAGTACACTTGGAAGTATCGCTACCATGCAAATTCCTGTAAAATCCGTAGATATTGGCAATCCCATGCTGGCCATGCATTCTATCAGAGAATTGTCGGGGGCAAGCGACCACTCCATGTTGATAAAAGTTTTTCAGCAATTTTGGGAAGAATGAAGAGTCGCCGGGTACAGCAAAGGCAAAAAAGCAAAAAAAATAATGGCAGTGCTTGATTTCGCTTAGTATTGTGTACTTTAGACAAAATGTGTGAGTACAACTTATTTAAGTTTATCAATAGCATACTAAACTGCTAACAAATTTGGCCAAAAAATATTTGTATAACGCCTTATCATAAGCATGTGGAGAGATTTTAATCTCCCTTAAAGGATAAAAGAGCGGTATTAATATAAAAATAGAAAAATTTCGCACGCATGGTTTTTCGAATTTAAAAACCTTCGTGCGATTTTTTTATCGCTAATCTGAAAATCAAAGGCTATGCCTTTTTGGCAGTAATTGCTTTTGGTTTTATGTTTGATTACTGATTCTATGCTGATAATACCGGAATAATTTTTTGCATACCGATATTATATTTAATTTTGCAACCTATTTAATGACAAAAACATTATGAATTTCGTTAATTACTTCTTTAGCAAGATATTCGGAAATAAATCCGACAGGGATATAAAAGGTATTCTTCCATTAGTAGATGAAATCAACCGCGAATTTGAGCAGCTTCAGTTGGTGTCTAATGACGAATTAAGAGGCAAGACTGCTGCTTTTAAGCTTGAGATAAAAGATATGACCAAAGACCTCGAAGACCAAATTGCGCAATTAAAAAAGCAGGTGGAAGAGGAACGTCCTGATTTTGAAATCCGGGAACAAATCTATAACCAGATTGATAAATTACAAGAAGAAGTGCATGAGCAAATTAAAAATAAGCTCGACGAAATTCTTCCTCAGGTATTTGCCATTGTAAAAGAAACTGCCCGACGTTTTTCCGAAAATAAAACGTTGAAAGTAAAAGCCAATGAGCACGACAAAAATCTGGTGGCATTAAAAAATAAAGATTATGTTGAAATTCAGGGAGATAAAGCTATTTACAAAAATACATGGAAAGCCGGTGGAACAGAAGTAACCTGGAATATGGTGCATTACGATGTGCAGCTTATTGGTGGTATTGTGTTGCATCAGGGTAAAATTTCGGAAATGGCTACCGGCGAAGGTAAAACTTTGGTGGCAACACTACCGGTATTTCTGAACGCACTTGGAGGAAAAGGTGTTCACCTGGTTACCGTAAACGACTACCTGGCCAAACGTGATGCCGAATGGATGGGGCCACTTTACGAGTTTCATGGCCTTTCGGTAGATTGCATAGATATGCACGACCCCAATACCGACCAAAGGAGAGCTGCCTACTGGGCTGATATTACTTTTGGTACCAACAACGAATATGGCTTTGATTATCTCCGCGATAACATGGCTATTCGCCCCGAAGACCTGGTACAGCGGCCACACAACTACGCAATTGTAGATGAGGTGGACTCCGTGCTTATCGATGATGCCCGTACGCCATTAATTATCTCTGGGCCTGTGCCTAAAGGCGATCAGCAAGAATTTGAACAATTAAAACCGCATGTTAGCAAACTGGTAAAAGAGCAGCAACTTTTGGTTACCAAATTACTGGTAGAGGCCAGAAAAGATATTTTGGCGGCCGATAAAGAAACCAAAGAAAAAGGTGCCATAAAATTGCTTCGCGCTTATAAAGGACTGCCCAAAAGTAGTGCTTTGATTAAATTTTTAAGCGAAGAAGGCATGAAATCGCTTTTGCTTAAAACCGAAGATATTTATATTGCCGAGAACGCCAAAAGAATGCCCGAAATTACCGATGAATTGTTTTTCGTAATCGATGAGAAAACTAATTCGGTAGAACTTACGGATAAAGGCCACGATTTATTGGCCAAAGAGGTTAACGAGAAAAATTTCTTTATTATTCCTGATATGGGTGCGGCAATAGCCGATTTAATGAACTCCACCATCTCCGACGAGGAAAAACAAAAAACAAAAGACCAGCTTATGGCCGATTTTGCTATCAAATCGGAACGTATACATTCTATGAATCAGTTGTTAAAAGCTTATACCGTTTTTGTACGCGACGTAGAATATGTGGTTATAGAAAATAAGGTAAAAATCGTGGATGAGCAAACCGGACGTATTATGGAAGGCCGTAGGTATTCCGATGGTTTGCATCAAGCTATTGAGGCCAAAGAAGGTGTGAAGGTGGAAGCTGCAACCCAGACTTTTGCTACCATTACCCTCCAAAACTATTTTAGAATGTACCGTAAGCTTGCCGGTATGACTGGTACTGCGGAAACGGAAGCCGGAGAACTTTGGGATATTTACAAACTCGATGTGGTGATTATTCCTACAAATCGCTCTATTGTAAGAAAGGATTCCGAAGATTTGGTGTACAAAACCCGTAAAGAAAAATACAACGCAGTTATTGATGAGATAGAAAAACTGGTGGCTGCGAATAGATCGGTGCTTGTTGGAACTACCTCGGTAGAAGTTTCGGAATTGCTAAGCCGTATGCTTACTCGTAAGAAACTGGCACATAATGTATTGAATGCTAAATTGCACAAGAAGGAAGCCGATATTGTGGCCGAAGCCGGCAGGCCGGGAACAATTACCATTGCCACCAATATGGCTGGTAGGGGAACCGACATCAAACTTTCCGAACTCGTACGCGATTCGGGCGGTTTGGCCATTATTGGTACCGAAAGGCACGAATCGCGTCGTGTGGACCGACAGTTGCGGGGGCGTTCCGGCCGACAAGGCGACCCGGGTTCTTCGCAGTTTTTTGTTTCGCTCGAAGATGATTTAATGCGCCGTTTTGGTTCCGAGCGTATTGCAAGTGTGATGGACAGACTCGGTATCGACGATGGTGAGCCTATTCAAGACAGACTTATAACAAAATCTATTGAGCGTGCGCAGAAAAAAGTGGAGGAAAACAACTTTGGTATTCGTAAGAGATTGCTCGAATACGATGATGTTATGAACGCTCAACGTGAAGTTATTTATAAGAAAAGGAGACATGCACTGCATGGCGAAAGAATTGAAGTGGATATTGCCAATATGATGTTCGATGTTTGTCAGAGTTTGGTTAATTCGCATCACGGAAATTCTGATTTTCAGGATTTCGAAAATGATTTGATGCGTACTTTGTCTATTCAATCGCCGGTGAGTGAAGCGCATTATTTAAAAATGTCTGCTGCCGAGATTATAGAGGCTTTATACAAAATTGCCAAAGAAAAATATGTGAGGCAGATTAACGCTATTGCCGAGCAAGCATTGCCCGTTATTCGTCAGGTTTACGAAAAACAGGCACATCAGTATAAAAATATTATTGTTCCAATTACTGATGGTGTGAAAAAACTGGATGTAATTGTTAATCTTGAAAAAGCATACAATAGTGGCGCGCAGGAAGTTACAAGGTCTTTTGAACAATCTATTTTGCTTGCCACCATCGATGATTCGTGGAAAGAGCACCTTCGCGAAATGGATGAACTTAAGCAATCGGTGCAAAATGCCACTTATGAACAAAAAGATCCTTTGTTGATATATAAATTTGAAGCTTTTGAGCTTTTTAATGCCATGCTCGACAAAATAAATCGTACGGTGGTTTCTACATTGCTAAAAGGACGAATTTTTACACAAGACCCCGAAAGTGTAAAAGCTGCTCATATCCCTAAAAAATTGGATATGAACAAATACCGTACTAAAAAAGACGAGTATACCGACGAACAAAAGGCGCAACAGCAGGCTGCTCAGAATGCCGGACGTACCCCGGAAAAGCAGGCTCCTGTGGTGATTGAAAAAAAAGTGGGCAGAAACGATCCTTGTCCTTGCGGGAGTGGCAAAAAATATAAACAATGTCACGGTAAAGATTTATAAATTAACTTTTTAATATGCTATAAGCCTTTAGATAATCACTAAAGGCTTTTTTTTGCTCTTTTTTTTTGATTTGATATTGCAGATTTTTCTTGATTTTCCAAAGTGGCACAAAACGAAGCGCTCAAAGTTAAGGCATCCAGAAATGCCCATTACCTAAATAGTGGCTGCTGAGAAATATATAATTATTTTTAAACCAATATTCTAAATCAAATATTTGATGCTTCAATGCAAGGTTTTTCACGCATATTGCTGTTTTTCATGCATTTATTCTTCATTTACAACAATAAGCACTTAGAGTTAATAGTGAGCATGTATTTTTTT
>DYOH01000140.1 GCA_020720625.1 Acetofilamentum sp. | reverse complement strand
GAACATTTCAACACGAAGAGCGCGAAGGGTTTTCACAAAGAGCACGAAGTTTTTTCCTTTGTGTTCTTCGTGATATTCTTTGAGTCCTTTGTGGTAGAACATTTCAACACGAAGAGCACGAAGGGTTTTCACAAAGAGCACGAAGTTTTTTCCTTTGTGTCCTTCGTGATATTCTTTGAGTCCTTCGTGGTAAAACATTATCAGCAAATCAACAATTCTTCCATAAACGAATCACCAATTAAACAAATCAACAAATCTTTTGGCTAACTCTTAAAAAAGTAGCATTTTTGGCCAACGAACAAAAAGCTGTCGCAAATCATCATAATTGAATTAAAACAAGCCCAGAGGTGAATTTAAAATGAAGATAAATACTTCCTTATGGGAATAAAGATGATGTTTTGGATGGCCAAAAAAAAGATAAACAAATGAATAAGTATGCTTTAGGCTTGATATTGGGTTTAATAACAACAATGGTACAAGCGCAGGTGCCATCAGGATATTACACTCCTGCCAACGGATTAAGTGGCGAAAGCCTAAAAACGGCGCTCTATCATATTATTAAAGGACATACCCAATTTCCGTATACTTCGGCAAGTACTGATGTTTGGGATATCCTGAAAGAAACCGACAGGGATCCGGCAAATTCGGCCAATGTTATATTGTTGTATTCGGGATTATCGGTAAACGCCGCACAGGAGTATAATAATGGCAATGGCTGGACGCGCGAACATGTGTGGGCCAAGTCGCGCGGCGATTTTGGCACCGAAACCGGTACAGGTACGGATGTGCATAATCTGCGTCCGGAAAACGACCCCATTAACACGGCCCGCAATAACAGATGGTTTGCCGAATGCAGCGATATGGTGTATTACAATGGTGTGCCTACCGGTTCGTATACCAGTTCTTCGGCTTGGATTTGGAAACCCCGCGATGCCGTAAAGGGCGATGTGGCACGCATGATTTTTTATATGGCCACCCGCTACGAAGGCGAAAATGGAGAGCTTGATTTAGAAGTGATTGATTATATTCCTACTGATAATTATACTACAGCACCAATTCATGCCAAACTCCAGGATTTGCTGCTTTGGCATTATCAGGATCCGGTAGATAATTTTGAAAGAAACCGGAACGAAGTGATATACAAATACCAGATGAACAGAAACCCTTTTATTGATCATCCAGAGTATGTAAATGCTATTTGGGGGGGCGAACCCGGAAATTATATTCCTATGTCGCCATCGGATGTCCGTATTGAGATGCTGGCCGCTTCCCTTAAACTCTCCTGGACTGATGTTACTAACGAAACATCTTACCTTGTTTTTAGGAGCGACGACGGAAATAATTACAATTTGCTGGGCACATCCGGCGAAGGTATAAATTATTATATCGACCAGGAGGTAAGCTACGGAAATCAGTACTGGTATTATGTGCTGGCTGCCAATGCGCAGGATACCAGCGAGTATATCAACATTGCGTTTATCAATTACCAAAATGCATCAGCGCTATTTTTCTCCGAATATATTGAGGGCAGTAGTTACAACAAAGCACTTGAGATTTCAAACTTTACAGGAAGCACTATCGATTTATCGGCCTATACCATCAAGAAGCAAACCAATGGAGTGGGAAACTGGTCGGGAGGTTTTAGTTTAATGGGGGCTTTGGCGCATGGTGGCTCTTTTATGCTTGCTTATGTAGATGCAGACATGGCCATTACCGAAAGAGCCGATATTGTAAGCTCAAACGGTGAGTTGAGTTTTAATGGCAACGACCCGGTTTCGCTCTGGAAAAACGACCAATTGATTGATGTGATTGGCGTGTACAACAATACCTCTGTTTTTGCCGAAGATGTAACACTGGTGCGCAAAGCTACTGTTAAATCGCCTGTTACAAGCTATGATGCCACAGAATGGACGGTTCTGGCTACAGATAATTTCAACAATTGGGGTTTTCACGTTTTTGGGGGATACACAGCCTGTCCGGTGCCCGAGAATCTGAATTATAGCTTCTTGTCGGCCAATTCTGTTAAACTGGTCTGGGCTGCTTGTGGCGATGCCAAGGCATACCGTGTGCGCTATAAAACATTGGTATCTTCTTCCTGGACAGAGCTTGAGGCTACACAGAATAACTATGAGCTGGATAATTTGTCGTACGCTACAGAATACGAATTTCAGGTGGCTGCAACTTGCGGCGAATTTACAACGCAGTATAGTGTTTCTAACCTGTTTACAACTTTAGCCGAGAATAGCAATGGCATTAAAATGCCCGAATGGCAAACCAGGGTTTATCCAAATCCGGCCAAATCGGTGTTGTATGTGGAAAATATGCAAGGTGCTTTGCTCGAAATTTTTAGTCTGAGTGGTCAATTAATGCAACAAACCTTTATTGCAGGCGATTCGGTAGATGTGAGTTTACTTCCCTGGGGAATGTATATATTGCGCATTACCAAGGATGGATTGTTTTCTTATCAGCGTTTAATGAAAGAATAATTTGATAAATATGAGAATGAATTATTTAAAGCAAAAGAGTTTTATTGTTATCTTGTTTTTATTACAAGTAAACGTTTTGCGTGCGCAGGAGAATATTCCGGTGCAGTTGGAGCCTGGTTTACTCTGGGAGATAAGTGGAAATGGCTTAAAGCAAAAGTCTTACTTGTTTGGCACCATGCATTTAATGCCCAAGAGCGATTTCTTTTATCCGCCCAAAACCCTTGAAAAGATAAAGAGTGCCAAAACAATGGCGCTCGAAATAGATATCAATATTCCGGTAAAAGAACAATTACAAATGGCCCACGAAATATTACTGCCATCTGGAAAAGAGCTTCGCGATTATCTTTCGGAAAAGGAATATGCCGTCTTTAAATCTTTTCTGCTCGATACCCTTGGCGTTAGTGAATCTAAATTCGAAAAGTATATCAAACTAAAGCCTTTTTACATTTATTCTATCTTGCTCACCGAAGAATTGGGCAAAGTAGAAAGCTACGAAAAGGAGTTTAACAAACTGGCCAAAAAACATCAGATAAAGATGATTGGGCTTGAAGAAATAAAGTTTCAGATGGATTTGGTAAATCAAATGGATATTCGCGAACAAGCCATGTCTATTATCGGGGTAGATATGATGCAGGAATTTAATGCCATGCTCTCCATTTATAAGAAACAGAATTTGAACGAATTGTTTTTATTTATGCGCAAATCTACCGAATATGAGCGTATGGAGGGCGAAATGCTTGTGAAACGCAATCTGAACTGGATACCCAAGATAGAGGATTTAATAGCCAAAGAATCTTCTTTTATTGCAGTGGGAGCGGCGCATTTGGCAGGTTCAATGGGGGTAATAAATTTATTGCGCCAAAAAGGTTATACATTAACACCTGTAAAATAATGTTTTTAGAGCAATATTATTCCGGTAAAAAAGATGCCTGGCGTTATGTGGTGGGTTTGCTCATTATTGTGGTGGCCGTGCTGGTAGGGCAGATTCCAATGGGAGTTTATCTGGTGGTTCTAAAGGAATTTAATCCTGTAAAGGCGGGCGAGTTTCAGCATGCTTTGTTGAATATTTCGGAAACCGGCATTAATTCAAATGCCATGTTTTTGTTCAATCTAATTCCATTTTTATTTGGATTTGTAGCAGTATTTCTGGTGGTTAAATATTTGCATCACCGCAAGGCGATATCGGTAGTTAACGGCCGCCGTCGATTCGATTCGGCTAAATTTTTGTTTGCTGCCGCAACTTGGTTGGCTTTAAATGTTTTAACCGAAGTGCTTTTTTACCTTTTCTATCCCGAAAATTATGTATTAAATTTTGATGCATCCCTATTTTATCCCTTGTTGATAATAAGCTTGATTCTTATTCCATTTCAGGCGGCAATGGAGGAATTAGTAGTAAGAGGCTATTTAATGCAGGCCTTTGCCGGATGGTTTAAATATAAATGGATAGCTATTTTGCTGAGTTCGCTTATTTTTTATTCGCTGCATCTGAGTAATCCCGAATTCGAAGAGTTTGGCGCTGGCGTTGGATTGTATTATTTTGTATTTGCGCTGGTAGCGGCTTCTTTGGCTGTGGTCGACGATGGTTTGGAAATTCCCATTGCCATTCACATCATGAACAATATTTACGGTGCTTTGGTGGTGAGTTTTAAAGGCTCGGTATTTAGTACAGCCACTTTATTTAAAGCCGACAGAATTGAAATTGGCGTTTTGTTGGGCGGATGGGCGGCTATGCTTCTGGTGTATATATTATTGCTCCAATTTAAATATAAATGGAAGAACTGGAAAACGATTGCTTCGCGCATTGGCCATGCCGATGAGCCTATTTATACCGATTTGCATTCATAGGGGGTAATTTTGTCGGGATAATGAATGCAGTTCGGCATCATAACAAGGATGGTACAAATTAGATATTATCTCTATGAGCGCAACTTGTTATTCATTATAGGCATTTTTATGCACTAAACTTAATTGTAAAAAATAAACAAAAAATATATTATCATGAAAATACCGATGTATCAGGTAGATGCCTTTGCCGATAGGGTTTTCGAAGGAAATCCGGCTGCTGTTTGTGTACTCGAAAAATGGTTAAAAGACAAGCAGATGCAAATGATTGCTGCCGAGAATAACCTGGCCGAAACTGCTTTTATAGTGCCCAATGGTGCAAAGTACGAAATTCGTTGGTTTACCCCAACGGTTGAGGTTTTACTTTGCGGTCATGCCACATTGGCGGCAGCACATGTATTATTTAAGTACTACGGTGCATTAGATAAAATAAATTTTCACTCTCATTTAAGTGGCGATTTGTTCGTCGAAAATCAGAAGAAACTGCTCGTGCTCGATTTTCCTGTGGATGAACTCATCCCAACAGAGGCTCCCATGCATTTGTTCGAGGCATTGGGAAAAGATGCCGTAGAAGTTTACAAAGGGAAATCGGATTATTTACTTATTTACCCCAGTCAGGATGATATTGAATCAATGAACCCTGATTTTTCGCTGCTTTCTAAGGTAGAGATGCGCGGTGTTATTGTTTCGGCAAGGGGTAAGGATGTTGATTTTGTATCGCGCTTTTTTGGCCCTCAAGTGGGCATAAACGAAGATCCGGTTACTGGTTCGGCGCATACTTCGCTCATTCCATACTGGAGTGGTCGCTTAGAAAAGCAGAAATTAGTAGCTCGTCAGTTATCCAGGCGAGGCGGAACCCTTTATTGCGAATATAAAAGTTCGCGTGTTTTAATTGCCGGTAACGCGGTTACTTATTTTAAGGGCAAGATAAAGATTTAGGTCTGCCATCAAAATATGAAAGGCTTGAATATGCAAAAACATATTCAGGCCTTTCTTTTAATAGGGTATCAGGGGCTGCCAAAAAATAATTGCAGGCTTAATAAGCAACAATTAACGTAATAATGTAGATTACTGATATTTCGCATTTCATTTAACTATATGCATTTAATGCAACTTATATGCAATAGAAAAATAGGCTTTGCTAGCATTTTAGGTATATTCTACTTAGGGGCTGCTGAAATAACGCTAAAAATAAGTTCCTTAGGATATTACTTCTATA
>DYOH01000139.1 GCA_020720625.1 Acetofilamentum sp. | reverse complement strand
CTGGCAGGGGTATAATCATTTTTTCAATCTTTTTAGACTGAACTCAAAAATGCTTTCCGAAAGTTATACCTTACGGAAAGCATAAAATTTAAAATTAACCTGCATTATTCGTAAACAGAAAAGTTATGAATAAAAAGCAGGTTTGCTAACTATCTATCCAAGATAAAAAAACTCATTTAACGGCGAAGCCATCACCCTGGTTAATTTTCCGAATTAAGCACCCAAAGTAGCCACCATAACAGCTTTAATGGTATGCAAACGATTTTCGGCCTGATCGAATACAATAGAAGCTTCCGACTCGAAAACATCTTCGGTAACTTCCATCCCATCCAAACCAAATTTCTGAAAAATCTCTTCACCTACTTTAGTTTCGCGGTTATGAAAAGCGGGCAAACAATGCAAAAATTTGGTTTTCGGATTATTTGTCATTTTCATTGCCTGAGCATTAACCTGAAAAGGTTTAAGTATTTGAATACGTTCTTCCCAAACATGGTCGGGTTCGCCCATAGATACCCAAACATCAGTATAAATAAAATCCACATCTTTTAAACCTTCAGCAACATCGGATGTAAGGGTAATTTTAGCACCTGTTTGTTTGGCAATTTCGCTCACCTGTTTTACCAACTCTTCAGTAGGTAATAAATTGGCAGGAGCCACCATACGCACATCCATGCCCAGTTTAGCACCACCAACAAGCAAGGAATTGCCCATATTATTGCGAGCATCGCCCATGTAGGCATATTTTATCTGGTGCAATGGCTTGTCGCTATGCTCCATCATGGTTAAAAAGTCGGCAAGTATCTGGGTTGGATGAAACTCGTTGGTTAAACCATTCCAAACAGGTACACCGGCATATTTAGCTAATTCTTCAACAATTGCTTGCCCATATCCACGGTATTCAATACCATCGTACATACGACCCAAAACACGTGCGGTGTCTTTCATCGACTCTTTTTTGCCAATTTGCGAACCCGATGGGCCTAAATACGTTACATTAGCACCTTGATCGTGTGCAGCAACTTCAAAAGCACAGCGGGTACGCGTAGAGTCCTTCTCAAAAATAAGGGCAATATTTTTAGCTTTCAGTTTTTGTTGCTCGATGCCAGCATATTTAGCTATTTTAAGCTCTTTCGATAAATTCAACAAAAATCTGATTTCTTCCGGAGTAAAATCGAGCAACTTTAAAAAGCTGCGGTTTCTTAAATTAAAAGCCATAGTTTTTTCCTTTTTAATATGAAAAATTTTAATGCAAATGTAAAAAAATACCCCAAAAGTAAATATGTTTTTCTCATCAGTAAAGGCCAAAATGTGATATCGCTTTTTTTTACATTAGAATTTCGATATTTTAAGAAAATTATGAGCCAATTATAAAACAAAAAAGCTATTTTTAAACCTTTTAAACTGCCAGCTACACAAAATAAGGATATACACAAAAGCAGCAGAGAAATTGATTAGAAAAGCAAAACATCAAAAAGAATTAAACAAAAAAAGAAATCAGAATATGACCAATAATAGAATAAGCAATCTGTTTCAAATAAAACTTCCCATCATACAAGGCGGAATGATTTGGTGTGCCGGATGGGAATTAGTATCGGCAGTAAGTAATGCCGGAGGATTAGGTCTCCTTGGAGCCGGGTCCATGTATCCGGAAATTTTACGCGAACACATACAAAAAACAAAAAAAGCCACCGCCCGGCCATTTGGAGTAAACGTTCCGCTTCTCTATCCGGAAACTGAAAAACTAATGCAAATAATCGTAGAAGAAGGAGTAAAAATAGTATTCACATCGGCAGGAAATCCGAAAACATGGACAAGCCATTTGCAGGAAAAAGGTATTAAAGTAGTGCACGTGGTCTCCAACACCAAGTTTGCAGAAAAAGCAGATCTTGCCGGCGTAGATGCCATTGTAGCCGAAGGCTTTGAAGCAGGCGGACACAACGGTAGAGAAGAAACTACCACACTAGAGCTTATACCACTGGTGCGGCGGGTTACAGCCAAGCCGCTAATTGCTGCCGGCGGCATTGCCACCGGAAGGCAAATGTTTGCAGCCATGATTCTGGGCGCTGATGCCGTGCAAATGGGCAGCGTATTTGTAGCTTCTGATGAATCGTCGGCACACAAAAACTTTAAAGACGAAGTAATTAAGGCAAAAGAAGGCAGCACAAGTTTAAGCCTAAAACAATTAACTCCTGTACGCCTGATAAGAAATCAATTTGCACTAGAAATAGAAAATGCAGAATTGGCCGGAGCTACAAAAGAACAATTAGCCCAACTTTTAGGCCACCGAAGAGCAAAACTAGGTATGTTTGAAGGAGATATAAACCAGGGAGAATTAGAAATCGGACAGGTAGCTGCATTAATTGATAAAATAAAGCCCGTAAGAAACATAATAGACGATATTATGCTCGAATACAGGGTAACAAAAGAACAAACATCACACATGAAATTTGATTTTTAAAAAATAGTTATGATTGATTTCAAAAAAAATACATTAGATAACGGACTAACAGTTATCTCGCATTACGATAATTCGTCGCCATTCATCAGCTTTAATTTGCTCTATAAAGTAGGTGCCCGAAACGAAAATCCGGAAAAAACAGGCTTTGCACATTTATTTGAACACCTGATGTTTGGCGGTACAGAAGCAGTTCCCGACATAGATGGATGGGTGCAAAAAACCGGAGGCTCATTTAACGCCTTCACCAATAACGATTACACAAACTACTACTTTCAACTGCCTAAACAAAACATAGAAACAGCATTTTGGCTCGATTCCGACCGAATGAAAAGCCTGGCCTTTACCCCAAAAAGTCTGGATGTACAGCGAAGTGTGGTAATCGAAGAATTTAAACAACGATACCTAAACCAACCTTACGGCGATTTATGGCTTTTGATGCGCCCCTTGGCATATAAAAAACATCCCTATCTTTGGGCAACCATTGGCAAAGAACTTAGCCACATAGAACAGGCCGAAATGGAAGATGTAAAAGACTTCTTTTTTTCTTATTATGCCCCCAACAACGCTATATTAACTGTAGTTGGCGATATTTCGCACCAAAAAGTAATGGAACTAAGCCAAAAATGGTTTGCCGACATAGAAAGAAGAAATATACGTGCCGCCGCATACGAAATGGATGCTACCCAAACAGAAAAAAGAACCCTTACAGTAGAAAAAGATGTTCCGCACAATGTTTTACTCATGGCCTTTCACATGTCCGACAGGTATAGTCGCCGATACGATGTGGCCAACATGATTTCCGATATTCTCAGCAACGGAGAATCATCCAGATTTCACCAACGCCTTGTAAAAGAAAAAAAACTATTTAGTGCAGTATCTGCCTATATTTTAGGCAGCCTCGATGCCGGATTATTTGTTGTAAAGGCCAATCTGCTCGATAATATCAATATGGATAATGCCGAGGCAGCCATTTGGGAAGAGCTTAATTTAATGAGAAATAGCCTGGTTGATGATTACGAAATGGAAAAAGTTAAAAACAGGCTCGAATCAATGCTTATTTTTGAAGATATGAATTTGCTCAACAAAGCTATGGAATTAGCATATTTCGAAATGATTGGAGATGCAGCCCTTATTAATAAGCAAGTAGGGCTAATTCGAAGTTTCACGCCGGCTGAACTAAAAGAAGAAGCAAAGCTATTATTTCAGGAGAAAAATTGTTCAGTTTTGTATTATCTTTCAAAAAAAGCCTCCGACCAAGCATCCTAAGTTAGGAAAAAATTAGTATGTGCAATTATCAAATTTAAAATCGAAAAAATGAACAATATACCCGAAATACAAATCATAGACAATATAAACATTAACGAAGCCAAAGCATTCGAGCTGGATAATGGCATAAAAGTATTTGCCATTGATGCAGGCAGCCAGGACATTATGCGCACCGATTTTATTTTTAAGGCCGGGGTGTGGCAACAGGAAAAGTTTTTTCAGGCCTCTTTTACCAATTCATTGCTTCGCGAGGGAACAAAAAACTACACAGCAAGCGAAATATCATCGAAATTCGATTTTATGGGCACATTCTTCGGCTCCGATATTGATAAACATGCCGCAACAATTTCGTTTTATTCTCTTCACAAATTTTACGAACAAAGTCTCGAATTGGTAGAAGATATAATCAAAAATCCAATTTTCACGGAGCATGAATTTGCCATAAAAAAGCAACAGCGTATTCAGAAATTCAAAGTTGCCAAACAAAAAGTAGAATCCCTGTCATCCGACAAATATTTTGAATTACTTTTTGGCACCAGTCACCCTTATGGGAAAAAATCGGAGCTGGAAGATTTTGAAAAAATTGCAGTTTCCGATTTAATAAACTTTCATAAGCGATTTTATCACTCCGATAATGTGTATATTTTAATGGCGGGGAAAAATCCGGAGAAATTTATTCCGATGCTAAACCTAAAATTTGGTAAAACCGACTGGAAAGCTACAGAGAATGTGCCCGACAGGCATTTTGCCATTGAACAAGCGGCCGCCGGTGAGTACTTAGTAAAAAAAGACGATGCCAAACAAAGTGCCATCAGAGCCGGAATGATATTAAAACCGGAATCTACCCAGGATTTTTTCAGCCTGCTCATGCTTAATATGATTTATGGCGGGTATTTTGGTTCGAGATTAATGCAAAATTTAAGAGAAGACAAAGGATATACTTATGGCATTTCGTCGGTAGTTAGAGAAGAAAAAGAGGCCACCCTATTTTTAATACACACCAATGTAGGAGTAGAATATACAAAAAACAGCATTCAGGAAATAAAAAAAGAACTCGAAATCTTGGTGAACGAAAAAATAGACGAAGAAGAGCTTGATATGGCTAAAAGACAAATGCTTGGCGATATTCTAACGCTGTTCGACGGACCTTTTGCACAAATTGATGCATTTCAGTATTTATACGATTTAAACAAAGATTACAGTTATTACCTATCACTAATAAAAGCCATTCAGGAATTTACACCCGAAGCACTTTTAGAAACAGCAAAAAAATACCTGCAAAGTAAAAACTTGCGCATCGCCATTGCAGGTAATTTTGTAGATTAATGATAGTAAATAATAGCATAATGAGCTGCCGTATAACCTTTTGTAAACTCTTCCACAATAACATCAAAAGAGTATTCGGCAGTTTCTTTTGGCGCAATAGTTAGTAGAGCAAGATAACTATTGCGTGCATTACTGCTAAGTAATTTCCATTTTTTTCCTTTCATCTCGTAGGCATCAATCTTTATTTTATTTACCCGGTAATCGCCTACGGCCACAATTCCATAGCTATATTCCTGATAAAGCATTCTGGTAGAAGTTTTTTTATCCGAAATTATATCATACTCAATCCGAACAACTTCCACACCCAAAGAATCTTCCAGATACCTCACGGCAGAAATTACATCTCCAATAATCGGAAGCATTGAAGTGCCGGCGCTATTATCAACAAAACTGCAATTATTCTTAGATTGGTTTGTTTTATTATCTCCATCCTGAGCTAATAAAGGAACACTAATCCAAAACAATAAAAGAAAAACACCCATTTTTTTCATAGAATTATGTTTTAGTATTTCACAAAAGTTAAGATATATTTAGGAGTATTCAAAATTTACACTTGCTATAATGTATGAGTCTAGTCTAAAAACCCTGCCAGCGTTGATTTTTATAAAATGCTGTAAC
>DYOH01000044.1 GCA_020720625.1 Acetofilamentum sp. | reverse complement strand
CTGCATATAACGCCTTCTTTTTCTCTAATCTCTCTAAATTTAAGTTTGCAACTTGCCTCGTCAGGATATGAATCAACAAAATTAAGTAAGTCCATAGCTTTGATTTTTTTCTAAAGATAATACTTTTTTTGGTATTAAGTCCACGACAGACATATTTTAAAATTTTTACTACAAAATCTATTTTTCACCGAAATGAAATTTGTGATAACTTACCAGTGCAGCAAAATATTCAATAATGTTTTGAATAATTTCATTTTCTTTGTCAGGTTTGTTTTGTATTTCCAAACCCGCTTTTTTCAGTAAACCGTCAAGAAAAGCCATCACTTCCTTTGTCTCTGCTTTTCTTCCTGCATTATATGCAAGTTTTGGACGTATTAACTGAATATCTATAAGCGTTTTGGCTTTGCTAATTTCATCGTAAATGTTACGTAATTGATTTGAAGTTATGCTCTCAAAATTACCTTTTACAAAGCTATTTATACTGTCAATCAAACTAACTAAATTTTCTTTATTAGTTTTCATTGTCAATATTTTAGGATAATCATCAGGTTTCATAACAAGTTCTTTCTTGTCTTGATTGTTCCCTTTTCCATCTTTTCTATTACCTTGAAAGTTATTTCCCATATCTCTAAATTTTTTAATTATTTCCTTGTAATTAATTCTGCCCACCTTGCTGCCAGCGGAAAAACTACCGGATTGGTAGCTATTTTATCTGTAAATGCGGCAAGTAAGGATTTTTCGTATTTTGAAATGATGTTTTTTTCAATTTTTTCTCTTAAATCTGCATCTTTAACATTTCGCAAATAATAATAAAGTTTCCAAACTTTCGGCAAATCCATTTTACCTTCCAAAGCATTGTTTTGAAGTATATTAAATTCTACTGCCGATTCCTGAATTTTTTGTAAAAGACTTCTTGCATTTTGTTCGCTTACAAGTTCAACTAGTTCATCTTTCAATTTGTAAACCAGTTCAAATTCCTGCCAGCTTAAAACCTCACCAAGGAAGCAAATGCCATTTTTTACTTCTTCTTTGTTTTCATTTTTTCTTTTTTTTGCCCTGTGCAAATCATCTTCGGCGTTTTCTGCAAAGCGAACCACCGGATAATGCGGTTCAACAAATTGCAAAGAAGCAGAAAGTGTGATATTAAGATTTTGTTTTTTCATATAAGCTGAAAATTGCTTTTGAATTTCACGGGCAAACCATGCCACTACATCAAAAGCACCAATGAAAAAACAATCATCGCCACCCGAAAAAACAGGATAAATGTTATTAATTACCTTATTCGTAAGTTTTTTTTGTTTGTCTTCGGTTTTTGTTGGATATTTATTTTCCAATATTCCAAAAACATTGTATTCTTTATTATGATTGTTCTTCGGGTTAAAAAAATTATCAACTATATTTGATTTTTCCTTCGCTTCTTCAATTGTACTAACATCATTGAATAAAGAACTCATATTATCAGCGTCCATTTTCAAAATACCGATTTTAGCAATTCCAGTACGTTGTCGGGCAAACTCAGCCATTGCAAGCAGACTTATTATGGCACCATGTATTATTTTCTCATCTTCTTGATTTTCATCAACAAAAGATTGATTTTCACTAATTAACTCTTTACTCCATAAAGAAAGGTGTTTTTTGCTTTCAAAGCTGAAATTTGTATCTATTCTATTTTCAAAACCACTGTAATTATTACTAAACTTTCGCATTTTATCAATACTCGATTGCCTATTGATATTCGCCCAACTCTTTGTAAAGTCATTTTCAATGTATTTTGTTTTTGATAAAGTAAGATACAAACCGTAATGAGCGACTTGTGTGTTGATTTGTACTTCAACGTTCCAGATTAAATTATCAATATGCGCATAATTAGTGGTTAAAAAGAAATTTCCACCACCATTGTATATCAATTCCTTATCAATGAGACTTTTCATAGCAATTTTCTCATCGCTATTTGGGTAAATCAGTTTTGCTATTATATTCAGAGCATCATCTGCAATTTTTTCAACATATTCCGACCTCGCCTTCAATGTTTTCGCCGCTTTTTTACTCGACACACTAAAAATAAATTCCTGAATGCCGGAAATATCGCCCTTTAAAAGAAAAGAGCTTTCGTTTTTGGCTGTCATCGTTGATTCGTTTGCCATAATACTTTGCGTAAATTCATTTTTTTTAATTTCCCTTACTTTTATAATATCGGCCTTTGCTAAATATAGTCCAGCACTATTTTTATTTCACCAAACCCGTAGTTTCGGCAACAAAAAATGATGCTACAGTTTCTAAATTTATGAAACTTTTGCCTACTTACCAAAAAATGAATCTATTTTTATTATTGGATTAAAGTGTAATTTACTTATTGTGAAATGTAATTAAACAATTCAACCAAAGCAAAATAAGATAAGAATTTTGTCTACTTTGCGTCCATGATTTTTGAATTTTTTCCAGTTAAACCGGAGTATAACAGAACAAAACAAGTAAAAAACATTAAATCTGTAAGTTAGATATTCCGCTGGCAACATTCACCGCAAAATAATACAATCTGCGTTACGAAAACGTTAATCTTTTTGACATTAACAATCCCATCAATTTCCTATTTTCAAATTAATACTAAATTTAGCCGATTTTTAAAAATTGGTTACATGAAACACTTGTTACTCTTTATTGTCGTCTGGATTCCTGCATTACTGACAGCACAAATCACCGAAGATTTCGAAACGCAGGATCTTTCGCGCTGGACTTTAGAACCTGCCGCTTCCTGGATTATTCAATCGAATACCGTTATTGATGGCAGTTATACCATTCAAAACAATGTTAGCGGACTTACATCCAGCGAAGCCGCTTCCATCTCTTTCGGCAAAATGGAGCTTTACGCCGGCATCACAACCTGGCGTTTCGAAGTACTCTACAATAGAGATCCTTCGGCAGATAACAAGTGGGCAGTATTTCTGGCCACCGATCAAGCTGCCGCCGGAATGCTAAGCACGGCCAATACTAACGGATACGTCTTTGGCGTGAATTACTCCGGCACAAATGATTTGCTGCAATTATGGAAAATAACAAATGGAACTTCTACTTCTTTAATCAATTCCGGAATCGACTGGAAAGGAATACAGTCAGGAATTCTGGGTTTTGAAATTACCCGCAGCCAAAATGGTTTATGGACAGTTAATATTGATAGCACAGGAGGTTTCGACAATCTGAAGCTTGCCGCTGCTCCGGTAACCGACATAAGCCACACCGAAACTGACTTTTTCGGACTATTTGGCAGACACACATCTACTTTAGGAAAACAACTCTTTCTCGACAATATCAGTATTACAGGTACTGTTCCCAACCCGCACATAAAACTCTCAAGCCTGAGCAATGCCGCCACTCTTACCCAACGCCAAACCAATGCCATTCTATATGCTGCCGAATTACAACTCGACTCGGCAAACACCATCTGGGAAAGTGTTACCTTTAATACCTCAGGCACTTATCTGGGCGCTGATTTTGATGCCGCAAGTCTAAAACTCTGGCTATCGGACGATAATATACGCGATGATGCCGACCTTTTGCTTGACGCTATGGATATGCCTGATGCCGGAAGCGACGCTGTGTTTTCGGGGCTCAATCAGTCTCTAAGCAAATGGAACAGCTTCTATATTTTTGTTACGGCCGATATCAGCACCAATGCCTACGTAGGCAGCACCATAGCCCTTAATACTCCTGCCGAAAGCAATTTTAGTTTTTCTGAGGGATTAACTGAGCTTCTTCTCACCGAAAATCCTTTGCTAAGCATCAGCAAATATGTGAGCAGCGAATCTATCATAGAAACAAACACTACTTTTACCCCTCCATCTCTAATAGATTTCACAACATACACAGAAACGAGCGATTTAAGCGAGACAAACTCAATAGCTATTGCATCCTTTATACTCAAAGACGGTGGAGCCGACAATACCGACGAGGACAACGAGCCTACCATCATCGAGCGTATTAACTTTAGCATCGACAACTACGAATTAATCAAACGCATAGCACTTTACTCCGGAACTACAGAACTAGCCGATATTGAAGTAAATGCCTCTACCGGAAGTTTTGGCTCAATATCTTTACAAGCCGAAGACGAAACCAATCTTGAGTTTAATTTTCGGGTTAGTTTCCAAACCACGATAAACGATTTGGAACAATTCGTTCTTCATTTTTCGAAATCCGATTTGATTACGAACAGCCAAAGTTCTCAACTTATTGATTTTGGTGTATTATCAAGCAGTTCTGCTAACGACGATAATAAAATAGATGTTGTTGCTAGTCAGATTCAAATTGTTTCATTACCAGTGTTTTGCTATTCCGAAAGCCCTTTCGCCATCTCTGTATCGGCCACAGATGCCTTTGGCAATACGGATTTACAAGTGCGCGATGTAACACTGGATTTGCAGCTGGGTAGCGGAACTTTAAGCGCTGCCCAAGGGCTTACACAAACCCTGAGCAACGGCGTGTTTTCATGGAACGATTTGCGGTATTCCGGTAATGATGTTTTCCAACTAAAAATCACTGCCGATGGCATTCCGGAAACTGTTTCCGACTCTATCAAGGTAATTCTTTGGGCTAGCGGTTTCGAAAATGCCGATGGATGGGAAGACCATAACTACGGCGACTGGATACAATCCACACCATCAGGAACATTTACCGGCAGCGGTATCTCGGCCAACTCCACACCGGCTCTCAGCGGAGCAAGGGGCGTGGGATTCAACGATGCAGGAGATTTTCTGCTATTACCTCCCATAAATAATCCGGGAATTATCTTCTTCGAGCAAAAGCTCTCAAGCACAGGTAATGCGGCATCAAACAAATTGGCCGTACAGGCACAGGGTGCCAACGGATGGCAAACGATTGCCGAAGTGCAAATGGCCGCTGATACTATCGTGGCTGCTCAATTGCCCGTAAATATGAGCGGCTCCCAAATTCAGCTCCGAATTACCCGTACCGCCGACGAGCGATCTCATTATCTCGATGAATTGAAAGTCTCCGGTTTTGTTTCGCCTTACGACATGAACTCGGCCGCTCTGGTGCCTGCAACGCAAGCTTCGCAGGCCCAAATTAACGCTACAAGCAATAATCCGCTGCTGGCGGTGCCGGTATTCAAGTTTAATCTCTCCGATTCGGCTGACGATAATAAACCAACAATCGTTAAATTGCTGCGCATTAAAAATGCACTGCCCGATAACAGCGCTAACTGGTCGCAAAACATCGCAGGCATTAAGCTTACCGCCAATGCTACGCCCATTACTTTCGGCCATATAAGTGTTTTACCTCAGGAAATTATCATCCCTTTCACTGAGGGTGATTTTAGCATTCCTAATGCTGAAACCCAGGAGCTGACTTTATCTGTTTATCTCCAATCCGACAGTATCGAAGATGGTAAAAATCTGCAATTTTTTATCGATGCAAACGCTCATGGTTTTGTTACGGACACCGCCGGATCGGCTTTTGCCGAAAGTTTTGCGGCCGATATTGTGTCTGAAATTTTTACCATTCAGGTGGAAGCCAATAGTCTGAGCTTTGGTCAAACCCCCGCATTTGTAGGCAAAAATACCGATTTCAGCATTGCTGTAAATACGCTCGATGCCTCTGGAAATACGGACATTAACAGAAATGATTCTGTGTACATCGAACTCATCAGCGGAAATGGTGCGCTCAGCTCTTTTACGTATCCTACTCTGAAAGCTAAACTCTCCAACGGTTTGCTCCTGCTCTCGGATTTGAGATACGACAGTGTGGAAACTTTCCAAATTAGGGCTTATGCGCCTTTTGATGCTGCGCTTAGCGCCTGTACTTCGGAGTTTATTATTGCGGCCGACAATAATTCGGCCATCCTCGCTCCGGCCATTCAACTCAGCAGTGCCGCTTTTTCCTCGCTGGCCGATTCGCTGCATCAGGCGGTGCCGGTGATGCGTTTTGTGGTTGCTGATGACGGAACTTCGGATGGCATGCCTACTGCCATTACTAGAGCAAAATTCTTCAACGCTAATCCGCTAAACAAGGCTGACTGGACAAACTCGCTACAAGGGGCTGTAATTATTCACCTTGCTGATACAATTATTCCTATTAGTACAAAAATCCTGGATACCTATATTGAGCTATCTTTCGACCAAACGCAGTTCAGTATTCCCAATGCCGTGGCGGATACTTTCTTGCTGGCTGTTTATCTTAAGCCTTCGGGGATTGTAGACAACTCTACTTTGCAGTTCTTTATCGACAGCACTAACAACGGTTGGATATACGGACAAGGTTCGGCGATGCTAAGCGATTTGCCTGAGAAAATCTATTCGAATACATTTACCATCAACGTGGAGGCCACAAGGCTCGCGTTTACGGATTTGAGCGAAAATATCATCACAAATGCATTTTTTTCTGCCGAAATTAAAGCGCTGGATGCCAATAATAATACAGATTTGGATGCCAATCAGCTCGTTTCTATATCTTTGGGCCTGGGAGAAGGGGCACTTTCGAGTGCCGATAATCTAAACCAAAGACTCGTGGCCGGGATTTTCCGATACGAATATTTAATGTATGATGCTTCGGATACGATTCAACTTCTGGCTGCTGCATCGGGTTTAAATCAGGCTGTTTCTCTCTTCCGTAGGGTTTGGAGTGATAAAACGGCACTCATTGAAGTTTCTGATAATCCGATTGCATCGGCGGTGATTTCTGTTCAAAACGCTTCAAAATCAAACGCTCTCGAAGTATTCAGACTCAAAATAAGCGATGTGCCGCTAAACGATACTTTGGGTACGCATATCAGTAAAATAAGATTCTCTGCTGCAAACGAAAATAATGTTCCCTGGCTCCAACTGATTCAGGGGGTGGTGCTTTTGCAGGAAGGTGATACGCTGCCGACTGATTCTGTAATTATTGCTGATGATGAAATTAATATCTACCTGCCTGATTCGGCTATTTTTGCTTCCAACAACCAATCTACGGAATTTGGATTACACATCTTTGTTTATCCTGACAGACTTAACGAGAACGCGAAACTCCAATTCCGGGTGCCGAAACTGCATCTTTGGGAAACTTTTCCGGCCTACTCTTTCCTGGTGGATGAACTGGAAAATGATATTGTTTCTACTGTGGTATCGGTGGATATTAGTGCCGACAGGATTGTTTTATCTGATGTTCCTGACGAAATAACAACAAATCAGGCTTTCGCCATCTCTGTATCGGCCACAGATGCCTTTGGCAATACGGATTTACAAGTGCGCGATGTAACACTGGATTTGCAGCTGGGTAGCGGAACTTTAAGCGCTGCCCAAGGGCTTACACAAACCCTGAGCAACGGCGTGTTTTCATGGAACGATTTGCGGTATTCCGGTAATGATGTTTTCCAACTAAAAATCACTGCCGATGGCATTCCGGAAACTGTTTCCGACTCTATCAAGGTAATTCTTTGGGCTAGCGGTTTCGAAAATGCCGATGGATGGGAAGACCATAACTACGGCGACTGGATACAATCCACACCATCAGGAACATTTACCGGCAGCGGTATCTCGGCCAACTCCACACCGGCTCTCAGCGGAGCAAGGGGCGTGGGATTCAACGATGCAGGAGATTTTCTGCTATTACCTCCCATAAATAATCCGGGAATTATCTTCTTCGAGCAAAAGCTCTCAAGCACAGGTAATGCGGCATCAAACAAATTGGCCGTACAGGCACAGGGTGCCAACGGATGGCAAACGATTGCCGAAGTGCAAATGGCCGCTGATACTATCGTGGCTGCTCAATTGCCCGTAAATATGAGCGGCTCCCAAATTCAGCTCCGAATTACCCGTACCGCCGACGAGCGATCTCATTATCTCGATGAATTGAAAGTCTCCGGTTTTGTTTCGCCTTACGACATGAACTCGGCCGCTCTGGTGCCTGCAACGCAAGCTTCGCAGGCCCAAATTAACGCTACAAGCAATAATCCGCTGCTGGCGGTGCCGGTATTCAAGTTTAATCTCTCCGATTCGGCTGACGATAATAAACCAACAATCGTTAAATTGCTGCGCATTAAAAATGCACTGCCCGATAACAGCGCTAACTGGTCGCAAAACATCGCAGGCATTAAGCTTACCGCCAATGCTACGCCCATTACTTTCGGCCATATAAGTGTTTTACCTCAGGAAATTATCATCCCTTTCACTGAGGGTGATTTTAGCATTCCTAATGCTGAAACCCAGGAGCTGACTTTATCTGTTTATCTCCAATCCGACAGTATCGAAGATGGTAAAAATCTGCAATTTTTTATCGATGCAAACGCTCATGGTTTTGTTACGGACACCGCCGGATCGGCTTTTGCCGAAAGTTTTGCGGCCGATATTGTGTCTGAAATTTTTACCATTCAGGTGGAAGCCAATAGTCTGAGCTTTGGTCAAACCCCCGCATTTGTAGGCAAAAATACCGATTTCAGCATTGCTGTAAATACGCTCGATGCCTCTGGAAATACGGACATTAACAGAAATGATTCTGTGTACATCGAACTCATCAGCGGAAATGGTGCGCTCAGCTCTTTTACGTATCCTACTCTGAAAGCTAAACTCTCCAACGGTTTGCTCCTGCTCTCGGATTTGAGATACGACAGTGTGGAAACTTTCCAAATTAGGGCTTATGCGCCTTTTGATGCTGCGCTTAGCGCCTGTACTTCGGAGTTTATTATTGCGGCCGACAATAATTCGGCCATCCTCGCTCCGGCCATTCAACTCAGCAGTGCCGCTTTTTCCTCGCTGGCCGATTCGCTGCATCAGGCGGTGCCGGTGATGCGTTTTGTGGTTGCTGATGACGGAACTTCGGATGGCATGCCTACTGCCATTACTAGAGCAAAATTCTTCAACGCTAATCCGCTAAACAAGGCTGACTGGACAAACTCGCTACAAGGGGCTGTAATTATTCACCTTGCTGATACAATTATTCCTATTAGTACAAAAATCCTGGATACCTATATTGAGCTATCTTTCGACCAAACGCAGTTCAGTATTCCCAATGCCGTGGCGGATACTTTCTTGCTGGCTGTTTATCTTAAGCCTTCGGGGATTGTAGACAACTCTACTTTGCAGTTCTTTATCGACAGCACTAACAACGGTTGGATATACGGACAAGGTTCGGCGATGCTAAGCGATTTGCCTGAGAAAATCTATTCGAATACATTTACCATCAACGTGGAGGCCACAAGGCTCACCTTAAAAATAAATACAGATACATTAGAAATAAACCAATTTTTCGAAGCCGAAATCCATGCCATCGACTTGAATGGTAATATAGACGTGGATGCCAATAATCTTATCAATATAAATAAAAAAACAGGTGCAGGCGTGCTTAGCGCTGCCGATAATCTAAACCAACGATTAAACGCAGGATATCTACATTTTGGTTATTTGTTCTATAATTATCCGGATAGTTTACAAATCGAAGCAGATGCAGTTGGATTGAACACAGCTAGCTCGGAGAAACGCAAGGTATGGGGCGACCGTCAGAGCCAAATAAGTTTAGCCGATTTTGCACCCTCACGCTTCTATATAAACGAAAGCGACAGTTCTGTGTTCAACGCCTTTGAAGTATTACGAATAAATCTGAGCGACATCGCCCAAAAAGACACTCTAGGCACGGTGCTGAAAAAACTGGTATTTGTATCGGGATCCGAAAACACAACATCATGGATATCGCTTATATCTTCAGTTGGCATTTACAGCGGAAATCAATTAATAAAAACCGAAAGTGCGCAAGTGCACAATGATTCGATAGTGATTTATCTGCAAGAAGGGGCAATTGTGGTACCATCGGATAGCAGTTTGGAAATAAATATGCGCATTTCAATCCATCCGGAAAAACTTGAACCAAACAAGCAAATCCAATTCAAGGTAAATCAAAGACACCAATGGGAATGCTTTGCATCGGGTAGTCAGCTGGAAACAATACTAAACTCCGATTTGCTATCGCCGGTATACTCAACCAGCATCAGCGCCAAAAAATTACGCATACTTAAGTTGCCTGAATTTACAGGAAAAAACTCCACATTCAGTATAGTGGCAGAGGCCGTGAATGAATTCGGTCAAAGAGATTTGCTCTTTAACGACAGCCTTTCGCTAAGACTTCATCAAGGCAGCGGCACCATACTAATGAATGAAGAAAGCAGCATCAAACTAAAAATGACTCAAGGCTATGCAAAAATTGATCACTTGCACTACACCGCAACCGACACCTTCCAACTAGCGATAATGGCGACAAATCTACCAGAAATATACTTGCCCGAAATTCTCAGTCTTGATGATTATTTTCTGGAAGATTTCGAACAAGATTTAACAAACTGGACGTCACCGAATGATTGGATAATCGACAGTTTGATACCAATTTCCGGAGAAAAATCGCTACGTCATGCCCTATTAAATACCGAAGGCATCAGCTATATTGCAGCCCCGATGCCAACATTGTCTTCTGAAGGAAAAGACATTATCTGGCAGTTTAAATTACATCCGGGCGAATGGACAAGCTCCACATCCAACAAATGGTTTGTATTTCTGAGCAGTAAAGACAGCAATTTACTTGCAAGCGACAACAGCGGCTACATTGCGGGAGTAAACTATAACGGTTCGTCGGGTTTACTCAGTTTATGGAAAAGTAAACAAGGACAGAAAAGTCTCCTGTTTTCATCCGAAATAAACATAACTGCCGATAAAACGCAGGCAATAAGTATTACACGGAGTCCAAAGGGAAATTGGAGCCTGGCTTACTCAGAAAACGGTTCATATAGCACATTAGAACAAACAGAGCAGATAGCAACAGATACAAGCCTTCAGCCGGGCGGCTATTTTGGATCGGTATTCCAATACACCACAACCCGTGCGGGCAAGTTAGCTTTTGATGATTTCGTAATTCACAGTAAAAATGCTGCTCCTGAATTAATCTCGGCAGAAATAATAACAGGATACACCATTAAGCTGCGTTTTTCGGAAGCTATTGATGCAAGTCAAGCTCAAAACACAAAACTATTTACTCTATATAATCATCACAATGAGATACATGAATTAAAAAATGCTGTCGTTGATGCTCAGAATGAAAGTATAATTTATCTTGAAACAGAGAATTTGGTGGCTGGAGAATATAAGCTGATGATTGCACCTCTCATGGACAAAGAATTGCTCTACAGACCAGCAGATACAGTCAGTCTGAGTTCCGGATTCCAAGTCATGAAATTTATATCCGGGCAAATACTGAACGACAGCACCATATATCTCAAATATAATGAAAAACCCGATCCCATTTCGGTAGAAAATTCAAATCGCTATTTACTGCAAGATTTGTGGGGAGATACCATCAAGCTAAAAAATGCAGAAATAAACAGTTTGGATTCCTGTATAATTATATTGCACTGCGAAATATTATCAGCCGGAAAATATATACTGCGGGCAGACAGTTTGCGCAACAAACAAACCATAATAAGCAACACCGAATACATCAGCTTGCAGTACGACAAGCCTGTGTACAAAAACGAGTTGCTCATTACCGAAATCATGGCCGATCCAACGCCCATGGTAAATTTGCCCGAGGTAGAGTATATCGAAATTTACAATAACCAGGATGAAGCCATCAATACGGCAGGATTAGTTTTACAAATTGGCGCAACACGCTATACATTAGGCGAATACTATCTGCATCCGAAAGCTTATGCCATCATTATATCTCCATCGGATACCATAAAAATGAAGTCCTATTCTCATATCAGTGCCGGCAAAGCGTTAAGCATACCTAATACCGAGGGCACAATTCAAGTTTTCTCTGTTGAAGGAAAAGCACTGGCCTATATCAACTATTCCAACACTTGGTATCGAAATTCGGTAAAAGACGATGGAGGCTGGTCGCTGGAGAAAATTAATCTACAAAACTATTGCGACGATTTGTCCAACTTCAGGGCAAGCACGAGCGTGTATGGCGGAACACCGGGGTCAGAAAATTCGGTAAAGGATGAAAACATCAATGGCATCCCCATTTCTTTGCAGTCATACGAAATATTGAATGCAAGGCAAATTAGCCTGCAATGGAATAAAAACGTATTTACAGAGTCGATCAATGTCCAAAACCAAATTCTGCTCAACGAACAAAGCGGCCTGGCTACACTATCGATTACTAGCCCTGATGCTTGGACACTAACATTTCCGAATGCATTTACGCTAGGCAGCAACCATATTTCACTGCAAAATATTCAAGATTGGTGCGAAAATAGAGTGGATACAAGCATCGCTTTTGTATACGAATCGCTCAGAGTAATCTCTGCCAGATTACTAAATACCTACCAAGCCGAAATTGTGTTTTCAGAAAGTCCGGCCGACAGCAGTGTGAAAAATCCTACAAACTTTGTATTGAATAATGGAATAGATGTTTTATATGTGCTCAGCAGCGAAGAACAAAAAAATGCATATGTATTAGGTTTTTCGCAAGAAATTATTCCGGGGACCGAATATTCCCTCCTTTTGAAAGGAATAACTGATATTACAGGCCAAACAATGACCGACACGATCCTAAAACTCTATTATCATAAAGCCGATTTATACGACTTGGTTCTAAATGAACTGATGATTAACCCCGAACCAAGCAAAGGCCTTCCACCATTCAAATACATAGAAATTTATAATCGGAGCGACAAAACTGTTGATTTACAGGGCTATAAGTTTCAATACGGCAGCACCCTTCGAAATATTAGCACCGGAAGCATTACACCAGGCGGCTATGCCATAATTTGCGCTAAAGACAATGTCCAGGATTTTGCCAGCTACGGAAACGTGGCAGCCCTCGATGGAACAATGAGTTTATCGACAGTAAAACAGGAAATTGCACTGTTTAATCAGCAAAATGAACTGATACATTCGCTGTTTTACTCTAACGATTGGTATGCCGACGAATTTAAGGCAGCAGGAGGATATTCTATTGAACAAATAGATGCCCATCGAATAAGTAGCACCGCCGAAAACTGGAGAGCCACCTTAGCACCCGAAGGAGGCACACCAGGAAAAGAAAACTCTGTAATGGCAAAAAATTATGATGTAACGCAACCAGAGATTATTACTTTGGAAGTGCTTGATGCCAAACGCATCCAAATACATTTTAGTGAAGAAATGGCGCACGAGAGTTTGAGTGGATTAAGCAATTACACCTTAAACGGTGAATTGCAGACAAAAGAAATACAATTCCCGAAATTAAATTTCACAGAATTAATACTCATTTTTGATGATGCTTTTGATGCAGCACAAATATACAATTTAAGCATTTCGGAAAATCTGACCGATATTGCCGGAAACAAACTTTCCGGCAAGAGAAATTATGCCTTTTCTCTGCCTCAGCAAATCGAAGCAGGCGATCTAATTATCAACGAGATATTATCGTCGGCCAAGGATAATGGTAGTGAATATTTGGAACTCTACAACCGTACAGACAAATGGCTGGATGCATCTGCTTTATATCTGGTAAAAGCTTCGTTTGAACAGACCGAGATAAAAGATGAACCCATCAGACTTAGCAGCTACAAGCAACTCATAGCCCCATATTCTTATCAAGTACTAACAATTAGCAAAGAAGGTGTGCTCCCTTTTTACGAAGTTCCCGAGAATGCATCATTTATAGTCAATGGTTCGATACCAGCTTTAACCAGTGAAATGGCCTTATATCTTATTGATACATTAGCAAACACCATAGACATGATTCGTTATAGCGAAGAGTGGCATTTTTCGCTACTCAGTAATACCAAAGGCATTTCGCTGGAACGCCTGGATGCCTCTCAAGAAGCCACAGATGCTTCAAACTGGCATTCGACTGCATCTACCGCTGGCTATGGAACTCCCGGAGCGCCAAACTCACAGCAAATTGCTGATGCAAAAGAGACGGATGCCTTAATAACGCTTAGTTCTGCCACTTTCTCGCCCGATAACGACGGATATGAAGACAGGCTTACGATTTCTTACAAGCTCGATAAAGCGGGTTACTCTGCCAATGTATACATTCTAAATGCCCAAGGACAAATGATGATTCACCTGCTGAACAATGAGCTACTAGGTAGCGAAGGTAGTTTCTTTTGGGATGGTCTGCAGCACGACGGCTCTTTAGCACCAATGGGTATTTATGTGCTGCTCATGGAATTTTATCATACCGACGGCACTTTAAAATCGGGCAAAAAACCAGTAGTGCTTGCCCGCAAAATTAGATAAGCTAAATAACCCAACGGCATTGCCCCTTTCCTTGCCGTTGGGAAAATCTGAGAATCAACTTGTTTCTCAGATTTCTTTTTTTGTAAATCAAATGCTGCAATTATTTGCCCCAAAATGATTGGGCCATAGAAAAAGTGCAGATGTTGATGCGGTTTATTTATTAAATTTTGGAATAAAAAAAAATTGCATTTATGACTTGAATTCAGCCTTCGATAAACCTGAAAATACAAAAATCAAAGCAAAAAATAATTCTGTAGAATACTATTTCACATCTTTACGGCCAAAATTTTGCACACAATTGTATTTAAAATCAGCATTCTGATTCTCGGCAGCACCAATTCCAATTTCATCGAAATAAATACTCATGATATTTAATCGGTGTCCTAAATCCGGAACATCAGCATCAATAATAAGTTGTTTTACGAATAAAATGGCCGATTCTTCCGGATTGATATAAATACTGTTTTTTTCTACATTACTAAAGGCAATGTTTTCGCCATACCAATTACCCAGGTATCCGGTCTGAAATATTCTAGATTCAGCAGTACCCAATTCATCGTGTCCCTTACCGTTTATTGCGGCCAATAAGTTGGCGTACTGATTGGCTACTTTATTCAATATCTGGTTTATTGATAAGCTTTTGCATGCTTTGGCATTTTGCATAAAAAGGTATGCCCCATTATCAAGTCCTTGATTATAATCACCCTTTAATCTGCTTTCGCCATATTGCTTAGGTTTGGTTCGAGCAAAATTTAATTCTTCCAGCATTTTACTCCGAAATACCTCAAGTTTTTTTTCCTGTTCAGCAGTTAATGCCACTTGATAGATTTCTTGCTTTTCATATTTAACTCCATTTTCAATTATGGTCAAATTAAATTTTCCAATCAGTTCGTCAATACCAATAGGGTCTTCCCAATATTTCCAATAGATTTTCACGAAATTTTGCTTCAAAAATTCATAACTACTTCGAGTAATGGTTTCGAGTGGATTATCAAATAATTCTAATTCTGTTAATGTTTCGCATTTCTCAACATTTTGAATGCTTTTTATCTTATTTCCACCCAAACCAATTTTAGATAAATATTTGAAATGCTCAAAGTTTTGAATCTCGCAAATGAAATTATTCCTCAAATTTATATTATTTACCAGATAACAAGCTTCAAAGCCTGCTATCTCGGTCAATTCGCAACCACCTAAATCGATATAAGCCAAATATTCGTAACTCTTATTAGGATAAGCCAACTCCAGGTATTTTTGGATCGACCAATCCGTGTAAATTTGCGGTTGTGCATACTTTTTCACTATTAAAACGGCAGGTGATATTAACACTTTTTCATTAATCACAACCACCAGGGGTTGCACATAATCAACATATTGAGGAAAAACCGCACGAACCTTAGCATACATTTCGCCCGAATAGTTGGCGTTGTGAATGCTTTTAAATGTGTACTTAATTCCGGACTCATCAAGCTGTTTTAGCATTTCAATTGTTCCATTACATTGATCCTCTGCATACACAGTAATAACTTGAGCTTTCATTACTGCGACTGGAAATTGCATAGCCAGAAACAAAAAACAAAAAAATAAGTTTTTCATACGAACAATATTTATTTGAAATTCAAAATTTCCATTGAAAACAGATACTTTTCCTTAAATTCCTTTCTTATGTAATAATGCAAAATAGCACTTTTTGCTATGGTGAAAAATAAGCAAAGACGCATGAAATATGGTAAAAAATAAGATTCTTATGCGCCTGTTTCGTTTAGAAACTCAGTACGCAATTTAGCTTATTTCTAGCAAAAAAAAAAAAAATACATTTTCAATTTAAAAAAAATAACGTATCATATCTGTTTCTGATTGTTAATCAATAAATTACACATCACTTACAAACAAAGTTGATACTTTTTCTTACTTTCGACTTATTATCCATCAGAGATTTCAGGATTTTTAAAAACATGATTTTAGTGCACCATATAAATTCTTGATGCAAGGATAGAATATAAGAAAAATGCATAGCATAATTGTGTGAAGAAAAAATTGGCAATGTGCAAAGCAATTTTAATTCCGCTAATTCTTTTTTAATCTGATTTTTTTGAGTACATTAATCATTTGTATGGACATTTACCGCATTTTGAAAATACAATCTTCTAAATGACATAAATTATTGAAATGATAGAATACGCCATTGCCAAATTCAAATACTCGAAAGGAGATTTCTACGACGTGGAAATTATTGAAAATTTTGCAACTTATGAAGCAGCCTTTCAAATATTTAAAGAAAAAGAATATGAGAAAGCCGGAAACTCCAGTTGGCCCGATTCATACGATTATACATTAATCGACATAAAATGCGGTGTTTATTATTATCATGGTGGCGGTCAAATTCAAACAATATTTGATTAAAATATGCAGATTTATAACGATTTAACTTTCAATTTGGCTTGTTCCGCTCTTGTTTCGGAACACAGCATCTTGATATTTTATCGGCCTTTAGCCGGAATATTTTAGAAATACCATTGATATTAAATTAATAACTCCAGGATGAATAATAAATGTAGTATTTGTTGTGAGTTTAAAGATAAGGAATCGGCTTCCCAGATTTTTGGCTCCAATTACCCCGATACCTTTTTGCCCGAAAATGCCCAAAAACTTATCATCATCAAAGATTTTAAGCCTGGTGCGAACAGATTAAAGCAATTAAAGCAATGCCCCGAATGCATGACTTATTATCTGTACGAAACAGATTACGAATATTTTGCATTTGGCAGCGAAGACGAACAATTTCTTACCCGCCTAAGCGAAAAATCTGCTCAGGAATTAATGAATGTGCAATAAACTAAAGATGTTTGTAATTTGTGTAAATCATTTCAGGTAATTAGCTAGCATCGTAAACTAGCAGCCAGCTAAAGGTACTTATTAATAAGATTTGTAATTTGATATTGTAAAATAGGTTTGGTCAGATATTCATTAAAAATACCGGCATATTGCTTTACTTCGCTTGGCAATGCAAAAGCAGTTTGCGCCACAATAGGCATATCGGGTCGAAACTCCTTAATAAGCTTCGCCGACGTTATGCCATCCATAACAGGCATTTTGATATCCATAATAATGAGACTAATATTCTCATTATTTCTACAAGTATCCAATGCCTCTTGACCGTTTTTTGCTCTAATAACCTTAATTCGTGAAGGCCTTAAGATCTCCTGCAAATAAATGAAATTACTCTCTTCGTCTTCGGCAATTAAAATACTTATCGCATCTTCATTCTCTTGTCCAATATCGGTTCCGTATTCATCATCAATTGGAATAGAAAATGAAATTTTGGTACCTTTGTTTATTTCCGATTGCAAACTTAAGTCACCTTTTAAAAGAGAAATATACTCTTTTACGATGGACAAGCCCAAGCCATTTCCACCATAACTTCGGGTTTTACCAGATTCTACTTGCCTAAAGGGTTCAAATATGGCTTCCTGCATAGATTTATCTATACCAATTCCGGAATCCACAATAGAAAACAGCAGTTTTTTACCTTCCTGACTGCATGAAAGTAGTATACTTCCAACGGGAGTAAACTTAAGAGAATTGTCAAGCAAATGCTCTAAAATTCTGGTTAGTTTTTCTTTATCAGTGCGGATAATTAAGTGCGGTTTCACTAGCTGCAAATCCAAATGAAAATAAATATCTTTATCTTTGGCTTGATTTTCATACTTATTTTTCAGTTCATGTATCAAAGATTCGAGATCAAACTCCGACAATCTGAGCTTACTATGTTTGGAACTTATCTGCGAAATTTCGATTACATCGTTTATTATGTTCAGCAGTTTGATACTACTTTCTTTAATAATTGTGGTATATTTTTTATGTTTCTCCTGTAATTCCGGCAAATTGTCCAGTATTTGTGAAAATCCAATTATGGCATTTAATGGCGTTCGCACTTCGTGCGACATATATTGCAAAAAATCTGTTTTTAATCTACTGCTTTCCTCAGCTTTATCTTTGGCAACGATTAATTCTTCAAACATTTTTTTCTTCTCATTAATATCTTCTCTTACAGAAACAAAATGTGTAATTTGGCTATCTTCGTTTAAAATAGGTGCAATAATCGCTTGAATCCAATAGAGTTCCCCATTTTTGCGCTTATTAAGAATTTAGCCAGTCCAATTTTTACCTGAAAGTATGGTGCTCCACATTTGGTCGTAAAATGATTTTGGATGATAGCCTGATGAAAGCAAATTGGTCTCCTTTTGCAACGCCTCTTCAAAACTATATCCGTTAATATCTGTAAACGCTTTGTTTACATATTCAATTTTACCTTCTTTATTGGTAATGATTACAGATACCGGGCTATAATTTACGGCATTGCTTAGTAGTTTTAATAGTTGTTCGTTTTTCTTTCTTTCAGTAACATCATGCACAATAGAGTGCAAATATTCTTTCCCGCCAATAACTATTCTACTGGAATAAACTTCTACATCAGCAATACTACCATCCGCCTTTCGGTGTTTAAACTCAAAATAAGTTTTAAGATGATCTTTGGTCTTTTCCATTTCTAAGCTAATCTGTTCCGGAGAAAGAGTGTTTATCATATAAATATTCATTCGCAGCATTGTATCGCGCGACCATCCATAGAATTTTACTGTGGCTTGGTTCACATCCACAATGTTGCCATTTTCTGCATCTATTAAAAATTTTATTGCAGAGTGGTCATTAAACAAATTTCTAAATTTTTCTTCGCTTTCCTTAATCAATTTTTCTGCGGCTTTTTGCTCTGTAATAAGCTCAATATAAACAATAAATCCGCCAATTTCCTTATCAGACAAATACCATGGCCTGCATTGCCAGTTGGCATATTCTAGTTTTCCATCCGGTCTCAAATACTCACAATTATCAACCTTCGTTACTATTCCATTTAAAGCATCCTTATGCGCTTTAGTCCACGATTCCGGGCTTTGGGGAAATATTTCGCAATGTTTTTTGCCAATAATATCCTGGTTGCTAATCTCAAAGTTTTCTAAATACTTCTGGCTAACATAAATATAGCGCATATCCTTGTCGTGAACTGCAATGGCATTATTGCTGTGTTCAATCGCATATCTTAATAACTCGTGGTGGTTATTCAGGTTTATTTCTGCTATTTTCCGCTCTGTAATATCATTTACAAATACCAAAGCGCCGTTTTTCCCTTTCCAAAACAAAGGTACAGCCGAAACCTGTGCATAAACCAGTGTACCGTCTAATCGCAGATGAATTTCGTCTAAAACAGATTGAGCAATTTCACGCTCATTCAGTTCGGTAATTCTTTGTTTTACGATTCCCTGGTAATCCTGATGAAAAAAATTCAACACAGGCTGTCCTATCAAATCATGGGCACTTTTTGCTCCAAAATGATTCACAGCCTGCTTATTAGCATAAGCAAACTGCCAGTCTGTTTGAATAAAAATGGCAAAAGGTGCATTATCAATTAACAAGTGTAAGTGCGCTTCGTTTGCTTCTGCATCCAATTTATCTTGCTGCAATTGTTTATTTGTTTCAGTTAAATGGATATTCAGTTTGGCAAGATTTTGAAAAATATCAGCATCTTTCTCAATTTGCTTATTTCTAAGTCCGTCATTGATTGCCAAATCAAGTTCAATTACTCGTTTAAACTGTTTAAGAAGCAATTCACTCTCCTAGGAAAAATTGTTTTCTTTTGTATCGAGAATACAAATTGTACCAAAAGGAGTACCATCAGCAAAATTTATTGGAAAACCCATATAGGCTATCATTCCCAATTGAATATCCGGATTTTTATTCCAAAAAGGGTCATTTAATGAATTGGCTATCTTAAGGGGAGATTTTGATTTGATAACCGATTCGCAATATAATGCAGCTCCAGATTCGTTATCACCAACATGGTAAGGATTATTCTCCGATTGAGAACTCAAAAATATATCCATGTCCTCATTCTCAATTTTCATTATAAGCGCAGAAGGCACTTTAAGCAATTTTGCTATTAAATTGCAGATTTCTTGCCATTTACTTATAACCAAATCCGGAAAATAAGAGAACCTTTCATTATTCATCATGGTTTTGAAAAATTTTTATGCTACAAGCTTTCTTGGGTGCAATCTACAACATTTTTTGTATTGTTCATTAAATATAAAGCTTCAAAAAGATATTCTCAAAAAAAATCTTTCTGAAAAATTTATTTCAGTATATATAAGCCAGATATCATCAATGTAATTTTATACTAATCCAGATTTGTCGGAACAATAAATCCTGCTAGGCATAATACCGCGAAAACTTCAAATTCCATTAAATCTATTTGAAAGCAACACGGTATTATTAATTTGAGCGCATAAGAGCATGTTAATTAAGCTAAAGCAAAAATTTTGGCTTAGCTTAGAAATTAGAAGATTTAAAATATATAAGCGCTATGTTGAAAACGACTCTTCAAATATCGGTTTTATGAATACTTAAGCAAGAATTAACCTTACATGGAGTGCTTCGTGGTTAAAAAAAATACACAATCAAGGAAAAAGAACGCAGAAACTTTACATTCTTATTACTTGATAAAAAATCAGCATGCCGGAAATTTAAATAGAAATTGAAACCCCCGACAAAAAAAGACTTAGAAGTATTTTATAATTTCAGACTCCGGATTTTCTAATTGAGCAATCTCGTTAAGCAAGTTATTGGCTAAACTGCTGGCCCCAATTCTGAAGCAAGACTGATTAAACCACGCATCTCCAAGATTATGCTTTACAATAGACAAATATTCTACAGCCTGTTTTCCGGTGGAAATGCCGCCCGATGGTTTGATTCCGACCTTTTTGCCTGTTTTATTATAAAACTCCTGAATTGCCTGGGTCATAATGTATACAGCTTTTAATGTAGCCGCTTGGGGCATTTTTCCGGTAGAAGTTTTTAGAAAATCGGCACCCGCTTCAAGCGCCAAAATACTGGCATCTTTAATCAATTTTTCGTTGTCGAGCACGCCACTTTCGAGAATTACTTTTAAATGCGCCTCGCCGCAAGCTTCTTTAATGGCTTTAATCTCTTCGAAAACAGTATCATAATCTCCGTCGGTGAGTTTCCCGATAGAGATAACCATATCTGCTTCTTTGGCTCCTTCTTTAACAACGCGCTTGGTTTCGGCTACTTTAAGTTCAATAAAAGTCTGAGAAGCCGGAAAGCCGCCAACTACCGCAGCAATACCGACTTTTGCAGCTTTTAAATTTGCTTTTACCAAGGGAACAAAACTTGGGTACACACAAATGGCACCAACATTGGTTCTGCCAGGAAAATGGCTTTGAAATTCGTTTACTTTTTCAACCATCGCACTAATCTGAGTATTGGTGTCGGTGGCATTCAAACTGGTAAGGTCGATGAGCGAAAATATTTTTTTAAGCGTTTCGGGTTGATATAATGAATTAGATTTTGAGATAATATCACTGATTTTCTTTTCGATCTGCTCCTGAGATTCAACCGGATTATAGCGTTCAATAAATGAATTCATGTGGACTGATTTTTGGGCAAAATTACTTTAATTTTTGGTTATTTTGATGTCTTTCTATGTCTCTTGAAAGCTTTTTTTCCATGTTTTTTTGTAAAGCATTTGTTAAATCTATTCCACTTTGGTTGGCAAGGCAAGTAACTACAAATATTACATCGGCCAATTCGTCGGCAAGTTCTTTGTCTAAATCGCTTTGTTTATTCGATTGCTCTCCATGAGTACGGGCTATAATGCGTGCCACCTCTCCAACTTCTTCGCTAAGCAATGCCATATTGGTAAGATGATTAAAGTATCTAACGCCAATGGTTTTTATCCAGGCATCTACAGTATGTTGCCATTCTTCTATTGTCATTTTACTATTCTTTATTTTCTGTGTCGATAATGATGGTAACAGGTCCATCGTTAAGCAAAGTAATTTGCATGTCGGCACCAAACTTACCTGTGGCAATGGTCTTACCTAAGTCAGCTTCTAGTGTTGCTATCAGCTTATTATATAATGGAATGGCCACTTCGGGTTTGGCAGCTTTGATATAAGAAGGCCGGTTGCCTTTTTTTGTAGAAGCATGCAAAGTAAACTGGCTCACCAGCATTAGTTCACCACCTGTATCATTGAGCGACAGATTCATTACTCCGTTTTGATCGTCGAAAATGCGTAATTGAACCAATTTTTTGCTCAGCCATTGAATATCTTCAGGAGTATCGGTATTAGTAACTCCCACCAAAACCATCATTCCATGATTTATACTGGAGAATAGTTGTTGATTTATCTGCAATTGTGCGTACTTGACCCGCTGTATAATTGCCCTCATTCAATTTCATTAATTTAAGCAACAAAAATAATTCAATGTTTCGGCTGTAAAAAAAAAAATGAAATAATAATTGAAAAAAAAATATTTCGATATAAACTTAGAAGTTGGCATAAGTATTAGGAGAAAAATATAATCTTTTGTATTAAAACAAATCTAAAATGGCAAATATTATATGAGTTCAGTCTAAAAACTATTTTTGAGACAATGCAAAGATGAGTCTAGTCTAAAAACCCTGCCAGCGTTGATTTTTATTAAATGCTGTAACTGTACTAAACAGTTTATAAGTCAATTAAGAAAACGCTGGCAGGGGTATAATCATTTTTTCAATCTTTTTAGACTGAAATCATATATTATAATCCAATTGCGCAAACCATAGAAAAAACATACCAAACCGGATTAGTTCCCGTACTAAGTTATGTAATAAGTTTTGATAGAAATTAAAAATTGTCCGCAATCGAACACCCATTGTTCCATATTCGGGCAGCTTTTTTATTCCGCTTTTTAAGTTAATTAACTGTTTTGCAATATAATAAACATATTGGCATAATATATGAAAACGGAATAATGCAGCATTGTTTTATCATTTATATATTATCTTTACAACGTAAAACAATGTTTGATTTCGAACAAAAATTTATTACACATGAGAATAGTTTTAAGCCTTATCATTAGTCTGTTGATTTTTCCGATAGTAGCACAAGCTCAAACACAAGC
The DNA here is from genome assembly GCA_020720625.1 of Acetofilamentum sp. GTDB lineage: Bacteria > Bacteroidota > Bacteroidia > Bacteroidales > DYOH01 > DYOH01. Next base: position 8,079 of record DYOH01000044.1, on the reverse strand, counting down.
CTGGACTCTGGATAGTTGTGTAAATTATGCCTTACACAATAATATACAGATAAAACAAACACGATTGAACATCAAGTTGAGCGAATCGAATCTAAGCAAATCAAAAGCCGATTTGCTGCCTAGTGTAAATGCCAACGGTTCGTACAACATGAATTTTGGTACTGCCGTAGACCCATTTACATACCAGTTTGTAGAAAATAACACCAGCAGTATGAACGTAGGAATAGGAGCTTCCCTGGACTTGTTTAACGGATTGCGGAACTACAATACCATGAACCGCGAAAAAATTAATTTAGAAGCAGCCATGGCCGATGTGGAAAGAATTCAAAACGATATTTCGTTAAATATTGCATTGGCATACCTAAATATTCTTTTGAGCAACGAGCTAGTAATAAACGCCAAAGAACAATTATCCAGCACCGAAATGCAGATTGACAAAACACAAAAACTGGTAGATGCTGGAAGTTTACCACAAGGAAACCTATTAGAAATCGAAGCACAGGCGGCAAGCGAAAAACTTCAGTTGGTAAATGCACAAAACCAACTAATAAACATGCGTTTAGTGCTCAAGCAATTTCTGGATTTAGATACTGTTTCAAGCTTTGACATTGTGGTTCCTCAAATAAATTCACCATCGGAAAAAGAACTTGTGCAAAATATTAACGATATTTATTCACTGGCATTAAACTTGCCACAAATAAAAAGTGCCGAACTTAAGCTACAAAGCGCAGAAACCAATTTGGATATTTCCAGAAGCTACGGCCTGCCAAGCCTGAGTCTCTCGGCAAACTACGGAACCGGATATTCCAGCTCCCGCAGCAAATATACTTTCGTAGAAGGTGTTCCGGTAGAACAAGATTATCCTTTTGGAGAACAATTTACAGATAATTTAAGTACAAGCGTATCGTTGCGCTTATCAATACCCATTTTTAACAACTACGGAGTAAAAAATTCGACACAAAGCAGCGCTATTTCTATTGAAAACCAACGCTACAATGTGCAATTAACAAAAAATCAGTTATATAAAGAAATTCAACAAGCCTACTCCGATGCCTTAGGCGCTTATGAAAAATACGTAGCTTCGAAAAAGAATTTCGAAGCACTCTCCGAGTCATTCGTTTACACACAGAAAAAATTTGATGTAGGCATGGTAACTTCTGTAGATTATAATATGGCCAAAACCCGCCTGAGTGCAGCCGAATCAAGCTTAACGTCATCAAAGTACGAATTTATTTTCAAGAAAAACGTGCTTAATTTCTATAGCGGTAAAAGCTTCTCCCTGGAATAAAAACACAATGAATTAGATTACATAGCCCAAATGAAAAAGCAAGCTTTTACAGCTTGCTTTTTACTTTTTTACTTCATAAGTTTCAGCACATCGAGCGTATATTGCAGCATATCATCGGTAAAATCGAGATGTGTAACCATACGGATAATGTTCTTGCCAAAAGCCACAGCTTTAATGTTCTTTTCCGCCAAACGCTTCAAAATAGCCTTTTCGCCAATCTTCTCATCAACCACAAACAATACAATATTGGTTTCAACCTTATATACCGAGGTAACAAAAGGCAAAAACTTTAATGCCTCCGCCAAAGAGCGTGCCCTTTGATGATCTTCTTTCATGCGCTGCACATTGTTTTTTAAGGCATAAATTCCGGCAGCAGCCAAAAATCCGGCCTGACGCATTCCTCCACCAAACATGCGCCTGAAATGCCTGGCCCGGTGAATAAACTGCTTATCTCCAATAAGTAAAGATCCCACAGGGGCACCTAATCCTTTACTTAAACAAATAGAGATAGAATCGAACAATTGGCCATGCTGAAGCGGTGTTTCTCCGGTTTCTACTAATGCATTAAAAATACGGGCACCATCGACATGAAATTTTAAACTATGATCTTTGCATACATTACTCATTTGTTGTAAAACCGAAAACGGAAATATTGCCCCGCCTCCCTTATTCACAGTATTTTCGACTGAAACCAAAGAAGTTACGGGATAATGCACATCATCAGGATTGATGTTGTTTAGAATATCGTTAACACCAAAAATTCCGTTGTTTCCTTCAATCAACCGCACCGAAGAACCAGAGTGGAAAGCAATACCACCACCTTCGTAGTTATAAATATGCGATAATCTATGGCAAATAACCTCATCGCCGGGCACAGTATGCACCTTTATAGCCAACTGATTGGTCATAATTCCGCTTGGAGCAAAAAGAGCAGCCTCTTTACCAAACATAATTGCGGCCATTTGCTCCAACTCGTTTATTGCAGGGTCTTCGCCATATACATCGTCGCCTACCTGAGCTGTAAACATCGCTTCGAGCATCTCTTTCGACGGTTTTGTAACCGTATCACTTCTTAAATCTACTATCATACTAATTAATTAAACGTTTGTACAACAATTTTTTTGTGGTAGAATATGGTTTGTACAAAAAATCGTTACTACTCAAAATCCGTTTATAAGGAATCCCCCGTCTACGGCAATAACTTGTCCGGTAATATAATTAGCACCGGGCATACAGAGAAATGCCACCGTAGCTGCAACATGCTCCGGCTCACCAATACGATTTAACGGCGTTCTGCTAAGCACTTCTTGCTTATAATCCTCGTTTTTAAGTACTCCTTGCGCCAAAGGAGTATTAATATACCATGGCGAAACAGCATTTACACGCAAATTGTCGGGTGCCCATTCAGCCGCCAGATTTTTTGTAAGTTGATTAATAGCAGCTTTTGTCATGGCATAGATAGTGCCGGTTTTTAAGTGGGTATGGCCAGCCACCGACGAAACAAAAACCACATTTCCCTGGGCACTTTTCTTGAGTAGCGGATAAAGTTTGCGAGAAAGTTCAAATGCCGGACGCAGGTTTGTATTCATAATCTTATCGTACTCGGCCATATCGTATTCCACAGCCTTCTTTCGGATATTGGTGCCTACATTGTTCACAAAAATGTCTATAACAGGCCATTTTGACTTTAGTTCCGAAACAACTCTATCCATTTCGTCTTGTTGGCTCACATCGGCCACCAAAGGCAAACACAGAATATTAAATTTTTTTAAAAATGCAGTTGTAATTTCAACTTCATCGGCATTGCGTGCTAAAAAAGCAATATCGCAACCCAATTTTGCCATTTCAGTGGCAATTGCAAGACCAATTCCTTTGGTTGCTCCTGTAATAAATGCACGTTTATGCTGCAAAGACCAAATATTCTCCATACTTTCCTTCAGATATTGTAAAAATTGATATAATTACCCTTTTCAAAACCTAAAAGTAAAGAAAAAAAGTTCAAACGAAAAAGATTATTTTGTCTTAAAATACTACAAAAATTATAACTTAGTAGTTCAAAAAAAAACATAGCGAGTGAACTTTGATTTTCAGAACATACTATTTTTTATCGGGTTTAACAATTTTCTAATCATTGTAATACTGGCCTTTTATGTCTTTATCGGAAAAAACAAATCTTGGTTCCTGATTAGCTACACCATTTGAAAACTTTTGATATTCATTGGTTTGGCAGGGATTGCACTCAGATGGCTTGTGCCCGCTTTTTTTAGCATTCAGCTAGCCAATACACTAATACTGTTTGGAGTGGATACTCGAATCCATAAGCACTATATCATACGAAGGAAAACTTAGAAAAAAAGCCTTGTACTTTATGCTTTTCTGGGGTATTTTATTTCATATTCTATTTCTAATAACCTATAAATCATCGTATCTAAGAACAATATTTAACTCAGCGGGCCTTAGTCTGGTAATTTTAGCAACCGTGGTAGAATTAATAAAATACCATAAAAAATATCGCTTACCAGTATTTCTGGGGCTCGTATATGGTACCTATAGTCTTTCTCTGGCACTTCGCATTATTCCAATATGGCAATTAAAAGAAAACTATTCATTTTCCGAGCTTAATGCATTTGATTTATTCTATTTATTTGTGGTATTATCGGTTACTATGATAGGTTCGTTTGGTTTTATACTGCTCTTGAAAGAAATTGACGACAGTTTGATTGAAGAAAGCGATAATCTGAGAAAAACAGCTCTAGGGCAAAGCGCGCTAGGAATAGCCATTGCCGATTCTGATACAAAAATACGTTATGTAAACAAGGTATTTGAGGAGCAAAGCCTAATAAAAGCCGAAAATATTATTGGACAACCCGCACAATTTATTATCTCTCAATTAACCCCACAAGAGAGAACAATAGACCTCATTCAAACCATTAGAAAAAATCAGGTTTGGCAGGGAGAATTTATAAAAAATAATCCTTCACAGGAACCCATTTATTTTGAATCGATAGTAGCCCCAATATTCAACAATAAGAACGAAGTAAATTCTTATATCTGCTTTACCTCGGATGTTTCGGCCAAACGATACAACGAAAAACTGATAAATGACCAAAACGAACAACTAAAAACCATCAATCAGAATAAAAATTGGCTATTCTCAGTATTAGCGCACGATTTAAGAAGTCCTATCGGAAATATAAATTCTATGCTAAAACTAATTACCCAATTTATGCTTAGTAATAATCAGGAAAAGGCGCAAAAATATTTACATCTTGCCTCCGATAGCGCAGGAAAAACTTACGAATTACTCGATAATCTGCTCAAGTGGGCTATTAATCAGCAGGATATTCAATCCATACAAGCATCGGAGTTTAAACTAAGCGATGTAATTGAATCCACTATTGAACTCTATCAGAACTTTTTAAAACAAAAGAAGATAGAACTTATAAGCAGCTTCAAGCAGGATTGTACTGTTTATGCAGATTCTGAAATGGTTCAAACCGCCTTTCGGAATATCTTGTCTAATGCCATTAAGTTTACTCCGGCACATGGAAAAATCAGTATCATTTGTAAAATCGACATACAAAACGCCATTTTACAAATAAAAGATACCGGAGTGGGCATGAGCAAGGAGCAAATTAACTGCTTATTCGAATTTAAGGAGAAAAAATCGACCAAAGGAACGCAAGGCGAAGGCGGCACAGGTATTGGACTTGTACTGGCTTTCGAATTTATAAAACAAAATAATGGAGAAATTAAAGTGGAAAGTATACCAGACAAAGGTTCTGTATTTTCAATCTACCTGCCTCGCCAAAAGCAAAATTAGCTTTGGCAGAGATATACTTTCTCTGCCAAAGCTATATGTTGGTATAAGGCTTATTTCTTTTTTGGCTCTGTGGGGTGCAAACGCTGTGGAGGCGTCTTATATTCGTCTGATACATCCGGAATTCCGTTAGCATTTACATCCGGAAACTGCTTAAAAAATTCGATTAAAGCAATCCACTCTTTTCCTTCCTGAATGCCATCTGTATTTGCATCGAAATCAAGTAAATTTGATTTTACATCGGCCACAGGATTTCCTTTTGCATCTTTGGGTATAATCTTTATCAGCCCCTTGCTCATTTTCTTTACTTCGCCAATAAAGCTGAGTAAATAGGTATTGGCAGAGATGGTATAAAGCTTTTCATCCTTTTTGTCGATGCTAATCTCAGTGCCATTCAATCTCACTTTTTCCACCTTCTTTAGCATCATTTTGTTGGGATTGTAGTCAGCCTCTACACCCGAAAAATAGAGATAACTGTCGGCTCCTGGCTTGTTAGCCATCAGAATAAGCTCCATAAGCAGCTTAATCTCGTGTCCGGTAATATAAATCTGTGCCAGCGAATATCCGGGCAAATCAGATTTTCCGGAGCCAAGTGGTGCCACACGAAATGCATCGGCGGGAGATATTTTTCCGGGCATAATATTTTCGCGTACTATGCCATGTGCCACAATAACCATATCCGAAGGAGTGCTAAATTTATCGGTGTAAAAATTAATGGCATCAGCCAACAGAGTACCAACACTGCCTTCAATCTTTTTCTCGTCGTCGCCCCTAAAAATAAGATAACTTGTTTCTGCCAACACGGTGTAATAATCAATACCGAAAGGTTTAAAGTATTCGGCATCAATTTCCGTCTGGTAATCTTCAATAAGCTTGTTTACCAATTCATCACCCATAATCTGGTCGTTTACCGGCATCAGCCTAAAATTCCAGGAAGCTAATTTTCCGGCAGTATAGTTGAGTTCCACCCTGCCAAGGTTCTCGGCATAAGCACCTGTTTGCACTACCAATGTTTTTCCAACATGGGTTGCTTTTTCAGTTTTCACATGGGTATGACCACTTAAAATAACGTCGATATCGGGAACTTTTTGAGCCAATTCAATATCTTCACCAAAAATTACACCATTTTCGTCGTAGTAAACCCCGCTATGGCTCAAACAAACCACCACATCAACCTTTTCTTTTTCGCGCAAAGTTTTGGTAACTTCGGCAGCAGTTTTAATTCGGTCGGCAAAAGTAAGCGGAGCAGATGCCGGAGCCACCTCTACTGCATTAACGCCAATAATACCAAAAACGCCAATTTTTAGCCCATTGCGTTCGTAAACCACATAAGGTTTAATTTTCTTTTCGTTTACCAATTGGGCAAGATTGTCATCTTCTTTGCTTTCGGCAGAAAACTGAAACTGCGTGGCAAGAATTTCGGGCATCTCACCTCTGGAGAATCCGGCATTCAAAATTTTAGCCAGCATGTTTGGACCAAAATCGAACTCGTGGTTGCCAATAGTAACTGCATCGTAGCCCATTTTTTTCATCAATAGCAACTGGAAACCGGTTTCGGCTTCTTTAGCCTGAAAGATAGTGCCCATAAGAAAATCGCCGGCATCGAACACAAGAGAAGCGCCTTGGTTTGCATTTTTCTCCTGATTAATTAATGCCGCCAGGCGGGCAAAACCACCCAAAGTGGAGTCGTTGTTAAGCTCAAGGGGAGAATAATTCATCTCTGGACCAAAACCGGTTAATTTGGAGTGCATATCGTTGGTATGCAGAATAACCAGTTTCTGGGCATAAAGAGAAACACCAAAAAAAGTTGCCATTAGCAACAAAGAGAAAAGTTTTTTCATTCTATTATAAAATTAGTTAAGGTTTTTGGGAGTAAATGTAGTATTCGGTGGGCAAGATTCCAAAATCAATTTTAAAATTTGATTATTTGGTAATGTATTATACTGTATCCGTTAGTCGATTATTTGTTTAAAAATAATTCTAAGGTTTATTGGCCTAAAAAAAACTCATCCGACGAAAAAAACTTCATCGGATGAGTAAAATAATAATATATTTATTACATATATGCTTATTTCATGGCTTCTTCGTAGCGTCTTTCTACTTCTTGCCAGTTAATAATATCCCAAAAAGCGCTGAGATAATCGGCTCTTTTGTTTTGATATTTCAAATAATAGGCGTGCTCCCAAACATCAACACCTAAAATGGGTGTTCCTTTTACTTCGGCAATATCCATTAAAGGGTTATCCTGATTTGGATTTGAGCAAACTACCAGTTTCTTATCGGCAGTAACAACCAGCCATGCCCAACCAGAACCAAAACGTGTAGCAGCAGCTTTTAAGAACTCAGCTTTAAAATTATCCATGCTGCCAAAAGTTTTTTCGATAGCCTGGAAAACTACAGCCGATTGTTGTTTTGATTTATCTGTAGTCAGAACACTCCAAAACAAATCATGATTATAATGTCCGCCACCATTGTTTCTTACAGCGGCAGAATAGCCCGAAATGTTGCTAAGTATTTTCAACAAATCTGTGTGGCTTTCCTTGCCTTCTGCTTTTAAGCCGGCATTAAGATTGGCTACGTATGCGGCATGGTGCTTTGTATAATGAATTTCCATTGTCTGTGCATCAATTGCCGGTTCTAGTGCATTGTAAGCATAAGGAAGCGGTGCCTGTACAAATTGTGCGAATATTTCCTGATTCGTATTCATAACTAATAATAATAAAATAATTAATTTAACTTTCATATTTATAAGCTTTTTTTAATCTAAGTTTTGCAATGCAAATTAAGCTTATTTAAACTAAATATAAATAAGCCTATTTGCAGATTTCCCTTCGAAAATCGAATAAACTAGCTGATTATATATTAGTTATCTAAAAGGATAATTTAGAAAAGAGTTTTTTTGGGCACACATTCATAATTAATTATTCTTTATTCGTGAGAGAAGAGATATCAAAATAATCTTACTATTTGC
>DYOH01000043.1 GCA_020720625.1 Acetofilamentum sp. | reverse complement strand
AGTAATTTACAATGAATTTTGCAACTATTTTTTATGATTTTGATATTTATTTTTCGGCTATTTAGCTCCTGCGAAACTTTAGTTATCTAAATGCTTAATTCAAATTATCTATTTAGCCCATACGGGTAAAGTAGTTTCCAGATTTAGCCAAGGCATTACAATTAAATATAGTATTAAAGTAAGCAAAAAAACACTAATTAGCTTCAGCCATAAACCGCATTTAGCCATATCTGCCACCGTAATCCGCTCGCTGGCAAAAACCACCGTATTGGGTCCGGTACCTGCGGGCATCATAAAAGAAAAAGAAGAGGCAACCGTAGCTGGTATCATTAATAACAATGGATTTGTTTGAGCAGCAACAGCCAGCCCAGCCAGAACGGGCAGGAATATATTTATTGTTGCTGTATTTGAATTAATCTCGGTAAAAAAAAGGATAAAAGTAACAACAATCAACAATACCATTAATGAAGGAAAATCATGTATGAATACCAATTGGTATCCTAGCCAATCGGCTAAACCAGTTGATTTAAAGCCATCGGCAACAGCATATCCACCCCCGATAATCATAACTACTCCCCAAGGAATTTGGCTGGCTTCCTTCCAATCAATTAACCTTTTAGTTTTTGAAGCAGGTAACATAAAAAGGAGAATTGCGCAAAACATTGCTACAGAACTATCATTTATAAATTCTTCTAATCCTAGTAATGAACCCCAACCGGGAATCACAAGCTGCCCAAAAACAAACCCTTCTCGAAAAACCCATCCAAAAATTGCCAATAAAAATACAAACATTACTCCTTTTTCGCCTTGCGATATTTTTCCCAACGCAACTAATTCATCCTTGATAACGGTTTGATCTTTACTTAAATCCCCATCAACATTAAAATATTTGATTAAATAATACCAAACCAAAGGAAGAAAAATTAACAGGACAGGAATCCCGATTTTAAGCCAGTTAAAAAAGGTGATATTCGGTGCATTTGGGTATAGTTTTTCTAATACACCAATAAGAATTAAATTCGTAGGTGAACCAATAAGCGTTCCAACACCACCAATGGTTGCTGAATAAGCAACACCCAGCATCAATGCTTTCGAGAATTTATTATTCGTACCTCCTTGAATCGCCGATTCTTCCTTTTTTATTATTGCCAGTGCTATGGGAAGCATGAGCAACGCAGAAGTAACATTGGCAATCCACATTGAAAGAAATGCTGTAGCCAACATGATACTCAAAAGAATTTTTTTCCGGCTGGTTCCAAAAATATTCATTAAAACCAGGGCAATTCGTTTGTGAAGATTTTGTGTTTCGATAGACCTTGCCAGAATAAATCCGGCCAACAGCATCAATACATAATTATGCCCATAATTAGAGGCTGTTTCCGATGCCGGGAGTATTCTCAAAACAGGGTAAAGGGCTAATGGCAAAAATGCAGTTGCATAAATAGGTATTGCGCCGGTTATCCACCAAATACTCATTAATAAAACTACTGCGGCTGTATTTTTGCCCGGAATCGATAAACCAGTTGGTGCAGGTAATATAAGTACTATTAAAAATACAAGTATTCCACTTAAAAGGGCAATGTAGTTTTTAGATATAAGCATAAATATATTTATTTTTTAACATATTTTAATAAATGATGGACGATTTCGATAATTAATTAAGAGTCCCTTTTAAAAACCCTGCCAGCGTTGATTTTTATAAACTTGTGCAATAGTAACAACTATATTATAAGCTAATTAAAGAAACGATGGCTGGGTTATAATCATTTTCTTACTCTTTTTAAACCGGACTCATTGAATATTTTGTTTAAAAGCTATACCAATAGAACAAGTAAACTAAATCTATCAATTACAATAAATTTGCTTACTTTATAAAATTGATGAATCTGAATTTTACACAAAAAGTAAAATATCATCTTTCCAAATACTCATCAATATTGGATAAAATATAAATAAATCGTTCAACCACCTCTCCATTTTGCCGAAAGGACGAGATGAAGAGGCATAAACAAAACAACATCAACTATTCCTCATAGTATGAAAAGGTGTACACTTCTGACCATCCATCACCAGCTCTCGTAATTTTTACTGGCCGGTTTTTAGTATCAAATTCATAAGAAATTGTCGTTTTCTTCTTTTGAATAGTACTTTCTCTTGGATCCCAATACTCAAGAAAATCAACAAGTTTTTTAGAAGGTTTTCCGAATAAATTACCAACTGGTTTTGTATTACTATCAACCATATTTGCCTGATGAATATCATTTGTATTATCACCGGTTGTGTAAGTGAATTCCTTAATTTTTTTAACAGTAACTCCATCATCATCATAAGTAGTATGCTTCATAATATTACCATTTGAAATTACCGCTTCCATTTTCAGATGGTCAGTGCCCCCCCAATGTTCAATAATTTTCACCAAATACCCTTCGGCATTGTATTCATAAGCAGCCCATTCTTCTGCATCCCAAATTTCTTTGGTTACCATGCCATTACTATTTACCTCGTATTCGGTAACATTATCTCCAGATGTAATGGAAAGCTTTCCTGAAACTGAATAATCATAAGTGATGGTTTTGTCTAACTCATTGTTCCAATAATTTTTAATTTCAGTAATTTTTTTTGTGGTTGCATGATAGAAAAACTCATATAGGTCAACACCATCGGTATAAACGACTCCGATAGTTTTAATCGGGGATGCTTTTACCACAATAGGATCCTCATTACCATCATCATCTTTATCGCAAGCAGCAAACACAGTAGCCATAAAAATGGCCATCATCAAAAATCCAAGTAACTTTTTCATAACAATTAAATTTAAAATGAAGTTAATAAACGAATTTAGTTATAGTTATTAATTACCCCCGGATATGATTATTAGCACCAATCCGGACGTAAACAGAAGAAACATAAAAAAGAGTAAAAGATTGACATTTTTATTTGCGCCTTTAAATTCTTTCCAGATAAAAACACCCCAAAAGGCAGCAACCATTGTAGCTCCTTGTCCGAGTCCGTAAGAAATAGCGGCTCCTGCTTTTCCCGCAGCAATATAACTCAGAGAGGTACCCAATCCCCAAATTAAACCGCCCAAAACACCTACCATGTGGGTTGAAAATCGACCTTTAAAATAGTTGGCAAATGAAACTGGTTCACCAACAAAAGGCTTTTTCATCAACAGGGTATTGAAAATAAAATTGCTTACAAACATACCAATGGCAAAAATAAAGAAGGCTGAATAGGGGGTAGCTTTACCAGCCTCCGGGGATTCGAAGTTGTTTAAATCCATGGCTGCCGCGACAAACCGATAAAACAACGACATTAAAATACCTGCCCCCACTGCAATCCAGATTCCTTTTTTTGCATTTGCCTTATCTTTTCCGGCATTCATCTTTCCAGAGGCTATACCATTAAAAATGATGGCAAGTACAATAGCAAATACCCCCATAAATATTAGCATAGGATCTCCTTTAGGAGCCTGAATGTAATTTACCAAAACACCGAGAACAAGTGCAAGTCCAACTCCGAGGGGAAAAGCAACTGCCATTCCGGAGATTGATATTGCGGCTGCCAATAAAATATTGGATGCATTAAATACTACACCGCCAAAAAATGCACTCCAGAAATTACGGCTACTTACCTGAACAATATCCGTATTAAAATTCCGGCCTTGCTCACCAATACTTCCCAATGTATAGGCAAGGAAAACAGATAGTAACAAAATGCCAATAACATAATCCCAGTAAAAAAGCTCATAGCGCCAGTTTTTAGCCGCCAATTTTTGCGTATTGCCCCACGAACCCCAGCAAAGCATAGTAACAAAGGTGAGAACAATGGCTAAGAAATAATCCTGTACAATAAACATACGTTTTTAGTTTTTAAATGATTTTTTATTCCTATTAATTGTGAAACTTTTTAGCTATAAAAAACAATGACTCAATAATTAGACCCGATAATTCTTCAAATTGCCCTATTCCCTCACACACACGATATTCATGATAAACCTCTTTTTCGCGTAGCAGTATATGTAAGGTTCCATTTCCCTGAAAGTTTAAAGCCTTATCAGCGGCAGCAAAATATAACCAAGTACGTTTAACTTTTTTAGCCTCTATTCCCGCGATGATTTGTTCTATTTCTTTAGATGCCAATTCGGAATTAAATAGGACACAGGCTGCATATTTTTCCGGCTTGAAAGCCTCATTCAAACAAGTTGCTCCACTACCTGAAAAACCCATCAAAGCACGAAAGCGAAAGCCTTCCCTTATTCGATAATCCTTTTCGAAATTGGTTATAAAGGGGTCGTTTAAACTACTGGGTTTATTGGGTAATAAAGCCACTACTAAAGGGGGCAATTCCCCTTTAGTAATATATTCATGAATCATAGTAATTATTTGCTCGCTCTCTTGTTTTTTTAAATTACCGGTAATATAGATTACTGGGTATTTCCTTGAAGTTTCCTTGTATTCATCAGGCAGATAAACCTTGCAAATACCATTTGGGTTGAGATAGTCAATAATCTGAATATCCGATGTTTTTATTGTTTCAACATTGTCGGGGAAATCCCCCCTGTACGGCTTCCCTTCAAAAGCATCGCTGATAAAACACAACCCATTGGGAAGCGCACTTCGCCAATATGAGAATTCATGACCACCGTCTCTTACCCTAAATTCATGAGGAAATGATAATTCCCGTAAAAGCATGTGTAACTCTTCGTTGCTTCGGCAAAGAGTGTATTCATCGTCACCGTTGTCGATGTATATCTTTAAGGCAGAAAGTGTGTTTATATCGCCATGTTTAAATAGATAAAAAGGATTGTTCTGCTTGTAATATTCGGTTATCCTGTCGACTCCCATTTTACCGACTCCGCCAAACAATCTCCCCCATTGCTGATCCCATTCCATCCCATCCTCTTCCATATACTGCTCATCGGTGCGGATCGAAATGCTTAAAGGAACACAGGTATTCATAAATTCGGGGTTTTTTAATGGAAGTATCAAAGCACCAAAACCACCCATTGAATACCCCATAGTTGCTCTATGTTTTTTATCGGCTATTGTTCGGTAACAGCTATCAATAAAAGGAATGAGTTCACTAATGAACATGTCCTGATACCGAAAGGTTGCTGCATAGTCATTTACATAATAATTTCTGAAGCCTTGAGGCATCACAAAAATCATGGGAACTATTTCTTTATTCATGGTTAATTGGTCGGCAATCTGACGAATACGGCCATATTCCAACCAAGAGGTTTCATCATCACCCAAACCATGAAGTAAATAAACAACCGGATACTTTTCGTTACTGGTATAGTAGTTTTCGGGGAGTAAGAGTGAATACTTCACCTCCTGTCCCAAAATTGGACTATACATGCTCAAACTTTCATGTATTCTCAGTGCTTCCTCCTGACTAATAGCTTGAGATGTTAGAGAGATTAGTAACAACAACAGGTAGGTTTTTCCGCTATTCATGATTACAAATTTTTAAGTTTTTTTGACAAATAACTTACCGATTCATTTATCCCAAACAAAGTTGATTCAAAATCCGTAGTACCTTGATGCACACGGTATTCATATTCATTCCCATTTTCGCGAAGTTTTCTGTACAAATTGAAATTTCTTTCTGGCATATCCGCTTTATCCGAAACCTCAACATAATAAAATTGGTCAGGAGCAACCATCACCTCCTGTTCTAAAGATGCATCAAAAAGGAAACATCCATTAAAGGTAGCAGGAAACTCAAGTATTAGAGAGCTAGCCAATAAACCTCCCCTTTTATTGCCCATCAGTATCAATCCATCAAAATTAGGCTTTAACCGGTAATTCATTCTAATTTCCTGCATGATTGAGCTAAAAACTTCGGCAGTGATTTTTTGATTAGTAACGGGTATTTCAAAAATAAGAGACTGAGGCAATTTACCGTTCAACATTTTATCATGAAGTACTGACAAGAGTTTAAGAGCATTTTCACTTCGCGAATAGTTCTCGTAATCGTGAAAAATAAAAATGGCCGGGTATAAATTGGTATCGGTATTGTAATTCTGCGGTTTATATATCCCTAATTGAATATTTTCCCCTGAAAATTCTTGAAGCAGGTATTTATCAGTGGTCAATGGGTTTTCAATTAAAATGGGGTCCGGTTTTTGGGGATAATCGACATTCAGAAATCCTGCACTAATAAACTTTAAGGCTTCGGGTAAGGATTTTTTCCAATAATCCCATGAATGACCACCGTTGCGAACCCGATATTCGTGAGCTATAGATTTGTTTTTAAGTAAATTATGCAATTCGCCGTTGGTTATAGACAAAGATTCTTCATCATCACCACAGTCAATAAAAAACTTAAGACTGCTATATTTAAGAATATCATCATCGCTAAAAAAATGAAATGGGCTATGTTGCAAAAAATAATCAGTGAGCCTTTCGGTTCCGACAGCCCCATAGCCTCCAAAAACAGAAGCCCATTGGTTATCGAAAGTGGTTTGCGATTCAACTATATATTGTTCATCGGTGCGGAACGACATGCTTAACGGCACACTAACAGAAAACACTTCGGGATTCATGACCGGTAAAATTAACGCACCATATCCTCCCATTGAATACCCCATAACTGCCCGTTGCGATTTATCCTTTTTGGTTCTAAAAAGAGAATCTATCAAAGGTACCAGTTCGGAAGTGAGAAAATCCATATAGGGATAAATGCCATTGTATTTATTTACATAATAGGTATTGAAAGCCTGCGGCATAACAAAAATCATAGAGCCGTTTTGGGTAGCATTTAAATCGGAATAATACTCAATCAACCCAAATTTATACCAAGCTGATTGATTATCGCCATATCCGTGAAGCAAATAAACCACAGGGAATGAATCTGTTGTTTTGTTATAGTTTTCTGGTAGAAGAACAGCATAGTTTATTTCCCTTTTCAGTATGTTGCTTTTTACCTTCTCTTCTTCAAGCAATCTGGAAAAGATGATAGGATCGATACGCGAATCGTCTTCATCTGGTGTACAGGCAGAAGATAGCCCTAGCACCCAAACAATCGTTATCAATTTCAGGGTAAGTAAATGGCATGGCAATGAGTTGATTTTCATTTACTTATTTAGTTATTTGACATTATAGATTGTTGAACCGGATTTTCGCTGTAAACAACATATGATTTTAGATAAATTCTATATTCGGGATCCGGATTTACCCACATTATTTCAATGGTATGATTTGCCTCGGGTAAAAGATATTTATGGTAGATATCGTATTTCCTTTTAATGTAATCATAAGGCATTTTTACCTGTTCAATTTTTACTCCGTCAATGTAAACATCCAACAGAGCAACAAAATTGCTGGTAGCAATACTGCATTGGCTTTTTACATTTCCTAGCACAACAATGCCATTTCCTTTAAAGTCAATTTGGATACTTTCGATGAGAAAATCTTTACGCACCAATAATTCTTTGGCAGGATACATTCCTGTGAACGATTGTTCAAACGGCAAAGTAACAGGTTGTTGTACAGCAATATCTATAGAATCACCCCGAATAACACCCCCGTTTCGGGTAATCATTTGCAATGCGTGTTTATAGCTTAAATCGTAAATCTGATTCAATGTGATGTCGGAATATGGAAAGTTTATATCGTTTACTTTTTCGATAGCCGGTTTCCAATAATCCGGAATCTGGTTATAGCCATACATAACACCCAAAATACCTGCAGCTGTTGCCGGGTTACAATCAGAATCCTGGCCACAACGTGTCGAAATGTCCATGGTTTTGAAAAAATCTTTTTGACCATAAAGTAATCCTATCACAACATAAGCAGCATTTACACTGGCATCGATATTAAAAGCATTAAAAACCCCCTCTGGACATCCCACTTCTGATGTATGTTTTTTCTCAAATTCGAACCAACATTGCTTCCAATCGTTTGGATATTGTTTGTGCCACTTAATAACATCACTAATGGCCTGATAGAATTTTGAATTCGATGGAATGGTTTTTAAGCCCTGATTAATAATAAAATCAATATCATCGGAAATAAAGGCAGTGGCATACATGGCAGCCATAAATACGCCACCATACCAGCCATCGCCATAATTCATAATATGCCCCGTCCGGTCACAAATTTCCGAAGCCGCATTTATCATTCCCGGCGACATCATACCGGCAAAGTCGGCTTCTATCTGAAAATCAATATCATCGGCATGAGGATTGTTCATCCAGTGCCCAGACGCAGGAGGCATAATTCCGTTTAGGATGTTATACCTTGCGGCTTGGTTGGCATGCCAAAGTTTATAATCGTCATTAGCAAAAGAAACGGCAAAAGAATCAGCAGGTGCATCAATTCCAACCCGCTCAATTACTTCCATGAAGGTCAAATCCATATATACGTCATCGTACAAACCCGGATCAATTTCAAATGTTTCCCTGATGTAGTCATCGTACCATACCATGGGCTGATAATCTTGTATAAGTGTACCTTTGAACCTAAATTCTGTAGGTCCCCCAAAAGTACACCCCATCGTTTGCCCAGCCCATCCTCCTTTGATTTTATCTTTAAGCGATTGGGTACTCAGTTTGGCAATTGAAGGAAGTTCTTTAGCAGGCTGCGTTGTTTCAACACAAGAGTTGAAAATCAAAGTAAAAACGAGTAATATTAATGCAAGGTTTTTCATAAGTTTTATTAATAAGTTCTATTTTTAATCGGCTCATTTTCAGAATAAACCACAATATCGTTTATTCTTATCTCATAATCTTTATGTTGATTTACCCATTTTAGAACAACCTGATGCGCTCCCTCATTAAGTTGATATTTCCAATGAGGCTCCAATCGACGTGAACTATTCTTCATGGGCATATAAACTTTCTCATCGAATTTTCCATCAATATAAACATCAATTTCAGCCACATAGGGATCATCGGGTTCAGCTAAACCAAACATTTCTGAACCCACACGTTTCGATATCCGGTCGATATACTCTTTATCTATTTTTGCGTTTTTTACCAGGTTGCCGTAAAAAATGTATCCATTACCTACAAAATCATAGGTTAGTTCATCTGTAAACGATCGGTCGAAACGGTCGCGAAAAATGGGATACGTTTTTTCGAAATTCTGCTCGTAAGCCAATGGCTCAGCCTCCTGAAAAGGAATTCGCAGTGTGTCGCCGGAAACAGAACCTCCTGCTGATTCAATGGCAGCCAACGCATGTTTTAAGCTTAATTCGTAGGCTGTGGCCAACGACATAGTTGTATTTTCAAAATTTAAAACTTCAATTTCTTTCAATGGATCGAGCCAAAAAGAAGGTATATTGTTATAACCATTCATTACACCAAGCACTCCACCTACTGTTGACGGGTTACAATCTGCATCCTGTCCACAACGGGTAGCAATATTAATAGATTTTGAAAAATCGCCCTTGCCGTATAACAGCCCAATGGTTACGTAAGCAGAATTTATTTTTGCATCGATATTAAAAGATAAATAACAACCTTTGGGGCAACCCACATCGTTGTTCCATTTTTTCTCTAACTCAAACCATGTTGCTTTCCAATCGGTTGGATATTGTTTATGCCACTGAATAACATCAGTAATGCAACTGTGAAATTTTGTACCGGCTGGAACTGTTTTTATTGCAGTTTCTACAATTTGGTTTACGCTGTTACTGGTAAAGGCCATTGAATACAATGCTGAAACATAAACACCCCCATAAAAACCATCGCCACTGTTCATGATATGGCCTACCCTGTCGGCAATTTCAGTGGCAGAATTCAACATTCCGGGAGCCATTAAACCAATAAAATCGGCTTCAATCTGAAAATCAAGGTCATCGGCATGGGGGTTATTTTTCCAATATCCCGAATGAGGGGGCATAATACCTTGTAAAATATTATAACGCGACGCCTGGTTGGCATGTGCAAGGTGATAAGCTGTTGAAGCCCAATGTTTGGCAATTGAATCCATGGGAACATTTATACCGTATTTTTCAAAAGCAGCAACAAAATTCAAATCGGTGTAAATATCATCGAAAAGACCAGGTTTTTTATCCCACCAGTATTTTACATAACCTTCTCTCCAAGGTATAATTTGATAATCTGGAATAATTGAACCTTGGTATTTGAATTCTACCGGAGCGCCATATACAACACCAATGGTTTGACCTGCCCAGCCTCCTTTAATTTTATTTAAAAGCTCCTGCTGCGTAATTTTGGTTTCATTTAGCTGCTCCTTTTTATCAGAATGATTAGAAATACAACCTGTAATGCTTAACAGTCCCAACAAAAGGGCTAGCATAAATTGGATTGATAAATAATTTTTTTTAAGCATGATATGAATAGTTAATTATAAACACTAAGTTCGGTTATGGATGTAAAACCAGACACCTGTTTGGTGTATTTATTCCAGTGATCCTGAATCATGGCATCGCCAATAATACGGATTCCTCTTGTTTCAATCGTAGAAAATTCAATAATATATTCTGCATTATGCGGTTGATAATAAACCACATCGGTTTCAGGAAGTGAAGGGGTTATTCTTATTCTTTCAACAGATGTCCATTTTCCTTTTTCATCCTGATATTGAACATTTAAGGAAGTAAACCAACCTCCAAATTCTTCTAGGCAACCCGAATGAAAGGCCACTCGACTTATTTTTTGTGGTTCATTCCATCCGAAACCATAATAATCCACTTTAGGCAATTTTGCTTTGGCTGCCAGACTGTAAAATACAGAACCATCTCCCGAAGATTTTCCATCGTTAATTACTGAAACATTTTTTGCATACACAGGTTTGCCAAAAGTATACCAACAGGAGTCAAGCACCTTTTCATTCAATTCCCTGATATTGGCAAAAATGGTATCAGCATTTAATGCAATATTTTCTCCACGTACTAACAGATTAAAGTCGTGAGTGATTTTTTCTTTGGTATTATCTAATTGTAATGTAATCTTAAAATATCCAGTTTCTGTTGGAACTCCGATTATTTGCCCTTTTGAAAATTCTAAGCCTTTTGGAAGCGTTCCGTCAATAAGATTCCAATTGAATGCTTGGTTTGCATCGGTAAAAAAATTAAAGGTAATGGGCTTACCAATAACCAATTCCGGCAATGGCCCCAAGTAAAACTCTAAGGGTGGGTTAAAGCTTGCTTTGGTGTTAATAGTAAGTATTTCCTTACCTGGTTCTCCCGACTTTTTTCCTCCTTTGTCCAAAATCAAAGCTATGGCAACCTTAACTGTATTATCAATAATTTCAGTAATTTTTGCGTCAGGAAGATCATGCCGCGTAATGTTAACATAATTATTATTGAAGGGTTCTTTCCAACCTTCGATAGGCAAATACAAATTTGCAGGTAAACCTTTCATGCCACTTATTATACCCAATAAACCAGCCACAGTGGCAGCTTGGTTATCGGCATCGAATCCCATAGCACACGATAAATCCAAAGTACGTTGAAAATCGCCTTTCCCGTATAACATGGCTAAAATTGCACAAGCCCCGTTTAAATTTGCATTCCAAATGGTTTTGGTCATTGCTGGCTCATTTACATAATATTTTTGAGCCATTTCCATCCACGCTTCCTTCCAATCATTGGGATATTTAACATACAATGCTTTCATTTCGTTAGCAGTAGTTCTGAATCGCCCATTTACCGGCAATGCCTGAATACCGGTTTCAATAAGTTTATGAATATCGTTTTCGAAAAATGCAGCAGCATACATGGCACCATAAAAAATAGTTGGTTCAACACCCCATTCATCACTGGTAATGCGCGCTGCCCAATCGGATTTCGATGCTGCATAGGATACCATTCCGGGGGCAGTTACTGCCCATATTTCATTAATTAATTGTGGATCGATCTGAAACCAGTGTGGATTTAACTTTCTGCTTCCGGTAAAAGGAGGTGTGTAGCCAAAGTGCATTAACCCAAGTGCTCCCCGGTTGGCTAACCATACCCTATCGCGGACATGGTACATCCATGCTGCACGGAGTTGAGCATACGATGGTTCGCTTCCATATTTTAGCATCTGCAAAAGGTACATGTACTCTATGTCGGTATCATCATCGGAAAAAGCGCCTTCGTATTTTTGAAGTTTATCCAAACTTTTGCTGTATCCATATGGCCATTTTTCTAGTCCCGGAGCATTAATATATTTATTTTCATGAGGCAACCCATACATATTGCCAATCATCTGACCAATCCAAGCGGCCGAAATTTTATCGCGCAATTCTTCAACAGTGATTTTCCTTGTTGCTTGGGAAGAACCATCCTTTATACATAGTAAAAATTGTAAAAACAATAATAGGCTAAACAAAAGTAAAGTTTGGGCTTTCATAACTATCTAGGGTTTTGAACAAGATTTGAATTTGTACTTAAAATAGATTGAGGTATTGGAAAAAGCTTAGCATTAACCCCTGAAACAGGTTTATTCCAACCTTGATTTCCATAAACTCCGAAACGTATTTGGTCTTGCCGGCGGTGCCCTTCCCAAGCAAATTCGCGTCCTAGTTCGTTGAGCAATTCATTAGCGGTAATATCAGCGATTTGATAAGGAGGTAATCCTGCCCTGCTCCAGATTTTTTGCAAATCGGCATCGTTTATCATCTCATTAGCCCGGCCAAGCCTCCAAAGGGCTTCGAATTTGGTATAAATTACATCGGCATACCTAAATAGAACAAAGTCGTTTTCCATATCGCTTACATAATACTCAAGGTTTTCCTGGTATTCGTATTTGGCACAGCGAGCGCCTTCCCATTTTTTTCGGGCCATATAATTTCCAATGGTAGGAGTATAAATAAAGGGTTCGCCATCGATAACAATATTTTCGCCACTTTTATTTTTTTGTTGACCAAACAAAAACGATTGTTTGCGTAAATCATTATCAGCATATTTATCTAAAAATCCGGGTTCCAGTACAAATTCATCCCACATTCCCCCAATAAAACCAAAAGTGGCCCGACTGGCATCGTTAAGCGTAAGGGTGTACCAATAGAAACAATCTTTTGTAAATTGTGAGTGCATCGGAATTACAAAAATATTTTCAACCGATGATTCATTCATCACCTTAAAATTAGCAAAATAGTCATTTTCAATTTGATAAACATTCAAGTCAATCACTCGATTGCAGGCATCAACAGTCTTCTGAAATTTTTCTTCTCCAATCCATTCCTCGGCATTTAAGTATAGCTTGGCCAAAAGTGTGTATGCCATTCCTTGAGTAACTCGACCATAATTTGATTGTGTTGGTTGTTTTTTAAGGGAATCTAAATTATCCAAAATTTCCTTCTCGATATAATCGCACAGGAATTTTCTATCTTTTTGTTCAGAAAGTTTTTTATCTGTGAAGTCGATTGAAAATGGAATATTACCCCAATTGTCCAATCCAAGGTAATAAAAATATGCTCTTAAAATTTTAATTTCAGAAACAATCTGATCCTTTTCAGGAAAATCTATGGTAGACAACTCCGTTTCGTAAATAATCTCGTTACAGGCAGCTATTCCTTCAAAAACAAAATTCCATGCATAAGTTAATATTTTATTGTTTGGGTCAGCCTGATGGGTATGAATTTCATCCCAACGGCCATTGTCCCAAACAAAACCATCATCACGTCCGGGGGCAACCATTTCGTCTGAGGCCATTTCAGTAAGTGTCCACAGACTAAATTCTTCGGGGTAACGCTGAAGCTTTGTATAAGCGCGACCAGCATTCATAAGAACATCTTTTTCAGTTCTAAAAAACTGATCAATTGGGATGTCGGAATATACCCTTTCTTCTAAGTCAGTACAAGAAACTAGGTTAAATATAACGAACAAAGCCACTCCAGTTACTATTTTAATACTATTTTTCATAATCACAGATTTTCTCTAATTAAAGGTAACATTTAATCCAAATGTCAACGATGTTG
This sequence comes from Acetofilamentum sp., assembly GCA_020720625.1. Classification (GTDB taxonomy): domain Bacteria; phylum Bacteroidota; class Bacteroidia; order Bacteroidales; family DYOH01; genus DYOH01. The sequence continues at coordinate 17,660 of DYOH01000043.1, read as the reverse complement.
TTCTTGGATAGTAATAAAGGTACTCAATACCTGGCTGTAAACCACTAATATTAACTTCAGGGTCTAAACCTTTATATCCTGTAATTGTAAAAACATCTTGTGCTGAAATGTTTAACCGGATCTTTGATATGTATTTTGAATTTAATTCTAAATTATATCCTACAGTTAAATTATCAAGTTTAAGAAAGCTCGCATCTTCAACATATTTCGAGGAATACTGGCCTATCCCCTTAAATTCAGGATTTTCTAATTGTGTAAGAACAATATTCCGCCCTAAGCTCTGCCAGTTTTCGTAATATAACCTGTACATATTTAAAACTTCGCCGCCAATATTGGAACGAAAAGTCATATTTATTTCCCATTGATTATAGGTAATACTATTACTCCATCCCAGTGAGCAAAAAGGATATGCATTTCCGATAGCTTCCCAATCCTCTGGATCAACTTTACCCACAGGATTTGGGTTTTTAAATAAATCTAATCCATCCTCATTAATACCAATCCATTTGGGACCATAAAAGGTTCCTAATGGCTTACCTTCTTCAATGCGAAGCGCATATAATGGAAAAGCTCCCCCTAACCAACCTGTTTCAACATATGTATTGGTAAATTCATCATTCGAAAATTTGACCAATTTGTTGCTATTTTTACTAAATGTGAATGTGGAATTCCATTTAAAGTGATTTGTGTTTAAAATCAAAGCGTTTAAAGTATACTCAACTCCTTGATTTGCAATTGTTCCTACATTTGTATAAAGAACAGGGTAAATATAAGGCGGATAAGGTACGTTGTATGAATATAATAAATCTTTACTTTGTCGGTAATAGTATTCAAGAGCCCCACTTAATTTTTCATTAAAGATTGTATAATCAATTCCAACATTTAATTCCTGCTTCCTTTCCCATCGTAAGTCTGGGTTTGGATTTGAAGTAGGCTCGTAAGTATTTATCCACTCACCATTATAATAAAATTTTCCGGCACTACCCATCATGATTAACGACTTGTAATTGGCAAAATCCTGATTACCTGTAACTCCAAACCCAACACGTAATTTTAGATTGTCAATCTTATTAATCTTACTCATGAAATTTTCTTCATTTATCCTCCAACCAATACTGGCAGCAGGAAACCAGCCCCACTTATTGTTTTCCCCAAACCTGGAAGAACCTTCCCTGCGTAAAGATGCTGAAAACAAATACTTTTTATTATAATTATACATTAACCGGCCAAAGAAAGAAATTAAGCGGCTCGATTCTTTGTAAGAACCCATTTCTGCTGTTCCTTCACCCAAAGCAATACCTTCACTAATATTATGTGGTCCATAAATATCCGTATCAAAACCTGAATTGATCATATAAGAGTTATTCAACTGTTCTTCCTGAAAGGAATAACCAATCATAGACTGTATATCGTGCTTGTTTAAGGATTTTAGAAAATTTATAGTACTTTCATATTGTAAATTACTGCTTTTCCCATTTTCTATTTCGGCCTCACCTCCTTTACCAAGAATACTTGGATAATATTTTGTTTTGTACGACATATCTTCCCAATCAGACTGCTCAATAGAAACGAAATTTATCCATTTTAAAGATTCTGCTAATTTTAAAGTTACCCGTAGATTACTATTGGCATCGGTGGTTTTTCCCTCACGGATACGTTCATTTAGCATGGCAACCGGATTGTAATAATTAATGCCTTCTAAAAGGGAGTATCCACCGGTATAGGTATTACCGGGGTCGTAAACCCTACTGGTCGGGTTTCTAATAAAAGCCTGATAAAACAAATCATAATTAGCCGGTTGATAATTACGTAAACTATAACCTAGGTTATAATCCAATAATACAAAATCATCCAATAATTTTTGAACAATATTCGAACGGAATAAATACTTATTCGATTGGTTGTCTTTAAGTAAGCCTTTAGAATTATCAACATAAATGGTAGTACGATGCGAAAAAGACTCTTTTCCGCCTGAAATTGCAATATTGTGATTTTGGCTAAAAGGTAAAGTTCTTGTGATTTCTTTGAACCAATCAGTATTTCCGCCAAGGAGATTCACCGTTTTGTCAGGGGCATATAATTTAATAGCTTCTTCAAATTCATTTGCATTTAGGTTCTCTACTCCACGTGGGGCTACCTGTACCGAAAACTGGCCTGAATATTCTACTTTAGATACTCCGGTTTTTGCTCTTTTGGTGGTAATAATAATCACTCCGTTTGAGCCTCTGGTACCATAAATAGCGGCAGCAGAACCATCTTTAAGCACATCCATCGATTCAATTTCTTCGGAACTAATACTTTTTAAATCGGCACCGGCTACGCCATCAATAATTACCAACGGACCTTGTCCGGAAGTAAGTGTATTGGTTCCCCGCAGCATAATACTGTAGCCAGATATAGGATCGGCACCATTGGGTTTCGTTATAGTTAAACCTGCAATTTTTCCCTGTACCAACCCCATTGGATTCGAGTAAACACCACGATTAAAATCATCGGATTTTAATGATGTTATTGAGCCGGTAACTTCTTTTTTGCTAGTTGTTCCATATCCTATGACCACGACTTCTTCAAGTTCTTTCAAATCCTCCAACAGGATTACCACCAAATCTTTTTGATTCTCAACTTTAATTTCCTGTGTTATCATACCTATCATTGAAAAAACAAGTATATCCCCCTTATTGGGCAATTCGATGAAAAATTGTCCATCAATATTGGTTACAGTTGCATGGTTTGTGCCCTTTATGGTAATATTTACAAATGGCAAGGGATTAGCAATAGAATCAGTTACTTTTCCTTTTACATTTAAAACTTGTACCGATTGTGCTTCAGAAGTAAATCCGATACAGACTAACGAAATTATTAAAAAGTAAATGAAACTTTTTTCAAGAATTAACTTAGCTATTATTTGCATACTTGTTGCTTTATAAATTTTCTATTCCAGTAATGATAATTCCGAACGGAAAGGAATAGATGCTTGTGCGCCCATTCTTGTAACAGATATAGCCGCTGCTTTTGCAGCCATTTTTACAGCATCCACAATAGATTTCCCTTCAGATAATCCGACACATAAAGCTCCCGAAAAGGTATCGCCGGCAGCAGTGGTATCAATTGCAGTAACTTTGACAGCCTCAATTTTATAGTAATTTCCGCCATCAAAAATTAATACCCCTTGGCTACCCAGTGTAATAACCACAATATTTGCCCCTTTAGCTCTAATTACATCGGCAGCTTTTTGGGCACTTTCCCAATCGTGAACCTTAATCCCTGAAAGAATTTCTGCTTCACTTTTGTTTGGGATAATCATGTGCAGACTTTTAAGCAACTTATCACTTAACGATTGCGCTGGAGCTGGATTCAAAATTACTTTTATTCCATTTTTGAAAGCCATTTCTGTAGCGTATTCAACAGTCTCCATCGGTATCTCAAGTTGCATTAAGATTAATTCTGCCTGTTCTATTTCATTTTTAGCCTTTTCAATATCTGCCGGACAAAGCGAAGCATTTGCCCCCGAAGCAACAACAATGCTATTTTCTCCATTTGAATCAACCGTAATAAGCGCTACACCTGATGGATTTTTTGGATCTGAAAATATGTAATTCGTATTAATATTCTCCGAATTAAATAGTTCAATGGATTGTTTGCCGAAAACATCATTACCTGTTTTTGATATAAAAGTAACGTTACCCCCTAAACGGGCAGCTGCTACAGCCTGGTTGGCTCCTTTTCCTCCAGGATTCATAAAAAAGGTACCTCCAATAACAGTTTCGCCGGGTACCGGAAGACGGTCTGCTTTAATGACCATATCGGTGTTACTACTACCTATAACTATTATTTTTTTATTTGACATTGTTTGTTGTTTTAATTATGTATACAAATATAAGTAAGAATTAAAGGGAAAAAAAACAAAAAAATTATCATTCCGATAATTATAATATATACAATTTATATGCACGTTTATTATATATATTTACATATTAGTGATTTAAACAAATAGTTTTATATTTATTTTTGATATTTACAATATTTTTTATATTTTGGATTCTTAATTTAATTTTAAATCTATGTTAAAAACGGATACCCTAATTTTTTTAATCAATTCAATGACCCAGTCTGAAAAGAAGGCTTTCAAATTATCAACCCAACGTATTAATTTAACCCCCGGTTATGTTTCACTTTTCGATATGATTTCGAAAAACCGTCAAATAACCAGTGATAACATCCGGCAGCAATTCCAATTATTGAATAAAAACAAATCGTTCGATGCTACTGTAAATTATTTATATAAATCCTTGTTGGATACGCTTTTAGCCTTGCGTATTGCTCAGGATAGCTATTATAAGTTGTTCAATTCCATAATGAAAGCCCGGATTTTGTTTGAAAAATCGCTCTTTGATGAATGTTTCGAATTATTGAACAAGGTAATAGAAGATGGCCGAAAACAAGAAAACTATTATGCCCTATTATTAGCATCAAAACTAGAATTGGAGTATTTATTAGCACTTAATTTTCCTTTGGGTGACGAAAAGACTTTGCTCAACAAGCATTATAAAATAAATGAGATTTTAAGCATTATCCGTAAAATCAACGAACAGGCTTCACTTTACGAATTGCTTAAATACAGAGTGGGTATTTTAGGAAATGTTCGTTCACAACAACAAAAGGCTAATCTTAATGACTTGGTTGTTAGTGAAATGAGCATATTAGCTTCCTCAAATATCGAGAATTTTGAAATAAATAAACTGCATCAGCTTTTTCAGGCAAATTACTTAATCAGTGTAGGTGACTACAAATCGGCCTTACGCTCTTACATGGAACTTAGTTCGCTCTTCGAAAGAAACAAACATCTGTGGAATAACCCTCCCATATATTACCTGTTAAGTATCGAAGGAGTTTTAGACAGCCTCAGAAGTATCAGGAATTATGAAGGAATGCACTATTTCATCGAACAACTGAAAAAACTTGAAACCCCTTCGGTGAATTTTAATGCGAATGTGAAATGTTTGATATTTCTTTATGAACTTTTTCCCTTTTTTGATAAGGGAAATTTTAATGAATCAGCCCAATTACTGGAAATCCAACAGGAACAACTGTTTGCAAAAATTAACTTATTAAATCCTAACCGACAGGCTGAGCTGTGTTTGTATTCAGCATTGATTTATTATGGTAAAAAAGATTACAAAAAATCGCACAAATATGTAAGTATGATCATGATTAAAGGAAAAAGCTATTATTATATGCCCTTATACAGAACGATTCGATTAGTAAACCTAATGATTTTATATGAATTAGGTGATTTTAACCTGATAAGTTATGAAACCCGTTCGATTAAGAGGGAAATGAAAGAGAATGAAAAAGGCTACCTGATTGAAAAGAAAATGCTTCAATTTTTAAACAAACCACATATTCCTTCAAATCAACGTAAAAGAGATTTAGTTTGGCAAAAAGTTTCGAATGAAATGAAATTCCTTAGAACTGATGTTTTTGAGAAACAAGTACTTCGAATTTTTGATTTTACTGCATGGATAGAAAGTAAAATCAGAAAAAACTCACTCGAAGAAATCTTAAACGCAAAAAATCAATTCTGAGTGTGCCGAATTAAGAATGAGGCCCGTCTAAAAAACCTGCCAGCATTAATTTTAAAAAATGACACAACAGTAATAATTTTATTATAAGTCAAATAAGAAAATACTGGCAGGTTTATAATCAGATTTTTACTCTTTTTAATCCGAAATCATTTTTGCTTCTTCAATACCAGCTTTCTGGAAAAATGGTTTAGCTAACAGCCTTTTAGTCTCAGTTAATTTTTTAAGTTTTTCATGGCCGGTTTAACCTTTTATAATTATACAATAACCTAAATGCATACAACAAAAAACATATAGCTTTATACAAACTTAGTAATATTCTGGGTAGAAAAAAATTTTGCCCCCTTGTCTAAATTGTCTATTTTGCCCGTTCAATTTTTATCATTTTAAATACAGCATTTTATGAGGAAAATATTTTTATCGGGTTTACTTATTTTTAGCCTGTTATGGGCTAATCCGGGTAAGGCCTGTACTAATTTTTTAATTACCAAAGGAGCCTCGGCCGATGGCAGCACTATGATTAGTTACAATGCCGATGCGCACGTTATTTATGGCGAATTGTATTTCTGGCCACGTCAGAAATGGCCTGCCGGCACTATGCTCAAGGTTTACGAATGGGATACAGGAAAATTTTTGGGCGAAATTCCGCAAGTTGCCGAAACCTATAATGTTTTAGGCAACATGAACGAGTGGCAGGTTTCTATCGGCGAAACCACTTATGGCGGACGCGATACGCTTACAAACCCCGGTGGCATGATAGATTATGGCAGTTTGATATACATCACACTACAAAGAGCCAAATCGGCACGCGAAGCCATAAAAATAATGGTAGAACTGGTTGATAATTACGGCTATTACAGCAGTGGCGAATCGTTTTCGATTGCCGATGCTAACGAAGTATGGATTATGGAAATCATTGGTAAAACTCCGGCTGAAAAGGGCATGCTTTGGGTGGCTCGTCAAATTCCGGACGGTTACATTAGCGGACATGCTAATCAGGCCAGAATTACCACTTTCCCGTTTCAAAAAGAGAATAACTTTTTTGACCCGAAACAAAGCACTTTCCATGCTCCCGATATAATTGATTATGCCCGTAAAATGGGATGGTTTAGCGGAAAAGACAAAGATTTTTCCTTCTCGGATGCGTATGCTCCCCTTGACTTTGGGGCTGCCCGTTTTTGTGATGCACGTGTTTGGAGCATTTTTAGGCAGGTAAACAAAGAAATGGAACAATATGAGCAATATGCCATGGGCTACAATTTAGATCCCGCCGCCAGAATGCCATTATGGATAAAACCGGAGAGAAAAATTAGTTTAAGAGATATGATGCTATTCCTGGGAGACCAATACCAAGGTACAAAAATGGATATGACCATGGATATCAGTGCCGGAGCTTATGGTGCTCCAAATCGTTGGGGACCACTTACATGGAAAATCGAAGGAGAAGAGTATTTTAATGAACGTCCGGTTGGAACCCAGCAAACCGGTTTTACCTTTGTGGCTCAGGGTAGAAGTTGGCTACCGAAAGAAATTGGCGGAATTATTTGGTTTGGTGTAGATAATGCTGCTACTTCGGTATTTAATCCGATATATACCAATATTACCCGCGTACCTCAATCTTACCAAAAAGCTTTTGGGAATTTGATGGAATGGAAAGACAACTCTGCGTTTTGGGTGTTTAACCAAGTGGCCAACTTTGCACTTACCAGATATAGCGATATGTTTCCGTATATCAGAGCCGAAAAAGACCGTTTGGAAGAAAAATACATTGCCATGACCGATGGAGTGGATGCTGCTGCAAAAACATTGCTGGCAAAAGACCCGCAACTGGCCATTGAATTCTTGACCGATTACTCTGTAAATACGGCCAATGCTACTGTTACTGATTGGAAAAAACTCTACGAGTTTTTGTTTATGCGCTACATGGACGGAAACGTAAAAGAGCCAAATCCCGGTCAGCAAAATCCAAAGTATAAACAACCCGGATATGGAGAAAATTGGTACCGGAAAGTGATTGAAGAAACGGGAGAAAGATATAAAGTACCCGAACAGAAAAAATAGTATTCTTATTGCTCATTAACTGCATCCCGGAAGTTTTTTACCTTTCGGGATGTTTTGCTTAATGCGAATACAGCTAATTTATGAAAAAAGATACAAATTTTTTTCTTTAAAAAAGTTGAAAAACACTACAAAAAAACGAGTATTTTTATCAGAAGCATAGATTAAAATAATGTGCATTAAAAAGAGTAATGAGTTTTTTACACTCTGCCTTAGAAATTCCAACTATATACTCTAATTATCAAATTTTTCGTATATTGCGTAAAACCTTTTAGAAGCTGAGATATTTATAATGATTTCAGGAAAGGCTATTTTTCATTTCATCCCAAAGAATAATTCTCAATTACGATGAAATCAATTAGTTATCTTTTCTTTTTTTTGCTGATAATCAATTCAGTTCACTGTCAAAAAAGCGAAATGGAAAAATCATTGGATTTAAGCGTTGTGCCGTCTATCGAATTGGAAAAGTACCTGGGCACCTGGTACGAAATTGCCCGTTTCGACCATCGTTTTGAGCGCGGTTTGGTTGGTGTAACTGCCAATTATACCATGCGCGAAGATGGGTTGATAAAGGTTACCAACAGCGGCTTTCAGGATTCACTACAGGTACTTACAAGCAATCAGTTGGAAAAGCCAAAATTCCGGATGCAAAACAAAATTCTAAGCTAAAAGTGTCGTTTTTCTGGATCTTTTATGGCGACTATTTTATTCTGGAACTGGAAGAAAACTACCAATGGGCAGTAATTGGAAGTAGTTCGGCCAATTATTTATGGATTTTGAGCCGCACGCCCCAATTAGACCCTGCGCCCCAAAACCACATTTTAGAACTTATCAAAAAACGAGGATATAATACTGATAAACTGATATTTGTAGAACAAACGCTTAATTAGGGGCTGCTGTAATAACGCTAAAAATAAGTTCCTTAGGATATTACTTCTATAGATTATAATTTCGAGTGCAAGCTTTTTAAAGCAGAACTCGCGAAAACCTTATACTTATATAGGATAAGGTAATAAGGCAATGAAAATCAATACCTTAAGTTCTATTTCAAAATCTTGCTAATTAAGTTTTTCAGCAGACCCTAATTAAATAATTTGAATTTAATGGTGGCAATGCAGTCTGAAAGTGATTGCGGAGAACATCACTATCAACCGAGTGCGAACTTTGATGCAGGTGTAGAGCTTTGCATACATCTGCCCCTCTTTGGGGCTATAGGGCATGTTTACGGCATACTTATCTATGGCTCTCGTGATTGTAAGCTAAAGCTTTGAAAAGTAGTACCCCAATTATTGTTATCCTTATCATTGGGGAGGCTGTGCTCATTTAATAACGCATCTTTGTCATTACTGTCATATTTCCATACCCAAGCACATACAGATAACCCGCGGTAATAAATTTTGTCTAAAAATATCTTTGGATTCATTAGTACCCCAGCATTTAAAGGCCCTATCTCACCAAAAATAACAGGAAGCTTGTTTTGTTTTAATTTCTCTAAGCGATTGTCTATTTCAGTATTTGAAACCAAAAGCCAATTCTCATAAGCATGTATGTCAAATAAGATATTTTTTTTATTTATTAGAAACATGCTCCCTTTATTGAATAATACACTTTCATCTTGCCCCTGTTCCGCACATGGTACTACAATAATATTGTTATTCCCAGCTTTTCTTATAATATCAACAAGTACATTCATATCACTTAACCAAACATCATCAGTATATCCGTCAGCTCTGTCCCATCGATATGGCTCGTTCCATAATTCTATCCAAACATCAGGCTGGTCTTTAAAATGTATTGCCCAATGTTGCAGAGTTGTTTTAAAATCATTCCACCAATAGGTTTCGGATGGCATTTTACCTGAAAATTCTGTTTGGCTATCTCCATTCCAACCGAAAGGACAAAGAATTGTAACTATATTATTTAATCGGTTACTATCTACAACTGCTTGTAAAGAGTGCAAGTAAGAGCCGTTAACATCCTTTATTGCCCAACCGGACAATGGCGTTTCGTTTACATTGCCCACAAATTCTCTGGCAATATCTATATTCCAGCTATTCATATCTCTGCTTCCTGCGCCAAATGAGTGAAAAGCGTTTGCCCCGATTAATTGAACCGGATTTTCATAGTTGTATATCTTATATCCTGAAATAGAATATTTGATTGTATCCGATAAATCTGTTACTGAATCATTTTCTTTATTACACGAAGTTACAATAAATGATAGTAAAATTAATAATTTGAATAACTGCAATTTCATTTGATTTTAAAACTTTTAAATCATTTTTGTTAATATTTTTCCTACAACTAAACGATAAGCGAATATTTTACAAATAATCGCCATACTTAATTAAACAACTCGCGCCACCAATTGCCAAATCGTTGCCAGAATCCAGCTTGCTCAGAATCAGGCTTTTTTTCGCTTTTGGAGGTATCTTGTTGTTTTATATTGTCGCTCTCAACTTGTTCTTTTTCGGTTTCTTTTTCGCTTACTGCTTTATCTTTTTCTTTCCTTGCTTTCAACTCATTGTCATCCAGGTTTATAAATACGAGTTTTTCTGCATCTACGTCTATATAAATTATTTTATCCTGCAAAATTTCCTGTTTTAGAATTTTCTCCGATAGTTCGTTGAGCACATGACGCTGAATGGCTCTTTTGATTGGACGAGCGCCGAAAGCCGGATTATATCCTCGCTGTGCAAGCCAGCTAAGTGCCGCAATACTGTAGTCGATTTGAATATCGTTTCCACCCAGCTTTTTTACCAGCGAACGAAGCTGTAATTCTGTAATTTGTTTAATCTGTAAATAGCTTAAAGGCATAAAGAGAATAATTTCATCAATACGGTTTAAAAATTCAGGACGCATGTTCTTTTTCAGCTCATTTGAAACATCCTCCTTGGTTTTGGCGATTATTTCGGCTGCATTATTCTTGTTCAAGGCCTTGAAATTCTCGTGAATTTTGTCAGAACCGGCATTGGAAGTCATGATAATAATGGTATTTTTGAAATTAACGGTGGTGCCGCCGCTATCTGTAAGCCTGCCATCGTCGAGCACCTGCAAAAGTACGTTGAAAGTATCGGGATGGGCTTTTTCTATTTCGTCGAATAAAACCACCGAATATGGCTTACGTTTTACGGCCTCGGTTAACTGTCCGCCTTCTTCAAAACCAACATAGCCGGGCGGTGGGCCATACAGCCTTGCCACAGCATGTTTTTCCATGTATTCCGACATGTCGAGCCTAATCATGGCATTCTCGTTATCGAACAGAAACTCTGCCAATGCTTTGGCCAACTCTGTTTTACCAATTCCGGTTGTACCCAGGAAAATAAAGGAACCTACAGGCTTTTTGGCATCACTTAATCCGGTTCTGCTGCGGCGCACTGCTTCCGACACCGCTCTAATGGCATCTTTCTGACCGATAACTCTTTTGCCCAGTTGGTCTTCTAATTTCAATAGTTTATCGCGTTCCGATTGCAGCATTTTGTTTACCGGCACACCTGTCCAGTCTTCTACAATTTCGGCCACCGCATCTTTATCTACAATTTCTTTAAATAGCTCGAAATTACCTCGTTCCGATTCCAACTGCAGATTTAGCGTAGTAAGTTCATCTTGTGCTTTTTTTAAATCTTCGTAAGTAATTTTGGCCAATTCTTCGTAATTGTCTTGCTCTTTGGCTTGTTTTGCTTTTTCTTCAAGTTCTGCTATAAGTTTCCGGTGCGCCACAATCTTATCAATATACGATTTTTCATTTTCCCAGGTAGCCCTTAGTTTGCTCCGTTCGTCGCTTAGTTCGGCAATTTTCCTATTTATCTCTTCCAACATTGTTGGATTGTTCTCTTTTTTAAGCACTTCGCGCTCGAGTTTTAACTGGTCTATGCGCCTTTCCACTTCGTCTATCTCATCGGGAAGGCTAGTAAGTTCCAGTCGAACTTTGCTGGCAGCTTCGTCTAGTAAATCTACAGCTTTATCTGGTAAGTATCTACTTGTAATATACCTTGCCGAAAACTGCACTGCTGCAACCAAGGCTTCGTCGAGAATTTTTACTTTGTGGAAATTTTCGAATTTTTCCTTTATTCCGCGTAAAATGCTGATACATTCTTCCTCTTGTGGTTCGGTAATTTGTACGGTTTGAAAGCGACGTTCGAGGGCTTTGTCTTTTTCGATAAATTTTTTGTATTCCGCACTTGTTGTAACACCAATAACACGCATATTTCCGCGTGCTAATGCTGGTTTCAGCAAATTGGCCGCATCTATTCCTCCGCCACCGCCACCGGCACCCACCATCATGTGTATTTCGTCGATAAACAAAATTATTTTCCCGGAAGATTCTTCCACCTCTTTCATGATTAATTTCAGGCGCATTTCGAATTCGCCCTGTTTTGATGCTCCGGCCATGAGCGAGCCCATTTCGAGAGAATATATCTGTACACCTTTTAAATCTTCGGGTACATCGTCGGAAACAATTCGCAGGGCTAGACCTTCTACTACGGCAGTTTTTCCTACGCCTGCCTCGCCAATAATCATGGGATTATTCTTACTTCTACGGGTAATAATTTGTAAAACGCGCCTAATTTCGTCGCTGCGGCCAATAATGGGGTCAATTTTGCCTTCTTTGGCCATTCGGGTAAGATTAGATGCATATTGCTCAAGCACAGTAACTTCGCCTGTTGATGCATTTATTACCTGAGAACCGCGTAGTTTGGCAATGGCAGATTGCAGATTTTTTGAATTAATCCCTTTTTGATTGAGCATTTTTGCTACTTCGTCGCCGGTGAGCAGAATGCCCGAAAAAAGGTGTTCTATGGAAATAAATCCGTCGCCAATCTCTTTCGAAAGTTGCAATGCGGCATTTAATGAGGCTTCTACTTCTTTGGAAACATCCATTTTTTGTGTTTCGCCAAGCACTTTGTATTGCGCAATAAGTCGGTTGGTTAGAAAAAGCAACTGCTTGGGCTGTATGTTAAAACTTTGTAACAAAAAAGGAGCCACCGAATTATCCATTTCGAGAATACCTTTGAGCAAATGTCCATTTTTGATTTCGGAATGCTTATTATCCTTGGCTATCTGTGATGCCCGTTTTAGTGAATCTTGTGCTATCTGTGTAAAATCGCTGTAATCCATATACGCATATTTTGCACGGAATTTACAAAAAAAATGCGAAATCAATGGCTATTTTACGTATTTCCGGAAAATTTTATTTTTGTTTTCGTAGATTCCTGTCTGTTTTATAAATGCAAAATATTCATCAGATACTTGGTTTAAAACTGTCGTGCGTTGAAAATCGGGTATAGTTTGAATTATGATTTAATGCTAAATCGCTTTTTGAAATAGTTTAATAGAACTTATTCATAGTATCTAAGATAACGTGCGGAGTAAGCAGATTATTAAACTTAGGGCTGGATGTTTAGGCATTTATTGTATTCAGCCAATTAAAGCCCATAAGATTAGAAAGATGTATAAAAAAACTTCCCCAAAGATATATATTTTGGGGAAGATGATTTTCTGCGAAAGGCTTAATTTATAGCTCTTTGTCTAGTATTTTCACCCATTCTTCGATACGCTTTTCGGCCATATCAGCCTGATTTTCGTAGTCGAGAATTACCCCTACGAATTTGTCGCCGCGAAGGGCAAAAGATTCGGTAAAGCTATAGTCTTTGTTTGGGTAATGACCAATAATTTTAGCACCTCTGACCTGGAAAAACTCGGCAAGTCGCCCAATTGCATCGCCAAAAAAATCGGGATAATTAACTTGGTCGGCAAGCCCAAAGAGAGCCACATTTTTGCCGCTAAAATCGCGTTCTTCTATTGAAGGCAAAAATTCGTCCCAATGATTTGGCAATTCACCTTCGAACCAGGTTGCAGAGCCTAATATATAGGTATCGAACTGCATAAATTCTTCTGCTGAAGTATCTTCTACATTTAATTTTTCAACGTGGTTTTTACCCATTTTTTTTACTACCATTTCGGCTGCTTTTTTTGTGTTTTGGGTATGAAAACTGTATACAATGGCTATTTTACTCATTTTTCAATTATGTTTTTAGTATTGATATAATTTTACGGCAACATCAAATATTTTATCAGCATTCGGTAAAATAGCTTTTTCCAGGATGCGGTTAAATCCAACGGGTGTGTAGGTTGAGCCAACACGTTTTACCGGTGCATCGAGAAATTCGAAAGCTTTTTCGGTGATAATGGATGCAATTTCGCCGCCAAAACCGCCAAATACTTTATCTTCGTGCACAACCAGCACTTTTCCGGTTTTTTTCACAGATTTTAAAATGCTTTCTTCGTCTAATGGAACCAGCGAGCGAATATCGATAACTTCTACGGAAATACCCAATTCTTTCTGCATTTTTTCGGCTACTTCGAGGCTCATGTGTGTTGTATTTCCATAGGTAACAATTGTTAAATCTTTGCCGGTTCTACGAACACGAGCTTTTCCGAAAGGCACCATAAAATCGTCGGGAATAGGTGTGGCCGCAATGGGGTCGTTATAGAGCGCTTTGGGTTCTAAAAATAATGTCATCCCTTTTGATCTCATGGCTGAGCGTAAAAGTCCGGCGGCATCGTCGGCAAAAGATGGATATACGATTCTAACTCCAGGAATGGATGCCAGCGAGCCTTCGATATTTTGGGAGTGATATAATCCGCCTCCGATGTATCCGCCCGAAGCCAGTCGAATGGTTACATTTGGTGTAAATGCACCGTTGCTTCTCCAGTAATCGTGCGACGAGTCTATGTATTGCTCCATGGCCGGCCAGAAGTAGTCGGCAAATTCGGCGCCTTCTACAACAATACGAATTTTATCGTTAAAGCGGCTCATTCCGTTGGCCGTTCCAAGAATAAAATCTTCGGCAATTGGAGCATTAAACACTCTTTCAACGCCAAATTCTTGTTGCATTCCTTTGGATACATTAAAAATGCCGCCTTTGTCTTTATTGGCCATATCCTGCCCCCAGATGTAAGTATCTGGATTGTGGCGAAATTCGGCTTTTAGCGTTTCATTTAATCCTTCGATGAGCTTTTTCTTTTCGCCGGTAAGTTGGTGAATACCATCGGGATATTTTTCCACTTTGATAGCTTCAGGAATCACAAAATCGAATATCGATTTTGGATCGGGATCGGGAGCTGCAAGTGCTTTTTTGTGGGCATCTTTGACAACAGCTTTTATCTCTTGCTCTATAGCTAGTAATTCGGCCTCGGTAAAACGCTCGTAGCGCAAAAGCATTCTGCGGAATTTTCCTAGTGGATCGTATTCTTTTACATAATTTAGCTCATAATCGTCGCGGTAAAGTTCGTGGCGGTCGCTGTTGGAGTGGGAGTGTATGCGTATACAATTTGCATGCACAATCACGGGAATTTGGTTCTCAATTACGTATTTTTTAGCTGTTTCCATGGCATTCATGGAGTCGAACACATCTTTTCCGTTGCAGTAAATAAATTCCAGATTTTTAAACCCACGGAAATTATCGGCCACTTTGGCATTGGCAGTTTGGTCTGATTTAGGAACAGAAATACCATATCCATTGTCCTGAAATACGAAAATTACCGGTAATTTTTCCCTTGAAGCACCGTTAATTGCTTCATATACATAACCTTCAGATACTGAAGATTCACCTTGCGAGCTAATGGCCACACCTTTGTGATTATATCTGCTCATTGCACGACCAACTCCCACGGCATGTAGCGTATGGTTTCCAGTTGCCGACGAAACATTGTGAATATTCCATTCAGGTTTTGCAAAGTGGTTCGACATGTGTCGTCCTGCCGAAGCTAAGTCGGTAGCTTTTGAAATACCGTTCAGAATTATTTCTTCGGCAGTTAAACCTGCAGAAATAGCGGTAAGCATGTCGCGGTAATAGGGGAAAAGGTGGTCGGTATTTTTATCAAATGCTTGCCCAATGGCTAATTGTATTCCGTCATGACCTGCATAAGGAGCATGATAGGACCAACCAATGGCCTGCTTCAGGTAATTGGGCGCTCTGTCGTCGAGAGCCCTGCCGAGTGTCATTAGTCTATACCACTTTTCGAGCGTAGCTTTGTCTGTGGTTTTTATTCCGTATTTTACTTCAGTTTTTATCATTACTTTTAATATTATCAAATTAATAAATATCAGAATGTTCTCTTTGGGTCGAATTCTTCAATAATATCGGCCACTTTGCGCAAGTAAGCACCACCCAAAGCACCATCAATAATGCGGTGGTCGTATGTGAGAGAGAGGAACATTTTATGACGTATGGCAATAATATCGCCTGTTGGAGTTTCTACTACAGCGGGTTTTTTCTCAATAGTTCCAACGGCCATAATGGCTACCTGCGGCTGAGCTATTACAGGCGTTCCCATCACATTGCGGAAAGTTCCGAAGTTTGAAACGCTGAAAGTTCCGCCAGAAATATCGTCGGGCAAAAGTTTGTTGTTTCGGGCTGCATCGGCAATGCGGTTTAATTCTTTGGTCATTCCTACCAGATTTAAGTGGTCGGCTTTTTTAATCACCGGAACTATCAGGTTATTGGTAGGCAAGGCAACAGCTACACCTAAGTTAATATCTTTGCGAAGAATAATGTTCTCTCCATCAACGGCAGAATTAATCATTGGGAATTCTTTCAATCCGCGGGCAATTGCTTCAAGAAAAACGGGGAGATAGGTAAGTTTTACCTTTTCACGGGCAAAAAACGCATCCTTAATTTTTTCTCTCCAAAGCACAATATTGGTAACATCGCACTCAACCATGTTTGTTACATGTGCCGAAACATGCTTGCTATGAACCATATTCTCTGCAATTAATTTGCGCATACGGTCCATTTTTATAATCTCGTCGCCTGCATTGATAGAAACCGATACTTTTTGTTTTTCGGGCTGCACTGCCTTGTTTTCCGTTTTTGGGGCAATTTCTATTTCCGGTTGATTTTTGCGATTCTCAACTAATTTAAGCACATCTTGCTTTTGTACGCGTCCGTTGGTGCCGCTTCCACTAATTTTTTCCAATTCTTCAAGACTGATATTCTCCTGTGTGGCAATGCTTTTTACCAATGGTGAATAAAATCGTGTTGATTTATCTGTATCTAATACTTTTTCCGATTTTTTCGTCGCGTTTTGCTCTTCTGCAACAACTATTGTTTCGGCTGCGGTAGTTTCCGATTCTTCTCCCTCGGATGAAATATGCGCAATGACCGTACCAACCGGAACCAAATCGTTTTCGTTGAATAAAATTTTGCTTATTACGCCATCTACCGGACTCGGAATTTCGGAGTCTACCTTGTCGGTAGCAATTTCGAGCAGTAGGTCCTCTTCGTTTATTTTATCGCCTTCTTTCACAAACCACTTTATAATAGTAGCTTCTTGAACACTTTCGCCCAATTTGGGCATCAATAAATCAAATTTTGCCATATCTTTATTTTTGTTTATTTCTTAATTGTATTAATTACTAATTTAGATTTAGTCTTTATAAGCTCGGTCAAAAATATGTGTTAAATAGCATACTCTAAAATCCGAAAACGTTTGAATAAAGAGATTTAACAAGATTTTAAGGAAATGGAACGTTTTATTGTTCCGGTCGAATTTTTGAATTGTATTTAAATTTTTGATATACAGTAGTATGGTAAAGATAAGAAATTTTGTTGAAATTTGAAAATTCGAACAAAAGAAATAGAAAAGGACTTTTTTGTATGATTTTATGTAATCGATTAATTTCTGATTTGCATTTGTTTGCGGTATAGTTTTTTTTTCTGAGGATTATTTCCTTTGTTATCATGTGCTTTCTTGTATTGGTGTGTGCTAATTATCTAATTGCATGCTATTTATACCGCAATTAGTTTCGATAGATGAAGAAGAAATACTCACGCAAAGCCGGAAAGAATAAAAAGAATTATTCACGCAAAGGCGCAAAGACGCAAAGAAAAGATTTTAAGGGAAAACTCATTCTCTTTAAAACCTTTGCGTAGAAAAAAACTCTTAAAAGAAAAGAAGAAATACTCACGCAAAGCCGGAAAGAATAAAAAGAAATACTCACGCAAAGGCGCAAAG
>DYOH01000042.1 GCA_020720625.1 Acetofilamentum sp. | reverse complement strand
GCAAAGTTACTATTTTTTTCAATACCTGAAATACATTTTTTTTAGGTGGCAAAAATTACAGCTAATTTTAAGCAAAGCAAGATTACGTTTCGATGAACAATAATATAGACACTATTATTTCTAAAACTACGAACAAAGCATAAACCTTGGGTTGTTTTGAATATAAAAATCAAAAAAAATAGAAGCCTTAGAATAAATTGTACTGAAAACAAATGAAATTTTAAAAATGGGTAGAAAAAATGTACTAAAAAAAGCGAAGAACAGCTTTATCATTTGGGCAAAAAGTCTCTAAAACATAAGTAAACGAAATTGCATTGTAAGGCTTTTTTTCTTCTCACAAAGAACATTCTATTGGTGGTTCATCTCAAAAAGATGCTTTACGTATGCAGCAAGCTACTAACAATCAATAAATTGCAAGGCATTTTAATAACTAATTTAAGATATATTAAGGAAATACGGTATAAATCTTAAAATTTTGATAATACTGAAAAATCATTAATTTTGCTGCGAAGACGCAAACGAAATGACCATAATTAAAGTCCACAGTTTAAAAGAAATAAATAAGGCCGCCCACGAATTGTTGAACTTGTTGAACAATAAAAGGGTGATTGCCTTTTTTGGCGAGATGGGTGCAGGCAAAACCACCTTTATAAAAGCCATTTGCAAAGCCTTAGGAGTATCAGATGCGGTAATAAGTCCAACATTTTCCATTGTAAACGAATACCAATCTTCCAGCCACGGCACAATATACCATTTTGATTTTTATAGGATAGAAAATATAGAAGAAGCTTATGATTTCGGTTATGAAGAATATTTCTACAGCCAAAATTATTGTTTTATCGAATGGCCTGAGAAGATAAAAGAACTATTGCCGGAAAATACTGTTTCGGTTAAAATAGAAATAACAGGAAACACTGAACGTAACCTTGAAATACATTTACCATGAATACATTTTCAAATTTTGGCTTAGGAGGAGAAACAAGCTTTGTTCCGCAAGAAGAGATGCTTGAAATTCAAAAACATTCGAAAAAGCTAGTGATTGGTTTGCCGAAAGAATCAGATAAATACGAAAACCGAATTTGTTTAACCCCGGAAGCAGTTGAAGTACTAAGCAATCAAGGACATCAGGTAATCATTGAAAATGGTGCCGGCAACCGCGCAGATTATAACGATTTACAATACTCCGAAAGAGGAGCCCACATATTAAAAAGTGCCAAAGACGTATTTCAGGCCGATATAATATTAAAAGTAGCGCCACCCACCGAAATGGAAATAGAAATGATGAATACCCACCAATTGTTGTTTTCATCATTACATATAACCACCCAAACAACCGAGCGTATTCAAAGCATGCTGCGAAAAAGAATTAATGCTGTGGCATTTGAACATTTACGCACCGAACACAATCAATTTCCGATAGTACGTGCCATGAGCGAAATCTCGGGCAGCTCGTCCATTTTAATTGCAGCCGAATATATGAATACCGAAAACAAAGGCAAAGGTATACTATTAGGAGGCACCACAGGCGTAACCCCCACAGAGGTTGTAATTATAGGCGCCAGTACTGCCGGATTTTATGCCGCCCGCACGGCCATTGGACTGGGTGCGATGGTGAAAATTTTCGACAATTCGATTTACAGACTTCAATCGGCACAATATTTTATTGGTCAAAATGTTTACACCTCAGTTATACACCCACATGTAATAGAAAAAGCACTAATTTCGGCCGATGTAGTAATTGGAGCCTTACCCTACGAAGAAAACTCAAGTTATGTAGTTTCGGAAGATATTGTACGAAAAATGAAAGATGGCGCTGTTGTTGTGGATATTAGCATAGATAGCAGCCCATGTTTTGAAACATCCATTGTAACCAACCACGGAAATCCTATTTACCGTAAGCATGGCGTTATACACTATTGTGTACCCAATATTCCTTCGCGCGTATCAAAAACGGCCTCTATTTCATTGAGCAATGTATTTGTGCCACTGCTAACAAAAATTTCGGAAGCAGGTGGTATAGAACGCCTAATTCAGCAGGATATGGGAATAAGACAAGGCGTTTACATATACAAAGGCATTTTAACCAACCAAAAAGTTGGACGCACTTTTGGTTTACCTTCACAAAATATTGATTTATTAATCGCTAGTTTATAAATATGAGCTTTAGAGTTTACTCCGTTTTTCTGCTAGGTGTACTAATGATGATATTTTTCAGTATTTTCCTGCCTTTTATTTACCTTCTGAGGGCCATAGGCCATGCCCCTTTTGCCGACAAAATGGTGGCCAAAATAACCACTTTTTGGGCACGTAATAACCTTTTTCTGAATGGAATAGATTACGAAGTACATGGAATTGAGCATATTCCGCAGGACAACAGAATTTGTCTGGTAAGTAATCATCAAAGTAATTTCGATATTCCGTTGATACTAGGAAATATACCCAAAGTAATTGGATTTATCTCAAAAGTTGAGCTTTCGCGTATCCCTATGCTCAATTTGTGGATGTATGTTATCAGATGCCCGTTTATAAATCGCAACAATAAGGAACAAGCTGTGGAAATTATCAAAAAAAGAGTGCAAACAATTGAAAAAGGACATCCAATGCTCATTTTTCCGGAAGGAAAGCGCAGTAAAATGCAGGATATGAACAGCTTTAAAAAAGCCGGACTTTCGGCGATAATTGAAGCCGACACAAGCATTTTGCCTCTTACAGTATGCAATACCTATAGTTTTTTTGAAGGTGGTGGTAAAATCGACAAGCGTCAGAAAGCTAAACTAATTATACATCAATCTTTTAAACCATCAGAAAAAAAGATGAGCAATGATGAACTCAGACTCGAATTAGAACGAATTATACATCCAGATAATCTAAATATTAGATGCCTTGATTGAGATAATAGATAATGAGAGCGTTGATTAAAAAAATTATTCATCAGGTTTTCAATGCGCTATTTCCGGCAGTTTGCTATGCCTGCGGAAATACACTTTATGAAGACGAAAAAGATGTTTGCAATGTGTGTATGCACGAAATGCCTAAAACCCATTTCTGGCCAAAGCAAGAGAATAAAGCCGCTGAATTATTCTATGGCCTGATTCGGTTTGAATATATAGCAGCGCATTACTACTTTAACAAAGAAACGCGTATTCAAAACCTAATGCACAAATTAAAATACCGCAATAGACCCGAAATTGGGTTTAAATTAGGCAGGGAGATTGGAAAAACTATACAAGAACATACACCAAACCAGATAGATTTTATCATTCCGGTTCCCTTACACCAAAAAAAATTCAAAAAAAGGGGCTATAATCAAAGTGATTATATTGCAGATGGAATTAGTTCCACATCACAGATACCGACAGTTAAGGCCCTACTTCTCAGGAGTATAGAAACATCAACCCAAACAAAGAAAAGCAAAATGGAAAGGCGCGAAAATATGAAAAATGTGTTTGAGTTAAATCCTTATGAAGCCTATAAAAATGCCCATTTTTTGCTAACCGACGATGTGCTTACCACAGGTGCCACATTGGAATCAGCAGCGGCCAAATTACTCGAAATTCCGGGCGCAAAAGTATCTGTTTATACGCTGGCAATTGCAACTAACCAATAAAAAAAAACTTAAACCTGCTTAATTGTTTATAATGCCTACTAAATGTTATACCTAAATTCATTTTTATAGCTAATCCCTGCAATAAGAAGTCTGTCAAATTTCTTTTCGCCAAAATATCGTCGATTAAACATGTAGCAAAACTCATTGAGATAACTTTGCAAATATTCCGGCTGAATGTTATGAAATGTATTTAAAAGCATTCTCTTAGCGTTGCTTATAGCAATATGAACCCATGGAAGGACTTTCCCTATATCTTCTTTTTTTATCACTTTAGGGCGATGCTTCTTAACCAATGTTTTTCAGATTAGTGTAGGATGTGGAATTATCAGAATCAATAATAGCATCTTTATCAACATGTTCAGAAACATTCAAGTTAATAGTTGAGGCTTTCAAATCATCAATTACAAACATTTTGATATGTCCTACTTTACGAGGTTTCCCTGTTTTGGTTGTTTCTCCTTCTATTGGTATGCTTTCAGCCATTACTAATGAGTCTAGTCTAAAAACCCTGCCAGCGTTGATTTTTATAAAATGCTGTAACTGTACTAAACAGTTTATAAGTCAATTAAGAAAACGCTGGCAGGGGTATAATCATTTTTTCAATCTTTTTAGACTGAACTCATCTATAAATCTTTATCATGACGGTTAAATATTTGGTTTTAAAAAAAATAGCCTGTGCTTAAAGCACAGACTATATATCACAACTAAAAAACCACAATTCGCTGATTCGTATATTCGCCTGAACCAAAAATTGTTAAATTATAAATTCCTGCATCCAAATGATTTAAGTTTACTTCAATTGGAGTACCATTTGTATGATGCGATGGAATTTCTTCAAAAACTACTTTTCCTGTCAAATCTGTAATTACTATTTTTTTGCTAATGAAACTTGTAGAAGAAATTTCAATTTTGATATTTCCATTTGTAGGATTCGGATAAACATTTAATCCTATTTTGTTTTTATCCACCTTTTCTACATCTGTCTGATTTTCCAATGCTTCAAAATAATCAATAACATCTTTCACTAGCTTATTTGTATTTTCTTGATTATCAAGCCTTGCCGTTTCAAAAGTAGAACTAATAAAATGAGCATTGCCATTTTTATTATAAAGCATTGCATAATATAAAGCAAAATCGTATGTTTCTGGCCCCATGTAATATAAAGCTGTTGCACTGTCTGTTTTGTCTATCGCATCTACGTACCACATTTCAGTATAGGCCCATTTTATAGGATTTAATGTTGTAATTTTATTTTCATCTGTTAAATCAAGTTGTTGAACACCAACATAATTCCCTGATGTTTCGTTGGAGTGTGATTGCGCCACATAGCTTTTTATACCCAAATAATCATTAACGAAATCTCCTGCTTCAAATGCATGAATAATAGAATCTTCGGCACCATTAATACCAGAATACTTATTCCCAAAAACATCATACAAAAAATCAAGCCCCTGAACCCAAACTACGCCACCTTCGTCGGCAAATTGCTTAAGCGCAGCATTACATTTAATATCGCTGCTATCGGATACATCCCAAAATTTTAACCCAACACCGTCGTTACCGGTATACCAGATAACAAAATCAAAATTTGTCAGGTAATCATAGTTGGGAGCAACACCCTCTGCTACCGAATTATATGTCTTATAGGTATATTCGGATGCTGCAACAGCGGTATCAATATCAAGGTACCTGTCAATTCCTTTGTCATTATCGTTTACCAATAATACTTTATAGCTGTTTCCTAATGTTTGTCCACTAATGGTAACTTCTGCGGTATCTGAAATTTCGGTACCATCGTTAGATTTTGCTACCACATAAACTATTCCGTTTGCGTTATCTAAGCCTGATGCAGTAAGTAATCCGTTTTGGTCAATCATCGAATTTACTGAGCCTTCGGCTATTGACCAAGTAACAGACTTGTTTGTAGCATCTTCCGGTAAAACGGTAGCAGATAGCTGCAGATTTCCGTTATTTTCGGTGATTGTAAATCCGTTTGTTGAATGAATATCCACCGAGCTAACTTCAATTTTTGCTCCTGCAGCAAATTGGTTGAAGTAATCCAAAACCTGAGTTGTTATTTCTTTACCCATTTCTGCTGTTTTATAACCATCGGCTCGGATAAAGAAAGATAATACTTTTGCATCCCCTTTCTCATTATAGATGGCACTGTAATATTTGGCTAAATCGTAGTCGGCAGGACCCATTTTATAAATTGGTTTTGCGTTTACCGTTGGTTCAATGGCGTCAGCATAATTCATTGCAGACCATCGCCAAGTTACAGTATCCTTGCTACATATTCCATTACCTTCCACTGCCGTCATCATGGGTAAACCATCGTAAACTACTTTGTCGTTTACATGTGACTGACCTGCATAAATATAAACGCCTAAATAATCGTAAGTAAAACTGCCTGATGTAAAAGTGTCAATTGCACCGCTAAAGGCATCATACATAAAATCAATTCCTTCTAACCAGAGCATACCGCCTTCGCTGAGATAGGACATAAGTCCGGCATTGGCCTTTATGTCTGCAGAATTAGATTTATCCCAAAATCTTGATGAACCATCGTTGCCGGTACTCCAAATTACTAAATCATAGGCTATTAATAGATCGTAAGTAGGTACACCATTTGTGGGTGCATCATAATTTACAAAGCTATAACCGCTGTTCGTTATGGCATGTCTCATAGAATCTACAATTGCTGGGGTTGCATCATTGTCGTTTACAAATAAAATGGTCAAGTCCTTTTGCGAAAATACGCTGAATGACATCGCAATAAATAAAAGTGTAAAAATTTTTTTCATATAGATTTCTTTATGTTTTATATACTAGAAGAATATTTTTTATTATGCTACCCTTATTTTTTAAGTATATATTTGAAATATTTTTTTATTTTTCGCTTTAATGCGAATAAGTCGTTTTAAAGGTTGAATAAAATATTTTGGTATTTGATTTTTTAACTCTAAAAATTAACTGCGTGGAGGCTTAGCCAAACTTTTTTTTTACTATTTGCGATTGCGAGCATGTTCAGCGAATCTCGGAAAGACTTTATCCGGAAGCATTAGCAGGTCGGAATTTTATGTATTTTGATGCATATATTGAGATTTTTATGAATAATTCTGCTTATAATCTGTTTATAAAATTGATATATTTTGTATTTGTATACTAATTAAATTTAGAAAATTTGAAAAATAGAATTCTTTCTAAAATGCTGGGAATTAAGGGTATTTATTTAATATTCGTTCTTTTTCTATATTATTTTAATATGAATGCTCAATCCTTAAAGAAAGGTTATACTGAGTTTGATAAAGGAAGTGCCTCTGATGCTCTGATTATTGCGCGTAAGTACTTAAAAGACAAAGAACTGTCTTTGCCTGCCTATTATTTGTTGCTTAAGTCTCAATATTCTATTGGCTTAACCAATAAAACTAAACATGTTTTTTTGTATATGCAAAATATGGATAAACTTTGGCGGGCTGCATCAGTTTCGCAGAAATTAAAATTTGCCAAAGACTACCATCTCGATAGTTTAAAATATTCTGAATTAAAAAATTCCATAATTAAGGCCATGGAAGATAGTATTTTATTGTATAAACAACAAGATTTGGTTATCGATTTTCTTTTATATACCAACGATACCTTAAAGCATGCCCCAATTGTTGCCATAAGAGATAGTCTGGCTTTTAATTATGCGCTCGAAGAGAATAGTTTTCAGACTTACGAAAAATATATGGCCGATTTTCCTGCGTCGAGATATACGCCTAGAGCCAGGAAAATTGTAGATTCCGCTTGGATAGTTATTTATGAGCCTTTTCGTCGCGAGGGCGACTTAAATGCACTCGAAGCCTTTGATAAATACTACCTGCATTTTCCTTTTCAGGATTTATTAAATTCAGATTTGGAAAATGCTGCATTGGCTGATCAGTTAAGATTAGTGAAACCTTACGATTCTCTCAAGCACAGTTTATATGTAGATTATTTGAAAAAAGCCAAAACTGATCTCAATTTGGTGGTACTTCAAAAATTAATGAGTAAGGCAATCGAAGAGCGCAATTTTATAAATGCGCTGGATACTTTTGAAAAATATGCCGCATTTGTGAATTTTTGGCCTAAAGCAATCAATTTGAAGAATGTTCTTTTACAAACCCCGCAACCTGTGGTGATAAATAAGTGGGAAGGCAATGTAAATACCGATGCTAGTGAATATAGTCCGCTTTTGTCTGCCGATGGTAAAACACTTTATTTTTGTGCCATGAGAAGGAAGGAAAACATTGGTGGCGAAGATATTTTTAATACAAAATTTATCAATGGAAAATGGAGTCCGGTGGAGCTGCTTTTTGGTGTGAGCACAGCCTACGAAAACGAGGCGCCGGAAAGTATTACTGCCGACGAGAATACTGTAGTTCTGTTTGCCGGAAAAGAAGGCGGCAATCTGGTATACGTGGAAAAAACACCTTTTTCATGGACTCAGCCCCGAAATTTTGAATTGATTAATTCTCCTTATTTCGAAGGGGAAGCTTCCCTTTCGTCAGATGGAAGGGTAATGTTTTTTGTTTCCGACAGGACTACAAATGTGGGCCTTTATCATAAGCGAAATCTCGCTTTTTACGGTGGGCGTTGGGGAAATACCGATATTTACGTGGCTATTAAATCGCTCGATGAGCAGTGGACGCATGTGCTTAGGCTCGATAGCATCATCAATACTCCCTATGCCGAAGTTAGCCCATTTTTGCATCCCGATATGAAAACTTTATATTTTTGCAGCAACGGGCATGGTGGT
Organism: Acetofilamentum sp.; assembly: GCA_020720625.1. Lineage (GTDB taxonomy): Bacteria > Bacteroidota > Bacteroidia > Bacteroidales > DYOH01 > DYOH01. The sequence goes on along the minus strand of DYOH01000042.1, from coordinate 23,303 downwards.
TTAGGTGGGCTAGACGTTTATAAAACTACCCGAATATACGATACTTCATGGGTTTATTGGTCGGAGCCGATAAATTTGGGACGAAATATTAATACCGAAACCGATAATTGGGGGTACAAAGTGAGCACAGATGGCACTTTTGCATATTATGCAACTGCATCTCCTATTAACTTTGATATCTTTGCTGTTTCTTTACCCGAAAATCTTAAACCTGATCCAATTGTTTCAATTACCGGAAGGTTAAAAAATCCCGATGGAAAACCATTTAAAGCGCAAATTTTTTGGACTATGGACGATTTACCCGGATTTGGACAATTTAGTACCGACGAAGATGGAAATTTTACCATTATTGTACCAAAAAACAGAAAATACCGATTTTATGTTGAATATCAAGATGTATACATTCCACCGATAGACCTTAGTGCCGATGAGGATTTATCTATTATTACCTTAGATTTTAAACCTATACCGTTAGATAGTATCGGAAATAAATCGGATGTATTTGAACTTAAAAGAGTATATTTCGATTATAATAAATCCAACTTAAAGTCTGAGTCATTTGAAGAATTGAAGCGTTTTGCTGCTTTTTTAATGCTCAACGATTCGCTTAAGGTCGAAATTATTGGGCATACCGATGCTGAAGGAAATGCAGCATATAATTTGGAATTGTCCGAAAACAGGGCATTGGCGGTGGTAAACTTTCTTGTTCTGAAAGGTGTGGCTCCCGAAAGATTGTCTTTTAAAGGGATGGGAGAAAAAGAAATTATTAACCAAAAAAAGAGTTACGCCGGAAAAAACCGAAGAGTGGAGTTTAGAATCATTTCAAATTAATACTTTAACAATTATATCGCAAACGTTTTCATTGTATGATTTTAGCTAATGAGATTAAGTTTTTGATAATCATAATTTAAGGTTTAATTAAGTTTGATTAGATTTGTTCTGTGATACATCAATTTTGAAAACAAATTGTGTTGTATGGAAACTCAACTGAAGAGTTTTGTGTTCGGATTATTCTTTTTTTGAAAATGCTTTAAACTAATGATAGAAAAATGAAAAAAATCGTTTTATTAAGCTTTCTAATAGCTTTTTCCTTATTAATTCAGGCTCAAATTCTTAGACCTTCACCTCAATTTCCAATAGATACCGACAGCGTTTACATTTATTTTAATGCAGAAGAAGGTAATCAGGGACTAATGAATTATTCCGGCGATGTTTATGCGCATACTGGCGTAATTACCAGCGCTAGCTCTTCGCTTTCCGACTGGAAATATGTTAAAACCGATTGGGCTGAAAATACTGCCGAAACAAAGCTCGAGCGCATTTCGGCCAATGTATATTTACTAAAAATTAAACCTGGTATTCGAGCTTATTATGGTGTGCCTATTAGCGAAAAAATTCTCAAAATGGCATTTGTTTTCAGAAGTTCAGATGCCAAGCTGGAAGCCAAGACCGAGAGCGGTGGCGATATTTTTTACGATGTTTATGAGCCTGGACTAAATATTCTCATAAATTCGCCTAATGCATCTAAAATAATTTATAAGATTAACGAGTCTGTTTCGGTGGATGTTGCTTCGAATTATGCCGATTCGATGCAAATCTATCTCAATAATCTACTTCTGGTGAATACTACCGATAGCATTTACAACGCTACATTTACCGCCGATGTGGCCGGAGATTATAAATTAGTAGCCAAAGCTTTTGCCGATGGTGAAATGGTGGCTGATTCTGTTAGTTATTTTGTAATGACCGCAACTCCTGTGGTGGCAGAACTGCCTGCTGGTATGAAAAAAGGTGTAAACATTATCAATAACAATACAGTTACGCTTGTGCTTTATGCTCCCTACAAAGATTATGTTTTTGCCATTGGCGATTTTAACAATTGGATGCCTTCATCAGATTTTTTGATGAATAAAACTCCCGATGGTACTACTTATTGGATTACTATTAGTAATTTAGAAACTCAGAAGGAGTATATTTATCAGTTTTTGATTAATGGCGATTTAAAAGTGGCCGACCCATATACCGAAAAAGTGAGCGATCCTTGGAACGATAAATGGATTCCAACGGCCACTTATCCCAATTTAATTGCTTATCCCGAAGGTAAAACTACTGAAATTGCATCTGTCTTTCAAATTCAACAGGATGTTTACACCTGGGAAGTAAACAATTTTGATGCACCGGCCAATCAAGACCTGGTGATTTATGAATTGCATTTGCGCGATTTTACTTCGGGTGGGGATTTTGCTTCGGCCATGCTTAAACTCGATTATTTACAAGGCCTGGGAATTAATGCTATAGAATTGATGCCGGTCTCCGAATTCGAGGGTAACGATAGCTGGGGATACAACCCTTCTTTTTACTTTGCAGTGGACAAAGCCTATGGTACAAAAAATATATACAAAAAGTTTATAGATGAATGCCATAAGCGTGGAATTGCTGTTATTCAGGATATTGTGTTGAATCATAGCTATAGCCAGAGTCCATTGGTGAGAATGTATTGGAACGGAAGCTCTGTTACATCGCTAAATCCTTGGTATAATGTTACTTCTCCAAATCCGGTTTATAGCTGGGGATACGATTTTAATCATGAAAGTAACGCCACTGTTGAGTTTATGGACAGCGTACTGCAATTTTGGCTGCATGAGTTTAAAATTGATGGTTACAGGCTCGATTTTGTGAAAGGTCTTACAAACACCCCTGGCGATGGGGGCGCATACGATGCCGACAGAATTGCCATCACTACACATTATTACGAAGCAGCTAAAGAAATTAATCCGGATGTATATTTTATTCTGGAGTTGTTCGCAGATAATGCCGAAGAATCGCAATTGGCTGATGCCGGGATGATGATTTGGGGAAATATGAACTATGCCTATTCCGAAGGAGCAATGGGATATAACGAAAACGGAAAGTCCGATTTTTCACGTATTTCGCACCTTAAAAGGGGCTGGTCGAAGCCTAATTTAGTAGGTTATGCTGAAAGCCACGACGAAGAAAGGGTGATGTTTAAAGTATTGAAATATGGCGATGATTATTTAGCTAATAATTTGTGGTTGGCTTTGCCTCGGGCTGAGCTTACGGCGGCTTTTTTGCTTACTGTGCCCGGACCTAAAATGATTTGGCAATTTGGTGAATTGGGCTATGATTATAGCATCGAGTATAATGGCAGGGTTGGACGCAAGCCTGTTAAATGGGAGTATTACGACGATAATTCACGCAAACACCTTTACGATGTTTATGCTGCTATTAACAAGTTAAGAAAAGAAAATGACGTGTTTTCAACCAACGATTTCGAGTTGAGTGTTAGCGGTGCTGCCAAAATTGTTAAACTTAGAAGTGCTAATATGAATGTAATGCTGATTGGTAACTATTCTATAGATAATCAGTCAATTAAATCAAGCTTTCCTGCTACTGGAACTTGGTACGATTATATGAGCGGTACTTCGATTTCTGTTGCAAGCCCTGAACATACGCTTGAATTGATGGGCGGTGAATATAAAATTTATACCGATGTGCAATTAGAAACGCCTGATATTACAACCGGTGTTGAAGAGTTGCAAGGAAGTTTAAGATTTCTTGTGTATCCCAATCCGGCCAATGGTTGCATGTATATCGACTACACATCAACTGATATTAGCGAGATAAGGATTTTTGCCCTGGACGGAACGCAAAAAAATATTCAGGTGCAATATGAATACGCCAGAGCTGCTATAAATACATCTGTATTAAATTCAGGTATTTATGTAGCACAAATCGTGCACTCTAATGGGATTTATTCAGTGAAATTTATGGTAAAATAAATCGACTTTAGAATAAATCGTTTCTAAAATAAATCTGGCCAAAGTTTTAAAAGCTTTGGCCACTTTTTGTTGTGTCTAAAAAGATCCAACGATATTGGTTTCCTCTAAAAATAGTAAAGTTTTTTTACTTTCCTCGATTACCAAATTTTGCAGAAATTGGGAAAATGCATTTATTTTAGCCTGTTAATGTTTTTAAGATGAGAGTTTTAAGTGGTATCACCCAAAATGCTAGCTTAAAAATAATTATTCATTGATAAATTTACATACCTAATTAATTTAATTTTTCATTATCTTTGCATTTCTTAAAACTATAAGCAAGAATTATATTATAGAAAAAAATCGCAAAATGCTTTTCCCAGAAAAATACATCAGGTGCGGGCTTTGATGTTCATTGAGTTTTTTCCTGCTTCACTTGGCCGGGGGGCTTACATTCAGATTCATCAAAAAAAAGTTTATGAATAATGCAGTTTAAGTTATGCAAAAAAATAATAAATGATTTGTTACAAAATTTTATTTTCGTTAGATGAATTGATAAATAAGTAGTTATGGATAGTAAATTTAATAATTATTTTAAAATGTAGTAAAAATGAAAACAGAAGCATTCTTTATTCAAGAGAGTCGTAAATCTTACAAAACATTTATGGATGATCTTAAAAAATCTGTTGAAAATAACGGATTCTCGATAATTAGTGTAATTGATATGCAAAAGAAATTCAATTCCATTGGAAAAGAGAGCAAGCCAATTGATATTGTACAATTATGCAACCCTCACATGTCGCACCATGCAATTTCTGTTGACAAGCGTATGGTTTGTCTGATGCCCAAGGATATCAATGTATATCAAGACGAAGATGGAAGTATTAAAGTACTTTTTATGCGCACGGACGTAGAAAGACTCGATCAAATTTTTCCTGGTCAAAATATTAAAGAACTTTCGGAAAAAGTGAGTAAAACTTTAGAAAACATTATACTCCAAGCGATATAGTCGCAAGAATCGATTGGGTTGAGCAATAAGTCATCAAATCATTAAAAAAAAAGAATTTATAAATTATCATTAATCCGTTAAGTTTTTTTTTGATGCGTATTTAAATCGGAGAATTTTATGAATTTTCCGGTTTTTATATGCATCAGGATTTAAATAACAAAATACTTTCAAAAATTCTCCATCAAAACATCAATCAATCATAATGATAAGAGCAATTCCAAGGCCATGTGCTTGTTGAATATTTTTTCCGAAAATATCGCAAGAGTAATTCAGTACCAATATAAAATTTTCGGCTTTCTCTATGGTAATTCCGGGCATAAATGTAAGCGATTGCTGATTATCTTCTGCACTCGGATATTTATTCTGATGAAAATACAATCCGCTAACCAGCTGAATATTGTTTTTTAGATAATAACCTGCATCAGCACTAAAATAATAATGATTATGGCTGTTTGCATTATCAGAAGTAATGGAACGTTGCATCTGGGCGTTCATATCCAGTAAAAAATTGCCATCAAAACTGTATATCAAACCACTGGAATAGGCCATAATTTCATCTTTATGTATCCGGTTATTAAAAGCCAGGTTTAAACCGCCCATCAGACCGAAAGATGACTTATTATGGGCAAAAATTTTATACTTAATCCCTGTTTGTAAGGCCGATACATCTTGTGGCACAAGAACGCCTATCTCTGCATTTTTGAATAATCCGTAGCTAAACCGAAATGCCAGCTGATTTTCAAAACTCAGACTGTCTTTGTTGTCAAAAGCCGGATATAAATCGCCGTGTTGAGAGAAAGCACTTTTGTACATACAAATACCGAGAGAAGGTTCAAATTCAATGGCGTTCACGGGCACAGTGGCTGTGCCGAAAGTTCTCAATTTTCCGGCCGATAAACCGCCAATTTGAGCATAAGAAATCTGGTACATCACTCCAAAGAGTAATGTGGCAATAAAAATTTTTCGCATGTTATGTTGGTTTAAATTATTTTATGCTGATTTTTTGAGCATTTGAGTGTTTATTTTTACCTGATGCTGCACCTGATTCCATTCCGAAGAATGACATGCACCGCCCGAACATCCGCAAGCTGATTTCTTTTTTACAAAGAAAAACTTGTACAAACCATTAAACGTTTTAGCCAATGCAAGTGCTATAATAATGTAAGTAATTATTTCCTGTATCATAATTTAAACGATTATATGTCCTATTTGATTTATTATTAGTGCTATAAAATAAGCAATGCCGGTTGTGTAAAGAACAGTAAATGCAGCCCATTTCCAGGAACCCGATTCTCTTTTAATGGCTGCAATTACTGCAATACAAGGAAAGTAGAGTAAAATAAAAGCGATAAACGAAAGGGCCACAATTTTGTCCATCACAAGCTCGCCTTTTTTGGAGCCACTTGTATATTTTTCGTTTTTTATTTTTTGTGCCAAACTCGAATGTTCATCATCTGCCTCGTCTACTTGATATAAAACGCCCATGGTGCTTACTACAATTTCTTTAGCAACAATGCCGGTAAGAATGCTTACACTCATTTTCCAATCGAAACCCAAGGGTTGCAAAATTGGGGCAAATGCATGTCCCATTTTTCCGATAAAGGAATTTTCTTGGCGGAAAGCTTCCATCTCTCGTTCCTTTTGCGCTTTAAGTTCTTCTAAATCTGAATGCTTGCCCTGCTGAATGCTCTGTTTTAACACATTTATCTGCTGTTCGTACAATTCAATCCCTTTTGGCTGACGCGGAAAATAGCCCATTGCCCAAATGATGATGGATGCAACTAAGATGATACCGCCCATTTTGTAGATATACTCTTTTGCTTTAAACCACATGTGGTGCAATCCTGAGCGAAGAGTGGGCATTCTGTATGGTGGGAGTTCCATTACAAAAGGTGCTTCTTTGCCTCTAAAAAGGGTATTTTTAAATAAAAGGGCCACTATGCCTGCTACAATAATTCCAAACATATATACACCGAACAAAATCAGCCCTTTATTATTAGGAAAAAAAGCACTGATAATTAATAAATGCACTGGTAAACGGGCGCTGCACGACATAAACGGATTTATTAGCATGGTAAGCATTCGGTCTTTCCAGTTTTCGAGGGTGCGGGTGGCCATAATGGCTGGTACATTGCATCCAAAACCCATAATTAATGGAATAAATGATTTGCCATGCAGACCGAATTTGTTCATTATTTTATCCATAATAAATGCTGCTCTGGCCATATATCCGGTATCTTCCATTACCGATATAAAGAAGAACAAAATCAGAATATTGGGCAGAAAAATAATTACCCCCCCAACGCCACCAATAATTCCGTCAATAATCAGGTCTTTGAGCATGCCCTCGGGCATGTAAATATTTATTAATTCGCTTAGCGCGACAATGCCAGAATCTATCCAGTTCATTGGAAATTCGCCTAAAGTAAAAGTCGATTGAAACATTAGCCACATAAAAAACAAAAACAAGGGAAATCCCAATGCCTTGTTTGTTAGCACATTGTCAATCATGTCTGTTTTTCGTCGCCTGCTTATTGGCGATTTTTTGAGAGTTTGTTTTAATGCCCCGGCAATAAAACCATAACGCGAATCAGCAATGTAAGACTCAATGTCCTCCGAAACTCTTTGTTCTGTATGTAATTTAGTTTCGTTAAGCTTTTTTATTGTTTTTCCCGATAACTGATATTTTCGATATTCTTTTTCAATATCTGCATCTTTTTCTAGGATTTTCAATGCCGCAAAGCGTGGCGAAACCTGGGTAAAAAATGCAGGGTAATGATTCAATTCTTTGGTTATTTCTTCTATGGCCAACTCTAAATTTGGCCCATAGTCTATGCGAACAAAGCGTTGAACTTCGCTTCTGTCTTCAAAAACATCAATAACACGATCGAGTACATTGTAAATGCCTGTTCCTTTGGAGCTTACTGTGGGGATGATTGGGCAGCCAATCATTGAACCTAGCTTAATAAAATCGAGCGATGTAGCATTTTTTTGCAATTCGTCGTACATATTAAGCGCCATTACAATTTTAACGTCCATGTCGATTAATTGTGTGCTTAAATACATATTTCGCTCTAAATTGGAAGCATCTACCACATTGATTATTACATCGGGCGAGGCCTCTAGTATGTGTCTTCTTACGAATAATTCCTCGGGTGTGTAGGCCGATAAAGAATAAGTACCTGGCAAGTCGGTTATATTTAATCGATAAGATTTGTATTTAAAACTGCTTGTTTTAGCATCTACAGTTACTCCACTATAATTACCAACATGTTCTTGTGATTTTGAAGCGACATTAAAAAAGCTTGTTTTTCCCGAATTTGGATTTCCCACCAAAGCTACATGAATGGTTTTTCCTTTTTCAATGGCTTTTTTACGCATTATTTCATCGGTGCGTACATTGGCCATTTCGGGTGCTATGGCATGATTTACTTCACTTTCGGTAACTATTTCAATCATTTGGGCTTCACTTTTTCGCAGCGAAACCTCATAGTCCATAATCGAATATTGTATCGGGTCTTTTAAGGGTGCAGCTTTAATGGTTCTGATGGTTTTTCCCTTTACAAACCCCATTTCGGTTACTCGCTTGCGAAAAGCTCCTAATCCTTTTACTTTTGTGATGATTGCACTCTCGTTATCTTTAAGTTCTGCTAATGTCATTTTTTATAATCTTCAAGTTACAATATTACCTTCTATTTGCTCTCTGCACAATCCCAATTTATAGCTATTTTTTGGGGATTACGAATACCTAAATTCATGTTTTTCTACCTTATATTTTTATTAATCTTTTGATATACATTAATTTATGTACATTAAAGATATTTTGGTATTTTTTTATAAAAAAATAAAAAAAATGGCCGTCTAAATTTTTTGTCTAAGATTTTTTTAGTAAATTGAAAAAAAGAATTTTGTTGTGAATGTAGAACTGAAATATAAATCCCCTTTGTTTGCATCACTGTTGGAATCTGGAAATGAGGCCATCGCTGGTGCTTCGGCTAAGGACATGTCAAGTTTGTTTGCTCAGATTGTAAAATACGCCGATGAAATAGATTTTATGGCTAATAAAGATATGCTTTACTCGTATCTGCTTTTTTCGTCGACTTATTTAAGAAAATGCGGCTCTTTTAAACAAATACAATCACTGCTGGAATCTAATTTGTTTAATATTAGTAATTTAGATGATTCTCAGTACATTGATATAATGCGGTTTCTGGCCGAAGTATATTTTGTTAACGGCAGGTTTAAGGCGGCTAATTGGGCACTTGCCCAAATGGAAGATAGATGTGCCAAAGAAAAACCTGATATTTTCGTAAGAGCTTGTTTCATTAAGGCTCAACTGCTTTTAGCTACCGGAAAATATTCCGAAGCAATGAGCCTTTGTAAGGATAATCTGAATATAGCCCTGCAAACCGATGATTCGGCATTAAAAGCCGAAGCTTGGTTAAACTATTCATTATCTTTCAGGCATCAGGGTGATCATGAAAATGCCTTTGATGCTATTTCAAAGGCTTGCGATTTACTCGACTATAGTTCTGATTTGGAGTTACTTGTGAAGGTTCTTAGCCAAAAAGGTATTGCCGAATGTTATCGGGCTAAAACGGCTCAAGGTTTTGAAACTTTAAACGATGCTCTTCAGAAAAGTCAGACTCTTGAAAATAAAACCATTAGGATTCAGGCACTTTTTAATTTAGGGACTGCCTACGAGTTCGATAACAACTTCATGTTGGCTTTCGATGCTTATAGGCAAGCTATTGAGCTAAGTGTTAAATCGGAAAACGAATACCTTTTTGCGCTTTCGATGAATAACTTTGCCAATATTTTGCTCGAGTTTAATGAGTTTGAACAGGCTTACAAGCTTTATTTGCATGCCCTTAAAATATTTCAAAAATCAGAAATTTATCGAGGTATTATGCTTACCTATAATAATATGGGTAATTATTATTTCTATAAATCCGATTTTAAGGAAGCCATTAATTATTACGAAAAGGCTCTTTCTCTCGAAATTAAACTACACGATAATTATGGCATGGCCAATTCTTACAATAATCTCGGTAATGCTTTTCAAAAGCTTGGAAATCTTAGATCCGCTTTTCGGTATTATGTAAAGACCCTCGAATTGCTCCAAACTATTAACGATGAGGTTATGCTGGCAGCCATTTTAAATAATCTGGGAAATTTAAAACTCGAAATTGGTAATCTTGTAAAAGCGCGCGAATTTTATGAGAAAGCCTTGAAAATAAATCAGAAAAAGCTTATTAGCGATGCTATTGCTATGAATTTTAGTAATTTGGCGCAGGTAGCACAAAGGCAGGGTGATTTATCCCGGGCATTGGAGTATTACGAGAAGGCTATCCTTTTCGATTCTAAAATTGGAAAAAAGTACAACGTGATAAATCATTACGAGAATATGATTGCTATTTTGCTCGAAACTTCTCAGTATGCAGATGCCGAAGTGATACTTGAAAAGGCTTTGCAACTGGCCGAAAGTATCAAAGATCAGCAATCACAAGCTGGGCTTCAGTTTCAGTACGCAAAGCTGGCCGGTTATAAATTGCAGCACGAAAGGGCTATGTATTATTACTCTGCTGCTGCCGACATTTACACATCTGATCAAAACTTTACTGCTGCTGCTGAATGTTATTTTAATCTGGCCAATCTGCTTTACGAACTTCATTACTCCGACTTAGCCATTAAGTATCTAAAAAAATCTTCCGAATTGTTTAATATCGATCAAAATTGGGACGAACTTTTCGATGCTGAATATTTTATCTCTAAAATCTATTTTGAAAGATCCGAATTTACACATGCCTTATTTCATTTGGCCATAGCCGACCAAATTTCTTCCGATTATTTGGCAGAGGATTCTAAAATTAAACAGCTTATACAAAGTATTAAAGCCCATGTGCAGCACACCGGCAAAAACTAAGCTGCGGTTTTCATAAATATTTCAGTGGATAAATCTAAATGCCGGATACCGAATTAGTGCAGCTTTCATTTTGGGTATCAAAATTTTTAACTGAACTAGTGCCGAAACCAAAGTTTTGGGATTTATAGCAAATGGGAAAACATTCTGATTGCAGATACTGGTTTGTACTATTTTTAGTATCAATTCCTTGAAAATCAATAGTTCAGAATAATTCAGGCTAGTTCGGATAAAAAAAAATTGCTTAATATCAAAAAAATAACTACATTTGTAGTCCATTTCCCAAAGGGGTCGACATGGATTTGACAGCAGGTTAATTGGTTGGTAAGCATGCCGGGACACGTAATAAATTCCGTAAAAAAGGTTACAAAAAATTAATTGGCGAAAATACTTACGCTCTTGCCGCTTAATCGAAGTATAGTAGATATAGCTTAATTCCTTTGCCAGGCATTGGAACAAGACATTCCTCGGAGGCCTGTTCAAAGCCGATCCGATTCAGGAGTGCAGTCATTTTTGAACTAGCCGCTTTGTTGCTTTGGTAAATCGGCGAAAATCAGAAGCTAAGCTTGCATTCGGGTGCTTTTTCCCAGATGCCGGTCGAAAAGCAATAAAAAGATAAGCATGTAGAAAGCCCTCTGGTGGCATGTTTGGACGAGGGTTCGATTCCCTCCGGCTCCACAAACAGCTATAAAGCTATTAAAACAATTTATTCTTACTTCTTAGTAGTTAAGGTGTTAACGAGAGAAAGATAGAATAAATTGTTTTTTTTTATTACAAAGTTAATGTCAAAATGTTTCACTCAATTTTGAGCATTTAACTATGATTAGGTTTTTTTTAAGAGAGCACCAAAAACTTAATAGTCTCGGCTGAATTAGTCAAACAAATCTAATACGACACTATTTAAAGGCTATTTTAGGCTTTTTTTTACATGAAAATATAGAAACAGGCTTAAAATTTTAAGAATTAATCCATTTTAAGCGAAAAAAATCGGCATCAAAATTTGGTGCAAGCTTTTTGACCTATTTATATAAAAAAACTTACACTTGATAAACAAATGTTGCTTGTAAGTAGTTGTTAAACAATATATTGTTGCTTTTTTGGCAGAGCCTGAATGCAATAACTTTACTTCTTCTTGATTGGCATTTCATGTTAAAGGTTTTCTATTGAGACAAAAAAATATTATTATGCTTGAATTATATCTTATCTATCGTTATTTATAAACATTTCAGTTTATGAATAACGATGGAATATTATCACTTTGTGATGCCTTCCCGGTTTAGCATTTTCGACTGGGTTAAGCTAAATATTATTTCAGGGCAGTACATGCGAATAATTTTTTAAACAAAGTGCCTTAAATTTTAGTTCTGAAAGCTATCGATAGTGGAGAAAATTCTATGAACGACGAAATACTCACCCTGGGAAATTTTCCGGGTCAAAAATGAAAAATATTTGTTATTTTTGAATCCTAACTTTAATTAATCATGTATGGCAAAATCGAAATCTATTAGCGGTGATTTCTATCACGACTTTTTCTGTAATAAATGCAATACTACCACCAGTTTTAAGATACACCAATTTGCAATGATAAAACCAGTGGCCGATAAATATAAAAATGCGGCTACCGCAAAATGCACTGTCTGTGGATATAGCCAGGCTTTGGTATTAACCGGCGATTTAAAAACCGGCGGAACAAAGTCAAAACCTATTAGTATGATAAAACCGGAAAACGTAAGCATTAGCAAAACCGGAAAAAAAAAGCTGGCAGAGAAGAAAACTTTTTTTCAAAATGTATTTGATTTGTTCAAACCGGGAAAAAAATCTGCCACAAAAAAAAGAGGCCGATAATCGGCCTCTCAGGTGTTTCAACTATTTGTTTGCTTGCTTTGTTATTTCATAAACGGATATTCGTAGCTTGTTGGTGGAACAAAATTTTCTTTTATTGTGCGAGGTTGTGTCCAGCGAATTAGATTGAGTACCGAACCGGCTTTGTCGTTTGTTCCCGAACCTCTTGCGCCGCCAAACGGCTGCTGATTTACCACTGCACCTGTGGGTTTGTCGTTGATATAGAAGTTTCCGGCGGCATTTGATAGTTTACGTGTAGCCTCTTCTATTACATATCTGTCTTTGGCGAAAATAGCGCCTGTAAGAGCATATATTGAAGTATTATCCAGTATTTCAAGCGTTTCGTTCCATTTTGTGTGGTCGTAAACATAAATGGTAAGTACCGGGCCAAACAACTCTTCTTCCATGGTTTCGTAATGTGGATCTGTGGTAAGAATAACTGTAGGTTCAATAAAATAGCCTTCCGATTTATCGTAATTTCCACCAAAAACAATTTCGGCATTTTCAGATGCTTTGGCGTTGTCGATAAAACTGGCTAGTTTGTCGAATGAAGCCTCGTCGATAACAGCGCCCATGAAAACGGAAAAATCTTCGATTTTACCCACTTTAACGGTTTTTAAATCGTCAACGAGTTCTTTTTTTACCATATCCCATTTGTTGTTAGGGATATAGGCTCTCGATGCGGCAGAGCATTTTTGTCCCTGATATTCGAATGCACCTCTTGTTAGTGCTGTAGCTACTTCAACACAATTAGCGGATTCATGCATCAAAACAAAGTCTTTTCCTCCTGTTTCGCCTACAATGCGTGGGTAGCTTTTATAGTTTTTGATATTGCTGCCTATTTGATTCCAAATTTGTTGAAATACAGAAGTTGAACCTGTAAAATGAATACCGGCAAACATGCGGTGGGTGAAAATTACATTTCCTGCTGCCGGGCCCGATACAAAAACCAAATTGATAACGCCTGCAGGCAATCCTGCTTCCATGAATATTTCCATCAATACTTTTGCGGAATAAACCTGGGTATTTGATACTTTCCAAACGACAGTATTTCCCATTAAAGCAGGTGCTGTTGGCAGGTTACCGGCTATGGAGGTAAAGTTAAAGGGCGTTAAGGCAAATACAAATCCTTCTAATGGTCGATATTCGAGTCTATTCCACATGCCTTTATCAGAATCCGGTTGACTCTCGAATATTTCGGTCATGTATTTTACATTGAAACGGAAAAAGTCGGCTAATTCGCAAGCTGCATCAATCTCGGCCTGATGAACAGTTTTTGATTGTCCGAGCATTGTAGCTGCATTCATTTTGGCTCTATAAGGGCCAAGCAGTAAATCTGCCATTTTTAGAAAAATAGAGGCTCTATGTTCCCACGATAAATTTGCCCATCTGTCTTTAGCTGCTAAAGCTGCATCTATGGCCATTTGCACATGTTCGGCACCTCCTCTGTAGAAATAGCCCAAAGTATGCTTGATATCGTGTGGCGGATGAACTGCAATTTTGTTTTCTGTTCTGATTTCTTTGCCATTGATAATCATCGGGATATCTACTACATCGGAGCGCATCTTTTCTATCATGCTGATAATTTCTGCGCGCTCGGGCGTACCGGGGGCATAGCTTAATACCTGCTCATTCTTTGGAACCGGAACTTTAAATCCATAATTTGTCATAGCTTCAATTTTTTATAGCACAAATATAAAGACTATTTCTCATACATTTTTTATGTTTAGAAAAATATCAATTTGTTACAAAAACTAAGGAATATCATTTTTAATTTTGAGATTCTTCTGCTATTTTGTGTCATTTTAAAAGTTTTGTTTTTTATTTTCTTTCTTTTTTTCTTTAAAATTTGACCTACTTTTGGTGTTCGTTTTGCAAAAAAAAATACGTGCTCTGAATTATTCATGCTATTATTTGTGCAGAATGAAGCAAACCCCGAAATATAGAAGTTAGCAGAAATGGAACGATACCGGAGATAGCGAAAATTCTGTGATCGACGATGTACTTAACGTAGTTTTTTTGTATTACGATAAAAGATGTTTGCATATTTTGCTAAAATCGGGTTGCTCCGATTTAACTTAAGTAAAAATGTTCTCAAATGAAACAAATACTATTTTTTGATTTAGTAAAGACCCAACAATTTGGGGTACATTTGTTATTACCTTGTAAAGTAAATAGTCAAAAGTATTATTTTATTATCGATACAGGAGCTTCCAATACTGTTTTAGATACATCTGTTATTTCCGGAGCTTTATACACATCATATCAGGAAAAAGCTTATTCGCTAAACAAGTTTCAGAATTTATTTTATTCGCTCGGAGTGGCAGATCAAAATATTCAAATTTCTTTTGCTCGGATAACGCATATTTCGATTGGTGATTTTTTTTTCGAAAATCAAATTTTTCCGTCGTTGGATATGTTTTCTATCAGAGAAATTTTTATGTTTTCCGGCTATAAAAATGTTTTTGGCATATTAGGTAATGATTTTTTGCTGCAGGTAAATGCCCTAATAAATTACCAAACTCAGCAGATTACAATGGAATCCGACAAAAGGGAGATAATTTTACCTTCATACTTAGCTTAGATTATTCAAAACTTGTTAATTATTTTAAAAAAATAATCTATATTTGCAGCCTGTTTAAAGAGGTTTTTAGCCTAATTATATAGTTAAAGTATTAAAAGTTAGACAAATGCAGAACAAAGGAGCTATTCAGCTAATAGCTGTGTTATTTACGTTGGTAAGTATTTACCAACTTTCGTTTACATGGGTGAGTTCCAGTGTAAAAAGTGATGCCGTAGAATATGCCGCTGGCAATCGCATGAAAGAGGTTCAGTATCTGGATTCCATAAGCGGTCAAACGGTTTATAATTTCTTATGGTTACAAAAATTTAACTTCAAGGAAGTTCAGGAGAAAGAATTAAATCTTGGTTTGGATTTAAGAGGTGGTATGAACGTGATGCTTGAAGTTTCTATAGCCGATCTGATCAGAGCATTATCTGATTATAATGATGATCCGGCCTTTTTGCAGGCTATTAATTTGGCCAAAGAAAGAAAAAAAGACAGTCAGGAAGATTTTCTTACCCTCTTTGGCGAAGCTTTTGAAGAAACCACTCCCGATGGTAAATTGGCTTCTTTTTTTCAAACCCTTGATTTAAAAGACAGAATTAACTACAACAGTACAAACGATGATGTGCTTAAAGTTCTTAAAGAAGAATCGGAGTCGGCTATTGCAAACTCTTTTAACGTAATACGTAATCGTATTGACCGTTTTGGTGTTACTCAACCGAATATTCAGCGTTTGGAAAATTCAGGTCGTATTTTGGTAGAATTGCCAGGCATTAAAGATCCTGAGCGTGTTCGTAAACTTTTACAAGGTACTGCCAATCTTCAGTTCTGGGAAACTTACGATAACCAGGAAGTAATTTCATACTTGCAACAGGCAAACGACGGGTTGAAAAATATTCTTGATTTTAAGACGGAGGCTCAAGATAGCACTTTGGTGTTAGATTCTGCCTCACAAACTCAATCTTTGCTCGAAAACATTGACGAAGCAAAAGATTCATTAAACCAGGTAAAACCTGAAACCAGAGACGAATTTAATCAACAGAATCCATTATTTGCCATTTTATATCCTAATGTAACTCAGCAAGGCCAGGCCATAGAAGGTGCTGCTGTGGGTACTTCGCATTGGAAGGATACTGCTATTGTAATGGAATACCTAAATAAATCTCAGATTCGCCAATTGTTCCCCAGAAATTTACGTTTTATGTGGGAATATAAAGCTGTGGATGCCGAAGGAGCCGGTATTTATCACAGGTTGGTGGCTATTAAAGCTTCGGGTCGCGAAGGAAAACCAGCCCTCGATGGCGATGTGGTAACAAATGCCCGTGCCGATTTTGGAAATAATCAGGCTTTCGCTGAAGTTAGCATGACCATGAACTCTTTAGGGGCTAAAACCTGGGCACGAATTACAAAGGATAATATTGGTAAACAAGTGGCAATTGTGCTCGATGGATTTGTGTATTCTTATCCTGTGGTTCAAAACGAAATTAAGGGTGGTAGTTCTTCTATTACCGGTAATTTTACCATCGCAGAAGCAAACGACCTTGCAAACGTTCTGAAATCAGGTAAATTACCTGCTCCGGCGCGTATTATCGAAGAAGAAATTGTAGGACCATCACTTGGTCAGGAAGCCATTGATAAAGGTCTTTCTTCTTTTGCCTTTGCATTTATTATTGTATTGATTTACATGTTGTTCTATTATAATAAATCCGGTATTGCCGCAAACCTCGCTCTATTGGTAAATTTACTTTTCATTATTGGTATTCTTGCTTCTCTCGGTGCGGTACTTACACTGCCTGGTATTGCCGGTATTGTGCTTACCATTGGTATGTCGGTAGATGCAAACGTACTAATTTTTGAGCGTATTCGTGAAGAACTATACGGAGGAAAAGGCCTTAAACTGGCGGTGAAAGATGGTTACAGCAATGCTTATTCGGCCATTATCGATGCTAACGTTACAACTTTGATGACTGGTATTATTCTGTATGTTTTCGGAACAGGTCCTATTAAAGGTTTTGCTACAACGCTGGTTATTGGTATTTTGAGTTCTTTGTTTACGGCTATTTTTATTACCAGAATTATTTTTGAGGCATGGTTAGCTAAAAAACAAGAAATTTCGTTCTCTACCAAATTTACAGAGGGTGCTTTCAAAAACCTAAATATTGACTTTTTAAGTAAGAGAAAACTGTTTTACATTATTTCGTCTACCATCATTCTGCTTGGTGTAGTTTCCTTGATATTTAAAGGATTAAATCTTGGCGTTGATTTCAAAGGAGGACGTACTTATGTAGTTCGCTTTGAAAATGAAGTGGTAGTGAACGATGTGGCCAAAGCGCTGGCAGTTACACTTGATGGTGCACCAGAGGTTAAAGTTTATGGCGAGAATAATCAGGTTAAAATTACAACAGATTATTTAATCGACGAAGATGGGGAAGATGTGGATCAGAGAGTGGAGAGTGCGCTTTTCTTAGGTTTGAAACCAATTTTGGGTGAAAATGTAACTGAAGATGTATTTTTATCGGATTACCGTATGAGTTCGCAGAAAGTTGGACCTACTATTGCCGACGATATTAAAGTGCAGGCCATCGAAGCAATTATTATTGCATTGATATTTATGTTTTTCTACATTCTTATTCGATTCAAGAACTGGCAGTATGGTTTAGGCGCTGTGGCTGCTCTTGCACACGACGTATTGATAGTAATGGGACTTTTCTCTATTCTTTATGGATTTATGCCATTTTCTTTGGAAATAGACCAGGCATTTATTGCTGCAATTTTAACCGTGGTGGGATACTCTGTAAACGATACGGTGATTGTTTTCGACCGTATCAGAGAGTACATAACTTTACATCCCAAAAGGGAAAGATATGGCTTATACAACGAGGCTTTAAATAGCACACTGAGCCGTACTTTCAATACATCAATTACTACATTGGTTGTTCTTTTGGTGATTTTTATCTTTGGTGGTGAAGTTATCAGAGGCTTTGTTTTTGCCATGTTAGTAGGTATCACTGTGGGTACATATTCATCGCTTTTTATTGCTACTCCTTTGGTTTTTGATACAGTAAAAGATCCTAAAGTGGAAGATAAAACCAAAGGCACTAAAACACAAACTCCCGTAAAAGCTTAATTTAAATTTATAAAGCCATTTGGGCTTGCAAACAAAAAAGCTGTTCAGAACCTTCTGAACAGCTTTTTGTTTATTCTTTTTTCTTAAAACCCCATTTCGCCTAGTTCTATTACTATTTTGGTATAGAATTCGGCAGCATCAAAGTCTGTAAAATGCGTTAGGCCTACTATCTCGTAATGAGAAATGTCCATTCCTTTTGATGATTTAACAATTCCTCTGAAATTGGCCCACTCAAACGATTTTTGCGAAACTACACCATCGTTTTTTCCTTCGCATTCCTCTATTATTTTTTTCTTAAAATCGGCCCATAATCCATAAGGTTTTCCGTTAATTGTTCCTCCATAACTCTGATAATATACCATTGGCGAATCCATAACCCTGCTATTAAAATCCTGCATACATTCGATAGTCATTTGCCGAAATGCTGGCAGTATCTCCGGCGAAGAATCGCCTTGCCAAACAGCCAAAGATTTCAGTATTTTTGCGGAGAAGCTAAGGGCGTTTTTTTCGTTTGCTTTCTCCAAAACCCAATTTGCCAGCGAACTGCCTCTGTGCGGCGAAGCAATGCTTGTGAGCGATGCAACTTTATCAGCCATATCGAGTTTCGAAATCATGTAGCGCGATTCAATACCACCCTTCGAATGGGCAATAATATTTATTTTTTCGCTATTTGTTTCTTTGAGAATCTCTAAAATTCTGTCGCGCAATAATTCTGCATTAAACTCAATGGTATGAAAGGCCATTTGATTAGAGAGATAAACTGCAATACCTTTTTCCATCAGTTTTTCCGGTATATCTCCCCAATATTTAATCATTTTTAAATCGTCGCGCATGCCCAATCCGTGTACCAAAATGAGCGGATACTTTAAATTAATGAAAGAATTCATAAAATGTATAAGAAAAAGTTTTAAACTCACATAAATATACTAATTTTATGATGAAAATCATTCGAAAAATGATTTAAATTTAAAAAAATATTTAGAAATTTGTAGAAAATAATTTTAAATTGTTACAACAAAATTGAATGGCTTATGAAAAAACATAATTTTTATGCCGGTCCTGCCATCTTGCCCCAAATGGCAATCGACAACACTATTGAAGCTTTGAAAGATTTTGCGGGAACAGGCATTTCTTTGGCCTCCATTTCGCACCGAAGTAAAGAGTTTGTGGCTGTGATGGCAGAAGCAGAAAGTTTGTTTAAAGAACTTTTAAATATTCCCGATGGGTATTCTGTAATTTTTGTTGGAGGTGGCGCCAGCTTGCAATTTGCCATGGTTCCTTTTAATTTGATGAAGAAGAAAGCTGCCTATCTGAACACTGGAGAATGGTCGTCGAAAGCCATTAAAGAGGCCAAAATGTTTGGCGATGTTGTAGAAATAAGGGGTAAAGATTTTTCTTATATTCCTAAGAATTTTGATGTACCTCAAGATGTGGATTATTTCCATATAACCACTAACAATACTATATTTGGTACCGAAATCAGAGAAGATTTTGATTGCAAAGTTCCATTGGTTGCCGATATGAGTTCCGATATTTTTAGTCGCCCGGTTGATGTTTCTAAATATGCGCTTATCTATGGTGGTGCTCAGAAAAATCTGGCTCCAGCTGGTGTTACATTTGCAATTGTACGTAACGACATTTTAGGCAAAGTTGAGCATAAGATTCCTACAATGCTTAATTATAAGACACATATCGATAAAGAATCTATGTATAATACTCCGCCTGTTATTCCGGTTTACACAGCTGTGCAAACACTTAAATGGATTAAGGAAATGGGAGGAGTGGCTGCCATAGAAAAATTGAATATTGCGAAAGCGCAACTTCTCTATAACGAAATTGATAGAAATAAGCTTTTCCGCGGTACAGTGGCGGAAGAAGATCGTTCTATTATGAATGTTTGCTTTGTTTTAAACGATGAGTTTAAAGAATTCGAAGATGAATTTGGCAAATTTGCATCTGCCAGAGGTTTGGTCGGAATAAAAGGGCATCGTTCGGTTGGCGGTTTTAGAGCATCTCTTTACAATGCTCTCGAACTCGAAAGCGTTCAGGCATTGGTTACTGCGATGCAAGAATTTGAAACTCAGAAAAATTAATTTATCATATTCAGATTTCAGTCCATTGGTCTTTTTCCAATGGATTGAATATTTTGTTTTATACATGCATTTTATATTTATTTTAAAACAAAACACATTATGAAGAGAATACTTGTAGCTACAGATAAACCTTTTGCATTATCAGCCATACGAAATATCAAAAGTGTGAGCGATAAAGCCGGCTACGAACTTAGATTGCTCGAAAAATATACTGAGAAAAGTCAATTGCTCGAAGCAGTGGCCGATGTGGATGCGATTATTATTCGTTCCGACATTGTGGATGCCGAAGTATTAGAAGCTGCCAGGAAATTAAAAATTGTGGTTAGAGCTGGTGCCGGATACGATAATATCGACTTAGCTGCTGCAAAACTTAAAGGTGTGGTGGCTATGAATACCCCCGGCCAAAATGCCAATGCGGTGGCCGAACTTGTTTTTGGAATGATGTTGATGCAGGCACGTAATCGCTACGACGGTAAATCGGGTACCGAATTAATGGGTAAAAAAATCGGCATACACGCTTTTGGTAATGTTGGTGTTAATGTAGCCCGCATTGCTCTTGGTTTTGGAATGAAAGTATTTGCTTACGACCCTTTTGTGAAAAAAGAAGTAATGATAGCTTACAACGTTACTCCTGTGGATAATGAGGAAGAGCTTTACAAAACTTGTCAATATGTTTCTTTACATATTCCGGCTAACGATAAAACAAAAAAATCTATTAACTACCAGTTAATAAAAATTATGCCTTTTGGTGCAACATTAATAAATACTGCCCGCAAAGAGGTAATAGACGAGGAAGCTTTGAGTAAAATGTTTAGCGAAAGAAAAGATTTTATTTATCTTACTGATATTGAGCCATCTAATAATGCTGAGCTAAGTAGAGATTTTGCGGCCAGATATTTTGCCACACCCAAAAAAATGGGGGCGCAAACTGCCGAAGCTAATGTAAATGCCGGAATTGCTGCCGCTAATCAGATTGTAAGATTTTTCGAAAACGGCGATACAACTTTTCAGGTAAATAAATAAATTATTTTGATATGTCCATATTAAAACCTTTTAAAGGATATAGACCCAAAGTCGAATTGGTTGATAAAATTGCTTCGCGACCTTATGATGTTCTTAATTCAGAAGAAGCACGCGAAGAAGTTAAAGGAAATACGCATTCGTTTTTGCATGTTACAAAACCAGAGGTAGATTTGCCCTTGGATGTGGATGTGCACGATGAGGTGGTGTACAATAAAGCTAAAGAGAATTTACAGAAATTGATTAGCGAAGGTGTGTTTTTTCAGGATGATAAGCCTTGCTTTTATGTATACGCCCAAACTATGAACGGGCGTAGACAATATGGTTTAGTGGGGGCTTCGGGCGTAACAGATTACATGGATGGTGTTATAAAAAAACACGAACTTACCCGTCCCGATAAGGAAGAAGACCGCATGAATCATGTGCGTTACACCAGTTTTAATGCTGAGCCTGTTTTTTTTGCTTTTCCCGATCATGCTTGTATTAATAATATCATCACCGAAGCTGTAAAAATTGATCCTGTTTATGATTTTATTGCCGACGATGGTGTGGGACATCATTTTTGGATAATCAATGATGAGTCCATAGTTGAAGAGATTGAGAAAATATTTGAATTGGAGATTCCTGCTGTTTATGTGGCCGACGGGCATCATAGAACTGCTGCTGCTGCTTTAGTTGGAAACGAAAGAAAGAAGAATAATTCTAAACATACAGGAAAAGAAGAGTACAACTTTTTTCTTTCTGTAAATTTTCCTGCATCACAGCTTAGTATTATTGACTATAATCGTGTAGTAAAGGACCTTAACGGTATGTCTGCGGCCGATTTTATTAATAAACTTGAGAGTGCTTTTGTGGTAGAAGAGATGGGACTGAATATATATAAACCCAAGGATTTACATAACTTTGGAATGTTTCTCGAAGGTAAATGGTATTCGCTTACTGCAAAAGAAGGTACTTTTAACAACGATGATCCTATTGCTGTGTTGGATGTTACCATACTTACCAATCAGGTACTCGATCCTTTGCTAAATATCAAAGACTTACGTCGTTCAACACGTATCGATTTTGTTGGTGGAATTAGAGGATTGGCTGAGTTGGAAAAACGCGTGAATAGTGGCGAAATGAAGGTGGCTTTTGCGCTTTATCCGGTGAGCATGCAGCAGTTGATGGATATTGCTGATTCTGGAAATATTATGCCCCCGAAAACAACCTGGTTTGAGCCTAAACTCAGAAGCGGACTTGTGTTGCATAGCCTGGATAATTGATAAAATGAAGTTTATTTTTGATTTAAACCCGAAGTTTTTGGCTTTGGGTTTTTTTTTGATACATTTTATCAAAAAAACTTATACATTATATTCTTTACAATTGTGTAGGGGCTGCTGAAAAATATATAATTATTTTTAAATCAATATTATAAATCAAATATTTGATACTTCAATGCAAGGTTTTTCACGCATATTGCTGTTTTTCATGCATTGATTCTTCATTTACAACAATAAGCACTTAGAATTAATAGTGAGCATGTATTTTTTTAAGAGATATATTTATAATTAGCCGTAGCATTTATGCTACGGTAAAATTTGACATCAATAATCGGCTTTAGCCTAAAAAATATCAATAAATTTTTGGCTAAAGCCCCATATTATAATATATTCATGCATTCCGTAGCATAAATGCTACGGCTACTCATTGTCTCAATATACCAACCCAATTCAGCATATTTTCAAATTATTCATTGAAAAATATACCTAACTGAAAATAAATATTATGCTTTTGATTCTTGCACTTTTTGTTACTATGCACTCTTTAATGAACTAAATACTTTTTCAGCAGACCCTATGTAAGCATTTATGATTCAAACAAAATAATAGTATATTCAGTTAATTAGGGGTTGCTGAAATACTGCTAAAAATAAGTTCCTTAGGATATTACTTCTATAGATTATAA